>CADBOD010000064.1 GCA_902796165.1 Oscillospiraceae bacterium | reverse complement strand
TTAAACCCTGCGCTTGATTATATAATGCAGGTTAAAAAACTTAGATTTGATGATATTAACCGCTCTTATTTTGAAGACCTGCACTACGGCGGCAAGGGAATAAATGTTTCTGTGGTGCTCAAAAGGCTTGGGATAGCAAATAAGGCGATGGGTTTCATAGCCGGATTTACGGGTGACCGTCTTGAAGAAATGCTTATTTCCGAGGGGATTGACTGTGATTTTTTGCGTCTTGAAAAGGGCGACACAAGGATAAATGTAAAAATCAAATCCGAAACCGAGCTTGATATAAACGCGAGAGGGCCTCAAATAGAGCCGGAGGATATAGAAAATCTGATAAGCGGTCTTAATAAGATACAGCCCGGTGACTATTTGGTTCTTGCAGGCTCCATACCGGAAAATCTTCCTGATGATATTTACGAAAGAATGTTATCTGAGCTTGACGGCAGGGGAGTTAACTTTGTTGTTGATACAACAGGCGATTTGCTTTTAAGGGTTCTTAAATACAAACCGTTTTTAATAAAGCCAAATCATCACGAATTAGGCGACCTGTTCGGAGTAAAGGTGCAAAGTGATGAAGATGTAGTCCTGTATGCTAAAAAACTGCAAGAGCTTGGTGCTAAAAATGTTTTGGTATCAAGGGGTTCAAAGGGTGCTACGCTTTTGGATGAAAACGGCAAAGTAACAAATATCGGAATTATCGAGGGCAAGATAGTCAGCACTGTCGGCAGCGGGGATAGTATGGTTGCCGGTTTCATTGCCGGATACAGTGATACAGGGGATTTTTCACACGCATTAAGGCTCGGCGCCGCTTGCGGAAATGCCACAGCGTTCTGCAACGCGTTAGCTGAAGCCTCAGATATACAAAGCGCATATAAAAAATTAAAAATAAACTAACAGGAGGCAAAAAAATGAGAATTGTAGATTTACTTAAAAATGAAGCAATTCAACTTGGCGCAAATGTCGGCACAAAGGATGAAGCGATTGACCTTTTGGTATCACTTCATGATAAGGCCGGCAACCTAAATGATGTTGCGGTTTACAAAGAGGCTATACTCAAAAGAGAAGAGCAGGGCTCAACCGCAATCGGTGAAGGCATAGCAGTTCCTCACGCAAAATCGGAAAGCGTAAAAACACCGGGACTTTCGGCAATAACCGTGCCAACAGGCGTTGATTATGATGCGCCGGACGGAAGGGCTTCCGACATTCTCTTTATGATAGCCGCAGGAACAGACGGTGATAAGCATTTAGAGATACTTTCTCGCCTTATGGTAATGCTTATGGATGGCGAGTTCTGTGCTAAACTGCGCGCGGCGAAGGACAGTAAAGAGTTTTTGGAAATCATTGATGCCGCAGAAGCGGAAAAGTATCCCGAAGAGAAGACAGAGGAGAAAAAAGAGGGCGGATATCGCTTGTTGGCTGTTACCGCTTGCCCAACCGGTATTGCTCATACATTTATGGCGGCTGAGGCGCTTGAAAAAGCCGCAAAGGAAATGGGTGTTACAATCAAGGTTGAAACTGCCGGCTCAGGCGGCTCTAAAAATGTTCTTACAAAGAAGGAGATTGCCGAGTGTGACGCTATAATCTGTGCTGTGGACAGAAATGTGGAAATGGCTCGGTTTGACGGCAAACCTGTTCTTAAAACTTCGGTTTCAAGCGGTATCAATAAGCCGAAGGAGCTGATAGAAAAAGCGCTTTCGGGAAATGTTTCGATTTATAAATCAGAGGGCGGCGCTGATACATCAGACGATTCGGATGAGCAAGAGAGCTTCGGCCGCAAGGTTTATAAGCACCTTATGAACGGTGTATCGCATATGCTTCCTTTCGTAGTAGGCGGCGGCGTGCTTATAGCACTCGGATTTCTTATTGATACTATCGCAGGCAACGCAAATGTAGGCGGAACCTTCGGCTTTACAAACTCGGTTGCGGCAATAGTTTTCTGGATAGGTAAAGCGGCATTTTCGTTTATGTTGCCGATACTTGCGGGATATATTGCAATGTCTATCGCAGACCGCCCCGGACTTTTGCCCGGTATTGTAGGCGGCTTTATAGCGGCAAACGGCTTTACATTCAAGTCACTTATTGAGGGCAAAAATCTCGTTGGCGACGGTAATGCGGTTTCCGGTTTCTTAGGCGCTCTCTTCGCAGGCTTTGCGGCAGGTCTTATTATGCTTCTTCTTAAAAAAGCATTTAATTGGATGCCTAAGGCTATGGACGGTATCAAACCCGTGTTCATTTATCCGCTTTTAGGTACCGTGCTTATAGGTCTTCTTATGATTTGGATAAACCCGGTAGTAGGATACCTCAACACCGGACTTTCCAATATGCTTTCCAACCTCGGAAACAGCAGTAAGCTCCTTCTCAGCATTGTTTTGGCGGCAATGATGGCAACGGATATGGGCGGCCCGTTCAACAAGGCGGCTTATGTATTCGGTACCGCTGCTATTGCGGATGGAAACACCTGGATAATGGCGGCTGTTATGATAGGCGGTATGGTACCTCCTATTGCAATAGCTCTCTCAACAACATTTGCTAAGAGCAGATGGACTGCCGAAGAACGTAAGAACGGCCCTGTTAACTACCTTATGGGACTTTGCTTTATAACCGAAGGCGCTATTCCTTACGCAGCATCTGATCCTATCAGAGTAATACCCTCTTGTATGGTAGGCTCGGCTGTGGCTGGTGCTGTAAGCTCACTGCTCGGCTGTGCGTGTCCTGCTCCTCACGGCGGTATATTCACCTTTGCCGTTGTTACCAATCCGCTCGGTTATATAGGCGCTTTGGTTGTAGGCTCCGTTGCAGGTGCACTCGTTCTCACACTTTTAAAAAAGAAAAAAGCGTAATTAAAGGAGTAAAAAATGGTATCTAAGGATTTTACTGTAAAGAATAAAATGGGCTTTCATATGCGCCCGGCTCAGGTGTTTGTAAACGCTATGTCAAAATACCCTTGTGATGTTACGATTAAATTCGGCGACAGGGATATAAATGCAAAAAGTATTATGATGATTATGTCTGCCTGCATTAAGTGCGGCAGTGAAATCACCGTAACGGCAAACGGCGAAGAAGAGGCGGCGGCATTGGCTCAGGCGGCTGAAATGATAGAGTCCGGCTTCGGCGAAGAATAAACTTTAAAGGGCGGGTAATCTTTGGTTATCCGCCTGTTTGAATAAGGAGTAGTATATGTTAAAAGGAATAGGGGCGTCAAACGGTTACGGTATAGGTAAAGCCGTAATAATAGAAGACGCAAACCTCGATTATTCGTCTGTTCGATATGCCGGTGCCGAGGCTGAAAAGAGCAGGCTTCAAAACGCAGTAGATAGCTTTATTAAAGAAACTACCGAAATGATTGAGGCGCTTAAAAGCAGTGCCGGTGAAAAGGAGGCCGAAATACTCGAAGGTCATCTTACTATGCTTAACGATCCATTTATGCTTTCAGGCATAAATGAGCAAATTGATGCCGGTTTGGTTGCCGAAGCGGCGGCTGACGCGGTATTTAAAATGTTCTATGATATGTTCACAGGTATGGAAGATGAAATGATGCGCCAAAGGGCATCGGATGTAAAGGATATAAGAGACAGTATCCTCGAATTGCTTTTGGGTGTTAAGAAAATCGATATAAGCAAAGTCGAAAAAGGCTCTGTACTTATAGCAAAAGATTTTACGCCGTCTATGACAAGTCAGATAAAAAAAGAAAATGTGGCGGCGATTGTAACAGAAGTAGGCGGTGTTACGAGTCACAGCGCTATTCTTGCCCGTGCTATGGGAATACCGGCGGCACTCTCTGTGCCGGACGCTTTAAACAGCATAATAAACGGCGATACTCTTATTGTTGACGGCTTCAGGGGCGAAGTGTTTACAAATCCCGATGCCAAGCAGATAAATGAGTATGAGCAAAAGCAAAAAGAGTATATTAAGGAAAAAGAAAGCCTTAATGTTTATTTCAATAAGCCTACTGTTACAAAATCAGGCATAAAAAAGTATGTTTACGGTAATATAGGCAAAGCGGCGGATGCCGAAACGGTGCTTCAAAACGGCGGCGAGGGAATAGGACTTTTCAGAACAGAGTTTTTGTTTATGGATAGGACTTCCGCTCCGACAGAGCAGGAGCAGTTTGAGGCGTATTCTACCGTTGCAAAGATAATGGGCGGTAAGGAAGTAATTATAAGAACACTTGATATCGGCGGGGATAAGGCGATTGATTATCTTTCTATTGAAAAGGAAGAAAATCCGTTTTTAGGCCATAGAGCAATAAGATATTGTCTTGATAATAAACCGCTTTTTAAAACACAACTCAGGGCGATTCTTCGTGCGGCGGCATACGGTAATATAAAAATTATGTTACCTCTTGTAACCGAAATAGAGGAAATCCGTGCGGCAAAGGCGCTGATTACCGAGTGCGAGGCGGAGCTGAAATCGGAGGGAATAGAGTATAAGAGCGTTCCCGTTGGAATTATGGTGGAAACACCTTCCGCCGCTATAATATCAGACCTGCTTGCTCGTGAAGCGGCGTTTTTCTCAATAGGTACTAATGACCTTACCGGATATACAATGGCAGTTGATAGGGGTAATGCAAAGGTATCGCATCTTTACGATGCGTTTAAGCCGAGTGTGCTTCGTGCAATAGAAATGACTATTAAAAACGCAAAAGCCGCAGGAATACCTGTGGGTATGTGCGGTGAAGCGGCGGCAAACACAAAACTGATACCTATGCTTTTAGAATGGGGACTTGATGAGTTTTCAGTAACGCCGTCGTCGATTCTTCAAACCCGCAAAACCATCTGCGAAGCAGACGACAAATAAAATAGATTTCAATCAGCATCTATAAGGGGCATAATCTGCGGCTTGACTGCAGATTATGCCCTTTAAAGTCCTTAAAGCAAATATTTACTTGCGGTATTATACTTTGTAGTGTAAAGTATTATATAGATAAATCGGTGATAGGGGATAGTTTTATGACGGAAAAAGAAAAAATGCTTGCTGGAAAGATATATGATCCAAGCGATGAAGAGCTTTTTAAAATGCGTTCAAGAGCGCATATGCTTTCACAACAGTATAACAATCTGTATGATAATGACGATAAAAAAGAAAAAATTATTGATGAACTGATACCAAAGCATAAAGAGGGACTTTATTTGCAAGGTCCTGTTTTCTTTGATTACGGTACATTTACATCTTTTGGTAAAAACTGTTATGCAAACTTCAATTTTACGGTGTTGGATACCTGCCCTGTGAGTATTGGTGATAATGTTTTTTTCGGCCCGAATTGCACAATAGCTACACCCGTTCATCCTTTTTTGTGGCAGGAGAGAAATATGAAACAAAAAGAAAACGGCGCATTGTACGATGATGAATACGGAAAGCCTATTACCATACATTCAAATTGCTGGATTGCAAGTAATGTGGTGATAATAGGCGGTGTGACAATAGGGGAAGGATGTGTTATCGGCGCAGGCAGCGTGGTAACACGCGATATCCCCGCAAACTCTCTTGCGGTTGGAAATCCGTGCAGAGTAATTCGCAAAATCAGCGAAAAGGACTCGGTTAAGTATAAACAAGAATTGTTTTAGAAATCTTAATTGTCAAATTTTCAAAAACAAACTATAACATTGATTAAACAGTATTTATCTGATAAGATATAACAGATAAAGATATCGGAAGGTGTAATTATGGAAAAAACATTGAATTCGCTTAAAATATGGCGTTTAATTGCCATTATCGCTGATGATAACGAAAGGGAATGGGGCACTCAAAATTGGGATGAAAAATCAGCGGAATATATCGAAAAAGGCTTCGTTCCGATATCTATGAAACAGGAT
>CADBOD010000063.1 GCA_902796165.1 Oscillospiraceae bacterium | reverse complement strand
TTTATATCGCCGTTTCGTGAGCTACATCTATCATTCCGGCATCAAACGTCTTAATCATATTAAGCGCTTCAAATATATCGAAATCAACTATCTCGCCGCGCCTATACGCTACAACACGATTTCCGATACCCTTGTAAAGAAGATGTACCGCCGCATTGCCCATTTGTGTAGCTCTCACTCTATCACGAACAGTAGGACTACCGCCTCGCTGAACATGACCGAGCACCGTGGCTCTCGAATCAATACCGGTTTTTTCCTGAATGTATTCGGCAATTTTATCAACGCCGCCCACACCCTCAGCTACAACTATAATAAAGTGCTTTTTACCGGTTTTTTCAACCTCTACTATTTTTTTAACCAGCCTATCAAGGTCAACCGGTATTTCCGGCACCAATATACCGGTAGCGCCGGTAGCAATGCCTACTTGAAGAGCGATATAGCCTGCGTGCCTGCCCATAACCTCAATTACGGAACAACGGTGATGTGACTGCGCAGTATCGCGGATTTTATCAATCATTTCAATAGCGGTATTCATCGCAGTATCAAAGCCTATCGTATATTCCGTTGAGGAAATATCATTATCGATAGTTCCCGGTACGCCTACGCAGGGTATGCCGTGGTTTGATAAATCACGCGCGCCGCGAAACGAGCCGTCACCGCCGATTACCACAACACCTTCAATACCGTGCCTTTTGCAGGTTTCTACCGCTTCAAGCACGCCTTCCTCGGTCATAAACCGTTTACTGCGTGCAGTGTAAAGCATCGTGCCTCCTCGGCTTATTATATCCGAAACCGAGCGAGCGTCAAGGTCAACCACCTCATCGTGTATAAGACCGCTATATCCGCTCTTTATTCCCTTAACATTCATACCAAGCGATATGGCAGTTCTTACAACCGCACGAATTGCGGCATTCATTCCCGGTGCGTCACCGCCCGAAGTTAAAACTCCTATTGTTTTCATTTAAATCATCTCCGACAACCAATATACAACACTATCCCGAAAAATTCAAGGTTTAATCACTCTATTTTTACATTTTTATCGCCTAAAAGCCCTTTAAGTTCGTCTATCATTCTATTATCACCGCTCACAAAAAGTCTTTCGGGCGCCAAAAAGCGTTTCCCCGTATCTCTGCAAAAGACCATAACCGGCATTTCACCCTTAAATCTTTCCAAGATATTTTGGGCGGCAAGAAAATCAGGACCTTTTATTGAGCTTACTCGGATTTTAAGCCGCTGAGGCTCTTTTATTTCATTTAAAATATTTTCATCAACCGGGGTTATACTTTCACAAATAACCTCGGTATTTCTATCCTCTCTGCTGCTTACCTTTCCGGATATACGAACTATCGAGCCCACCGAAAAATACTGCTTATACGCTTCATACACGGCGGAAAAAACAGTTATATCTATCGAGGCGGTTGTATCCTCCGCAAGCACCGAAGCGAGAACCGTGCCGCTTTTAAGGGTGCGAACAGAAACACTTCCGATTACCACCATAAGATTTACACGCGCACTATCAGGCACCTTGCCGGCGATAATATCTATTACCGGCGTGCAACCTGTTTTTCTCGCAGCGGCGGTGAACGGTGCCATCGGGTGAGAGGTGAGATACATTCCCGTTGCCTGCTTTTCAAGGCTTAAAAGCTCGCTTTGAGGCATTTCGGGGACCTCGGTCAAGGTGATTGTGTTTTCACTTGCCTCATCGAAAAAGCCGATTTGACCCTTAGAAGAAAAACGGCTTTCTTCACTTAATACCGCGAGAATTTTATCAACCGAGAAAAGCATACTGCGGCGGTTATATCCGAGCGTATCCATAGCGCCGCTTTTAATAAGTCCCTCAATGGCTCTGCGATTTAATTCTCTGCCGAAATTGCGTGAGCAAAAATCATAAATATCTTTATATCTGCCGTTTGCATCGCGCTCGGAAATGAGTTTTTCTATCAAAACTCTGCCTAAATTTTTAACGGCTAAAAGCCCGAAACGAATACCTTCCCTGGTGGCTGTAAAGCCCTCACCGCTCTCGTTTACTGACGGCGGCAAAATCTTAATACCCGACCCTTTGCACTGCGCGGTATAAAGGGCAATTTTATCGGAAGAATCAAGCACGCTTGTAAGGAGGGCTGCAAAGTATTCTTTTTTATAATGGCATTTAAGATAAGCCGTTATATAGGCAAGCACGGCATAAGCCGCGGCGTGTGATTTATTAAAGGCGTACGAGCTGAAAGCCGACATCTCGTCAAATATCTTTTGTGCCGTTTTTTCGGGCACACCGCGCTTTATTGCGCCTTCACAGAGAACATTGCCGTTTTCATCGGTTTGACCGTATATAAAAGCATCACGCTCGCGCGCCATTACATCGTGCTTTTTCTTTGCCATAGCACGCCGAACAATATCGGCGCGGCCGAGCGAATAACCCGCAAGGCTTCTGAATATCTGCATAACCTGCTCTTGATAAACAATACACCCGTAGGTAACACTTAGTATCGGTTTCAAAAGCGGGGTATCGTATTTTACATCCTCGGGATGATGACGGTTATGGATATATGTCGGTATAGAGTCCATAGGCCCGGGGCGGTAAAGCGAAATAATTGCTATCAAATCCTCAATATTTTGAGGCTTAAAGCGGACAAGTACATTTTTCATACCGTCAGATTCAAACTGAAAAACGCCGTCAGTATCGCCTTTGCTCATCATTTTGAGCGTTTCAGCATCATCCATAGGTATTTTATCCACTGAAAAATCCGGGATATTCTTTCTTACAGCCTCTTCACAATCGGAAATCACCGTCAGGTTGCGAAGACCTAAAAAGTCCATTTTAAGAAGTCCCAATTCGTCAAGCGCCGTCATAGTATATTGCGTTACAACGGCATTATCGTTAAGAGAAAGCGGAACATACTCGCTTACCGGTTTATCGGATATCACAACGCCTGCCGCGTGGGTGGATGCGTGGCGCGGCATTCCCTCAACCTTTATCGCCATATCGAGCACCGATTTTGCGCGCTCATCGGTTTTATAAAGATTTTCAAGCTCCTTTGAATCCGCTATTGCGCTCTTCAAGGTAACTCCCATTTTATGAGGCACGAGCTTTGCAAGGCGGTCACAAAAGGCATAGGGTATATCCATAGCCCTTCCTACATCTCTTACCGCCGCGCGCGCCGCCAATGTTCCGAATGTAACTATCTGAGCTACATGGTCCGCACCGTATTTTTCTATAACATAATCTATTACCTTTTGGCGATTTACATAGCAGAAATCTATATCAAAATCGGGCATTGATACCCTTTCGGGATTTAAAAAACGCTCGAAAATCAAATCGTATTTTATGGGGTCAATACCCGTAATACCCATACAGTATGCCGCAAGACTGCCGGCTCCCGAGCCTCTGCCGGGGCCTACCGAAATACCGTGGGTTTTTGCGTAATTTACAAAGTCGCCTACAATGAGATAGTAATCCACATATCCCATTTGATTTACCACCGAAAGCTCATAGTTTAAGCGGTCAATCACATTCTTTTCGGGATTTTCACCGTAAATTCTATGAAGTCCTTTAAAGCAGAGCTTTTTAAAATACTCGAAGTGGTCCTCCGAGCCGGTATCAAAAAAGGGCAGTTTGATTTTGCCGAATTCAAAGGTGACATTACACCTATCGGCTATAAGGGCGGTATTATCTATCGCCTCGGGACATTCGGGGAATGCCGCGCGCATTTCATCCTCGCTTTTTAAATAAAACTCCTCGGTTTTAAATTCAAGCGGATTTTTCTCGTTAATCTTACTGCCGGTCTGAACGCACAAAAGCACCTTATGCATAAACGCATCATCTTTCGTGATGTAATGAACATCATTTGTGGCAACGGTTTTTATGCCGGTTTCGCGCGAAAGTCTTATGATATACGGGTTTATCCTCGCCTGCTCAGGAAGATTATGATTTTGAAGCTCTAAAAAATAGTTGTTTTCGCCGAAAACGCTTCTATACCAACAGGCAATTTTTTTAGCCTCCTCGTATTCACCGTTTAAAAGCGCCCTCGGCAATTCACCCGCAAGGCAGGCGGAAAGCGCAATTATCCCCTCGTGGTACTTTTCAAGCAGCTCCTTATCCACACGCGGTTTTGAATAAAAGCCCTCCGTAAAGGAAAGCGACACCATTTTAATAAGGTTTTGATAACCGATATTATTTTCACACAACAAAATGAGGTGACTATACTGACTGTCAAGTCCCTTTTCCTTATCCGTTCGTTTTCTCGGAGCAACATAAACCTCGCAACCAATAATCGGCTTTATGCCCCTTTGCTTTGCGGCCTTATAAAATTCTATTACTCCATACATAACGCCGTGGTCGGTTATTGCAACGCTTAACTGCCCCATGCTCTTTGCCGTATCCAAAAGATTTTCGATACGGCAACAGCCGTCAAGCAAGCTATACTGTGTATGAAGATGAAGATGCGTAAACGCCATGCCGTATCACTTCCTTAATTTTTACTTTTTTCTTCGTAAAGCCCCACAAGCCTTTTAAGCCTATGACTAAGGCCCGAAACGCTTATATTATCGCCGCTTTTTTCGCACAGCTCTTTAATTGACATATCCGGATTTTGCCATCTTAAATTTGCGGCGTCAACGAGCGACTTATCAAGCGTTTGAAGAATTCCCCTGCTTTGAAGAAAATCTATCGCCTTACGCTGTTTTATAGACGCTTCAACCATTCGGTCAAGATTGGCGTTATCACAATTAGCCGCCCTGTTCATATTATTTCTTACACTGCTTATGATACTCATTTCTATAAGTTCAAGACTGCGAAGCGAAGCACCCATAAAAGCGAGCAGATTGGTAATCATTTCGTTTCGTTTTATATACACAACAAAGTTGTTTTGCCTTGCGGAAATATTTGTTTCAATATAATGCTTTTTAAGTATTGCTCTGAATTCCTCTGCAAGTGCCTTATCCCTTATAAGAAAATCTATTCTGCAACCCTTTTTAGGGTCACTTATCTGACCGCAGGATAGAAACGCACCTCGAACAAAGCTCGCCGCGGACATATCATTTTCAAGTATTTCCGGGTTGATTTTCTCCTCATAAATACCGAAATCCACAGAGGCAAGAAGCCTTAATCTATCCGCCTCGCTTAAAATCTCAATGCGGTAAACTTTCCTTTTTCCGCCGCCCGTTATTATCTCGCAAGGTATATCATACACCTCATTTAACAGCTTTGAAAAGAGGTTTGCCACCGCTTCGGTTTCGGTTTGCAGTTTTATGCCCTTTAACGAAAAAGCTCTACTAAAAAGCAAAAAGCCGTATATAAGCGGCATTTTTGTTTGCTTGGGAGTTTTAAGCTCACACAGTTCAGTTTTTACATCAGATGAAAAGGACATTTCTTCTCCTATCTCTTACTTATATCCCTATGTAACACGCTTGCATTATATCCGTTTTCCTTTAAATGCCGGCATAAAGCCTCCGCAAATGTTACAGAGCGATGTTTACCGCCGGTGCACCCAAAGGAAATTACAAGCTGACTTTTACCCTCTTTTATATATAACGGTATTGCAAAATCGGCAAAGCTGAAAACCCGTTTTTCAAATTCTGAGCTTTCTTCACTGTTCATTACATAATCGCTGACCGGTTTTTCAAGTCCCGTTTTATCTCTCAGTTCATCCACATAAAAAGGATTGGGCAGACATCTTACATCAAACACTGTATCGGCATCCACATCAATTCCGTACTTAAAGCCGAAGGACTTACAAAGTATTCTAAGTCCTCCTTCGACGCTCTTTAAAAATGTTTCGGCAAGTATTGACCTTAGCTGAGCGCTTGAAATAAGGCTGGTATCAATTTCAAAATCGGCTTGCGCGCGGATTTTTTTGAGCTTTTGCCTTTCAAGCTGTACCGCTTCGGAAAGCGATACTCCCATCATATCACAAAGCGGATGCTTTCGGCGATTTTCCTTATATCTGCGAATGAGCACATCATCCGCCGCATCAAGAAACAGTATTCTATAATTTATATTCTTTTCTTTAAGGTCTTTAAGAACATTTTCTATATCCGAAAACATATTGCCGCCGCGCATATCCGTTACAATCGCAAGGCGAGATAAGCCTTCGCTTTCTCTTTTTGATAAATCGACAAATGCCGGTATAATGGCAGGAGGAATATTATCAACGCAGTAGTATCCGATATCTTCAAGCGCATTTGCCGCCTGTGATTTTCCTGCTCCCGAAAGACCGGTTACAATTATCAAATTCACTTAATCACCTTCCGATATATATGACCTCTGTTTTGAGCTCTACGCCGCTGTCACAAAACACCTTTTTCTGTATTTTTTCAATAAGGCGTTTAACATCCTCGCTCGTAGCGCCGCCGGTATTAACTATAAAGCCTGCGTGCTTTTTGCTCACCATAGCGCCGCCTACACGCTCCCCTTTAAGTCCGCTTTTCTCAATCAGCGTTCCGGCAAAGTTGCCTTCCGGTCGGCGGAACACACTTCCGGCGCTCGGAAATTCGAGAGGTTGTTTTTCTTTGCGGCGAGCAAGATAGCCGTTCATTTTTTCGAGTATCTCATCGGGGTTGCCCTTTTGAAACTTAAACACGGCGGAAAGAATTATGCCCCCGTTTTCCTGAAATATGCTTTTTCGGTATGACAGCTTCATATCCTCTGCCGTGATATGAGCGATATTGCCTTCTTTTGCAAGGTATCTTGCCGAAACAATACAATCCTTAATCTCACCGCCGTAGGCACCTGCGTTCATAAAAACGGCGCCGCCTACCGTGCCGGGTATGCCATAAGCAAACTCAAATCCCGAAAGTCCCGCCTTTTGAAGCGAAAGACAAAGCGCCTGCATTCCAGTACCTGCCGCGACTGTTACCGTATCGCCGGAGATATCAATTTTTCTCATCCCATCAAGGCAAATAACGGCGCCCTCAATTCCCTTATCAGATACGAGCAAATCTGAGCCTTTACCGATAACACACAAAGGAATTCCGGCCTTTTTTGCCTCGTTTACCGAAAATATAAGCTCTTCTTCGCTTTTTACGCTTACAAATACATCTGCTTTACCGCCTATTTTAAAGGTGGTATGTTTTTCCATTAACTCATCGAGTGAAAATGAAATTCCGCGGTTTTTTATAACTTCAATAAATTCCGCTTTACTCATAAATACTCCTTGAAGTTTTATTTTTGCGTGCCGATATATGCCGCACCGATTATTCCGGCATCATTGCCGAGCGTTGCCGCTTTTATTTTTACCTTTTTCTTTATAAAACGGGCATAGTTATCACTTGCAACAATTTTTTCAAGCGGATTTACTATTGTTTCTCCCTCTTTCGAAATACCGCCGCCGAGGCAGAATACCTCAGGCTGAAAAATGTTTACAAGGTTAGTAACGCCTACCGCGAGGTAGCCGATATAATTATCTACGACCATTTTACCTGCCGTATCGCCTTCGCGCATAGCATTAAAGGAAGTAAGACCGTTTACACGGTTAATATCCCCGTCACACAGCTTCCACATAAGGCTATCCGGATATCTTACCATAGCCTGCTTTGTTTGTCTTATAAGCGCAGTAGCCGAAGCATAGGCTTCGAAGCATCCATCTCTGCCGCAGGTGCAGGCTTCACCGTTCATTTGAATTACAGTATGCCCGAGTTCCCCTCCTGTGCCGTTGAAGCCTGAGCGAATTTTACCGTCTAAAATAACACCGCCGCCAACACCTGTGCCGAGTGTTATCATAACAAAATCATTTGTACCCTTGCCGGCGCCGGCGATAAACTCACCGTAAGCCGCGCTATCCGCGTCGTTTGCGACAAACCACTTTTTGCCGGTGCGCTCAAACATCATATCACTTAAAGGAACATTATAAAATCCTAAATTATTCGCATAAATTACTGTGCCGGTTTTAGCATCAACCGAGCCGGGTGTGCCTATTCCGAAGCCATCCACATCATCGAATTTAACTTTGGCAATCTTCAAAGCCTCACGCGCCGCAGCCGCCATATCGTCCGCTATTTCCGCGGCAGGTCTGCCGGAAAGTGTTTTTCTTGACGCCTTTGCTACTATATTGTAGTTTTCATCAACCAAACCTGCCACAATATTTGTTCCGCCCAAATCAATTCCAAGTCTGTACATACTATTCTCCTTTTATTTCTTATTCTCCGATATATCGTCCTCAATACCTAAACGGTGAAGAAGGTCCTCCGCCGCGTTATATCCGAGCTTTTTCTGCCTGTTGTTCATAGCGGCAACTTCGATTATAACTGCAAGGTTTCTGCCCGGCTTTACCGGTATTGTCATCGAAGGGATTTCAAGGCCTAATATTTCGGTAGTCTGATTTTCTATGCCCATTCTATCATAAACCTTGTTAACATCCCAAAGCTCAAGATTTATAATAAAGTCAACCTTTTCGGTGGGCTTTACCGCGCCTATACCGAATATACGGCTGGCGTTTATAATTCCTATGCCGCGAAGCTCAATAAAATGCTTTATATTCTCAGGCGCCGAGCCTACAAGCGACTTACTCGACACGCGCTTAATTTCCACAGCGTCATCGGCTATAAGGCGGTGACCTCTTTTAACAAGCTCTATCGCCGTTTCGCTCTTACCTATTCCGCTTTCGCCTAAAATCAGGATACCTTCACCGTAAACCTCAACGAAAACGCCGTGCCTGGTTATTCTCGGAGCCAAATGCAGATTAAGAAAAGCTATTATTGCGGCAGTAAACTCGGATGTGCTCATTCCCGACCTTAAAAGCGGTACCGAGTACTTTTCCGCAATTTCCTTGTAATAATCCTCAATATGCAGTCCCCGGGCAATTATTACAGCCGCCGGAGAGCGGGAGAAAAACTTTTCTAAACGCTGTCTTGCCTTTTCCTCCGTAAATCGCCGCAAAAACTCAATTTCGCTGATGCCGAGTATCTGTATGCGTTCGGGCGCAAAATACTCAAAATACCCCGCGAACTGAAGCCCCGGGCGGTTTATTTCCGGATTGGATATGAATATCTTATCGCTGCTTTCAGGCATATATAGCTCTTCAAGTGAAAATTCTTTTATTATTTTATCCAGCGAGATTTTAAAATCGGTTTTCAATGATTTTCCTCCCCACTTTATATACTCTGTTTTTATTATACTATACACATCCGAAAAATTAAATGTTTTTTTTAAAAAATTTGCATTTTCTGCCATAATATAATATAATTACTTTGTATAAATGTTAATTGGAGGCAAAGTTCAATGAAATTAGGAATTGTAGGGTTGCCGAATGTCGGCAAATCAACCCTATTTAACGCAATAACAAACGCAGGTGCCGCTTCGGCAAACTATCCGTTTTGCACGATAGAACCGAATGTTGGTATGGTGAGTGTTCCGGACGAAAGACTTGAAAAGCTCGCAGAGATTTATAATCCCGATAAATTCACACCTGCCGTGATAGAATTTGTCGATATAGCAGGTCTTGTAAAGGGCGCCGCGGGCGGTGAGGGCCTTGGCAACAAGTTTTTATCCAACATACGCGAGGTTGACGCGATAGTTCATGTTGTGCGCTGCTTTGAAAGCACTGATATTATCCATGTTGAAGGCTCGGTTGACCCGGTAAGAGATATCGAAACGATAGATTTGGAGCTTATTCTTTCCGACCTCGAAATAGTGGGCAGAAGGCTCGATAAGGCTACAAAGGCACTTAAAGGCGATAAGAGTATGCAAAAAGAAGTTGATTTTCTTAAAAAACTCACCGAGCATCTTGAAAGCGGAAAGAGTGCGAGAAGTATTGAAGCGGAAGAGGATTACGAAAAGGAAATACTAAAAACCACAAGTCTTTTATCCTATAAGCCGGTAATATACGCCTGCAATATGAGTGAAGATGATTTCAAAGGCGGCATAGATAAAAACGCAAACTATCTCAAAGTCAAAGAGATAGCCGATAGCGAGGGCGCGGAAATTTTACCGATTTGCGCCGCGCTTGAAGCCGAGATTTCCACTCTTGACGATGAAGAAAAATTATTGTTCTTAGAGGAGTTGGGACTTGAGCGTTCAGGTCTTGACCGTATGATACAAAAGTGCTACTCGCTTTTAGGTCTTATCTCGTATCTCACCGCCGGAAAGCCGGAAGTAAGAGCGTGGACTATTGAAAAAGGCACAAAAGCACCTCAGGCGGCAGGTAAAATCCACAGTGATTTTGAGCGCGGATTTATTCGTGCCGAGGTGGTATCGTTTAAGGACTTTATGGATTGCGGCGGAAGTATGACCGCGGCAAAGGAAAAGGGCCTTGTGAGAAGCGAAGGCAAAGAATATGTTATGAATGACGGAGATATTGTTTTGTTCCGTTTTAATGTTTAATTTTGTTTTTTAGGTGTGATTGTCTTGAATTTTTTACACAGAACCTGGGCGGAAATAAGTAAAAGTGCAATTATACACAACATAGAGGAAATTAAATCACGCGCCGGTAATTCGGAGATAATGGCGGTGGTAAAGGCGAATGCCTATGGCCACAGCGCAGAAATAGTAGCGCCGATACTCGAAAGCCACGGTGCGGACGAGTTCGCAGTTTCCAATATCGAAGAGGCTCTCGAACTGCGCGAATACGGAATTAAAAAGCCTATCCTTATCCTCGGATATACGCCGGTAGAGCTTGTAAGTCAGCTTTCAGAGAATAAAATCAGACAGTGCGTTTATTCTTATGATTATGCAAATCTTTTAAGTAAGCAGGCGCAGAGTGACGGTGTTAATATCGATGTGCATATAAAGCTCGATACAGGTATGTCTCGCCTCGGATTTGATTTAAGGGACGATAGCCTGTCAGGACTTAACGAGGCGGTTTCGGCGGCAAAACTGCCGAATTTATCCGTCAAAGGAGTATTTACGCATTTTGCCGCGGCGGACTCGTATGAAGACCCATGCACCGAATACACAAAAGCTCAGTACAACAGATTTATGAAGGGTGTAAAAGAGCTAAAAAAAATGAATCCCTCTATTACGGTTCATTCAAATAACTCAGCGGCTTTTTGCAGTGAAAAATACGCATCGGATATGTCAAGACCGGGGATTATTGTTTACGGTCTCACGCCTGACAGGGAGTTTGATACAGGACTGAATCTGCGCCCTGTTATGACGGTAAAATCGGTGGTTTCATTTGTGAAAACAATTAAAAAAGGCACTCGCGTCAGCTACGGTATGACCTACAAAGCCGAAAGGGATATGAAAATTGCCACCGTCGCCGCCGGTTATGCCGACGGGTACCCGAGGTCCCTTTCAAACAAAGGCGAAGTTATAATAAAAGGCAAAAGGGCAAAAATAATCGGCAGAGTTTGTATGGATCAGTTTATGATTGATATAAGCGATATCGAAAGCGTCAGTATGGGAGATGAGGTAATCCTTTTCGGAAATGACCTATCTGTTGACGAAATTGCCGCTATTGCCGGCACAATCAATTATGAAATCGTTTGCGGCATAGCACCGCGAGTACCACGCGTGCCGGTGGAGTGAAAGAG
>CADBOD010000062.1 GCA_902796165.1 Oscillospiraceae bacterium | reverse complement strand
GAGGGTGGCCGTACAGTAGGCTCCGGCGTTGTTACAAAGGTTAACGCTTAATTTTAGAAAAATTAAATTAGTTTAGTTTTCTCACCGCCTGCGAAAGTAGGCGGTGTTTTTGCTTGCTTGACAATTGATGCCTTAAATATTATAATAATCGGCAGAATAGCGCTCTTAATTATCGCTTAAGTTTTTTACCGGCGAGGTGATTTAATGTTCGAGAAAACCTTTCCCGAAAAGGTAGGTATAAAATCGGAAGATGTTATATATTTCCTCAATATATTAGAGTCGCGCGGGCTTTTTATGCACAGCGTGATTATGGCGCGGGGCAACAAAATTTTTTGCGAGGCATACTGGAAACCGTATACCGAAAAAAGTCTGCAGAGGATGTATTCCATAACCAAGAGTTATGTTGGTATCGCCATAAGCGAGTTAATAGCTGAGGGGCGGCTTTCGCCGGAGGATAAAATAGTATCCTTTTTCCCGGACAAGCTCCCCGATACTGTTCATCCTTACCTTGCCGATATGACGGTGGGTAATATGCTTACAATGCAGACCTGTATGACCGGTTGCAACTGGTTCGGGCAAAATGTTACGGACAGATTAAAGCATTATTTTACCTTTGCGCCGTCAAGATATCCGGGGACCGGGTTTGATTATGACAGTGAGGGGTCGTTTGTTTTATGCGCCCTTTTAGAGAGACTGACCGGCAAAACATTACTCGATTATTTAAAAGAAATCTGCTTTGATGAAATGGGCTTTTTCAAAGAGGCGCGCTGCCTTAAAGCGCCTGGCGGGCACACCTGGGGCGATTCCGCGCTTTTATGCACCGCGCGGGATCAGTTGGCTTTTGCAAGGCTGATAGCGGACGGCGGCAAATGGAACAGCAGGCAGTTATTAAAAAGTGAAGCGGTGGAAAATGCCGTTTGTAAGCACAGCGATACGGTTGATTTCGGTATAAAGAATTACGACAATGTGGGCTACGGCTATCAGGTATGGCGTTGTTTTGACGGCGCGTTCGCCTTTTTGGGTATGCACAACCAAACGGTTATCTACCACCCCGAAACCGATATTATTTTTCTGTCAACGGCGGGCGACCCCCACGGCGCGGCAAGGTCGGTTACAATAGAAAACTTTTATAACAGCATTATTCGCAACGCTTCGGATAAACCGGGCGGCCGCACGCCGGGAACGGACCGACTTGAAGGATTCATAGGCGCCCTTAAACTCCGCACCGCGGGCGGTGAAGACAATTCGCCTTTTGAAAACGAGATCAACAAAAAAAGATTTATAACAGAAGAAAACAGTATGGGTATAAAGGAATTCACCCTTTCGTTTGACCGCGAGGGCGGCGCCTTTACATATCTTAACCGCCAGGGCAGAAAGACAATTAAGTTCGGCAGAAACAAAAACACAATTCAGTCTTTCCCCGAAACGGGCTATTCGAAGGATACAGGCGGAATCAGGTGCGAAGGGCATATGTACCGCTGTGCCGCGTCAGCCGGTTGGATCGAGGAAAAAAGACTCTCGATAATCGTTCAGATAATTGACGATTATGTGGGGCTTCTTAACATAACGGTAGGCTTTAACGGCGATTGGGCGCTTCTTGATATGAAAAAGTGCGCCGAGGACTTTCTGGATGAATACAGCGGCTCTGCCGTTGCTAAACCGGAAGGGGAACAGAAAGGATGTTTGCGAGGTGGCGGCATTGTGTGATGCCAAAAACTATATACTTAAAAACTGGGAAAACACAATAAGGTTTAACCCCGAAGACGAGGGGACGCGCATAGGTCTTCCGAAGCCCTATACGGTGCCCAGCATATCGGATAATTTCCAGGAAATGTATTATTGGGACACATATTTTATAAACCGCGGGCTTATGATTTCGGGGCTTACATACCAGGCGGTAAACAATGTGGATAATATGCTTTATCTCGTCAGCCGTTTCGGCTTTATGCCGAACGGCAACCGCACATTTTTCCTTAACAACTCGCAACCGCCCTTTTTATCCTTAATGGTAAAAGATGTTTACCGGATGACAAAGGATAAAGAGTGGCTGGCGGGTGCCGTAAAAACTCTCGAAAAAGAATATCTGTTCTGGGATAAAAAACGCGGCACGGCAATAGGTCTGACACAATATTCCTGCAACAGGGAAGGTGCGATAAATAGAAAGGCTTTCGCCGAGTTTATAGGCAGGATAGGGGCGCGCCCCGCGGGGTACAGCGACGATAATCTTTCCTGCCAGTATATGACGATTAATGAAAGCGGCTGGGATATAACGCCGCGGTTCGGCTTCGAGACCGAGAATTTCGTTCAGGCGGACCTTAACGCGCTGATGGTTGCTTTTGAGGATAATATGGCGTATTTTTGCCGCGAACTTAATATTCCGGGCGCTGAAGTGTGGCAGGGGAAAGCCGACAAAAGAAAAGAACTTATGAACCGGTATATGTGCAAAGACGGGATATTCTACGACTGTAATTTTAAAACCGGTAAAATAAGCGATATGTTCACCTGCGCTTCCTTTTACCCGATGTTTACCGGTATGGTTACAGAGAATCAGGCAAAGGCGCTAAAAGATAATCTTTACCGCCTTGAAGCGGAATACGGCGTTACCGTAAACGAGCGCGAAGACGAAAAATACAGTTACCAGTGGCAGTACCCGAACGGCTGGGCGCCGCACCAGAATATCGTTATGCAGGGACTTTTAAAATACGGCTTTACGGACGACGCGCTGCGTATAGCGGAAAAATACACGGCATTGGTAGAAAAGAATTTTAAAGAGAAGCATAATCTCTGGGAAAAATACAACGCGGTTACCGGCGGAATAGATGTATCGGATGAGTCGCCCGACCGCGAGTCAAAAGTGCCGCCTATGATGGGCTGGTCCGCCGGGGCTTATATGGAGGCGCTGTATATTAAAGAGCATGGCAAAGGTTTTCTGTAAAATTAAATTAAATAAAAAACATATCCGCCTGTGTTCTTCAAATCAAAAATTGGTAAATCCCGGCTCCGGAGTCGCAAGGAAACACAGGGGACGGTCTGTGTGTTGAGCAGCAAAAATAAGCGGGCGGTTGGTGTAACAGCCATACGTTCTTGACCGTTAAACACGCAGTTTTTTTCACCGCCTATATTATGTCTTTTTGGGCATAATACAGACGGTGATTTTTTATGAAAAAATATACTGAAAGCAAAGAGTTTCATTATAATTTTGCCGCGCGGGCGGCGGTATGCTACTTTTTAATGCTTTTGCTGCTCCTCAGTTGTGTTTTAAGAGTTGCGGTAATTGATACTAAGGGCTATGATAAGGTTTGCGCCGAACAAAGCGAATATAAAATTAAGGTAAGTCATATCAGAGGCACTATATATGACTGCAATATGATTCCCCTTACAAACAATAAATGCAGTATTATGGCTCTGGTAGCGCCGACACCGCGGGCACTGATGGCAGTTGGTAACGCTGTTGAAGGTGATAAAAAACAGTCACTTTTAGATAAACTCAGGCAAAATAAACCGGCGGTGGTCGAAGTAACGAAGGAAATTGATTGTGACGGAATTGCTACCGCCTATGCCTATAAAACCGAAGGTTCATTTGATGCCTGCCATATTATAGGTTACCTTGATAACACAGGTCACGGCGCATCGGGGCTTGAAGCGGCATACGACGGTATATTATATAGCGACGATTATCTCTACGCGGTATATGAAACGGACGGAAAGGGTAATATCCTTTCCGGTACCGAGCAGAGGTTTGAAAACACATCATTTGCGCTTTCAAATTTTGTTGTTTCAACAATAGATATAAATATGCAAAACGCGGTATGCGAGGCGGCGAGCAGGTATATAGAAAAGGGAGCCGTTGTAGTAGCGGAAGCAAAAACCGGAGAGATTAAGGTTATGCTGAGCCTCCCTCAGTTTGATACTTCAAATATATCTGCTTTTTTAGAGAACGAAAATTCGCCTTTTTTAAACCGCACACTGTCTTCTTACAGTGTGGGCTCGGTTTTTAAATCCTGTGTAGCCGCCGTGGGAATTGAAAGATGTATAACGGATTTTGAGTATAATTGCACCGGCAAGGACTATATAGTGGATAGATTTTTTAAATGCCATAAGGCAGACGGTCACGGTACGGTTGATTTAAGGCAGGCGCTTGCACTGTCCTGTAACTGCTTTTTTTATAATTATGCCGATATTTTAGGCGGCGAAAAAATATATAAGCAAGCGCGGATATTCGGCTTTGGAAGCAGCATTAAAATTGCAGATAATATAAGCACCGCCACCGGTAGCTTGCCTCATCCCGATACACTGTCAAATCCTGCAAGACTCGCAAATTTCAGCATAGGGCAGGGCGAGCTTTCCGCATCCCCCGTATCAATGCTGCCGCTTTATATGGCGATAGCAAATAAGGGTAAATATTATATGCCTTCGGTAGTAAAAAAAACCGCCAAAAACGGCAAGATTTCAAATTACAACAGAGGTTATCCCACTGCCGCTATGAGCGAAAACACCGCACAAACACTTAAAAACTACCTTGCCGATGTAATTACTGTGGGCACGGCTTCTTCTGCCGCGCCTAAAACCGTCACCGCGGCAGGTAAAACCGCCACCGCGCAAACCGGAAGAGTGGATGAAAACGGCGAGAAAATCAATAACAGCTGGTTTTGCGGATTTTTTCCGGCGGACGAGCCGGAATATGTAGCGGTTATTCTCTCGGAGGGTGGAACTACCGCCGATACAACAACCGCTTTTGCTGAAATTGCCGATATAATAGCAGAAAAATCGAAATTTAACTCTTGACAGTATATTTGTGTGGTAGTATAATTGTATGCAATCATACAATAATGTGAGGAGTGGTATAATGCTTGAGCTTTCTAATAAAACAAATTTGCTCGAGTCAAACATTTATAAATATTCTCTTCAAGATGTAAAGGAGCCTAACCTTTACCGTGAGGTATATAGTTATGATGATGTTCCGAGAATTGCATTCAACCACCGCAGAGTGCCGATGGGAATGCCGAAGGATATTTGGATAACCGATACATCTTTCAGGGACGGTCAGCAGTCAGTAGAGCCATATACTGTTGAGCAGATAGTTGAGCTTTTTAAGCTGATGTCGCGCCTTTCCGGACCCTACGGAATTATCAGGCAGAGCGAGTTTTTTGTTTATAGTAAAAAAGACCGTGAGGCGCTTTTAAAATGCCAGGAATTAGGTCTTAAATTCCCGGAAATCACAACCTGGATAAGAGCGAGCAAGCAGGATTTTAAGCTCGTAAAGGATTTGGGCGTCAGAGAAACCGGAATACTCGTTTCTTGCAGTGACTACCACATATTCAAAAAGCTGAAAATGACCCGTCGCGAGGCTATGAATACATATCTTGCGGCAGTAAGCGAGGCGTTTGAAGCAGGCGTTATGCCGAGATGTCACCTTGAAGATATAACCAGAGCTGATTTTTACGGCTTCGTAGTACCGTTTGTAAATGAGCTTATGAAAATGTCTGACGATGCCGGTATTCCCGTTCGTATCCGTGCTTGCGATACTATGGGATACGGTGTGCCGTACCCCGAGGTTGCGCTTCCGAGAAGTGTTCCGGGTATAATTTACGGACTTCAACATTTCTCCGATGTTCCTAATGAAATGCTTGAATGGCACGGTCATAACGATTTTTATAAGGCTGTGGCAAATGCCTCTACCGCGTGGCTTTACGGTGCTTCGGGCGTCAACTGTTCACTGCTCGGTATAGGCGAAAGAACGGGTAATGTTCCGCTCGAAGCTATGGTTATGGAGTATGCGTCTTTGCGTGGCTCGTTTGATGGTATGGATCCTACCGTAATTACAGAAATAGCATATTTCTTTAAGAATAATATCGGCTATAAAATACCGCCTATGACACCGTTTGTAGGCAGAAACTTCAATGTAACGCGCGCCGGTATTCACGCTGACGGTCTTTTAAAGGACGAAGAAATCTACAATATTTTCAATACGGAAAAGATACTTAACCGCCCTGTTTCTGTTTTGCTGAGCAAAACCTCCGGTCTTGCGGGTATAGCATATTGGATTAACCAAAATTATTCACTCACCAAAGAAAAGGCTGTCGATAAGCGGTCACCGCTTGTAATTAAGCTAAAAGAATGGATAGATAAGGAATATGAGTCCGGCAGAACAACCGCGCTTTCAAATTCGGAAATTGAGGGTAAAATTGCCGAAATAGAAAAGGAGGGGGAGAAGTGATGGAGCATAGAACCATATCGCTTGCCGATCAGGTTTTCGAGAACCTTGAAAATGATATTTTAAGCGGTAAATACGCCCGTGGTGAGCTGCTTACGGAAAGTAAGTTAAGTCAGAGTATGGGGGTAAGCCGCACACCTATAAGAGAGGCGCTTCGCCGTCTTTCCCAAGAGCATATAATAGAGGAAAGCGGAAAAGGCTCGGTAGTTGTAGGTATTACCGAGAGTGATTTAGAGGATATATTCTTCATAAGGAAAAAAATCGAGCCTACTGCCGCGGCTTTGGCAGCTCAAAGCAGAACCGATGAACAGATTGAATATCTTCGTGAAGCGGTGGAATTCCAGGAATTTTATTTGGGTAAAAAGGATGCCGATAAAATCAAGAGTATGGATAGCCGTTTTCACGAAACAATATACAGAATGTCCGGCAGTAATGTGTTAAGCGATGTGCTCATACCCCTTCATAAGAAAATCCAAAAATACAGAAGGGCTTCCATTTCAAATAAAAGCCGCGCCCAGGCATCTGTTAAGGAGCACAGAGATATTTTTGAGGCGATAGCCGCTGGTGACGCGGAAAAGGCAAAAGAGCTTGTAGAAAAGCACCTTGAAAACGCCTATAATCATATGTTTAATAAGGAGTAATAAGGAATGGGTTACACAATAGCACAGAAAATTATTAAAGCACACCTTGTATCAGGCGAAATGATACCGGGTAAGGAAATCGCCCTGAGAATTGACCAAACTCTTACTCAGGATGCCACCGGTACAATGGCATATCTTGAATTTGAAACTATGGGAGTGCCGAGGGTCAAAACCGAAAAAAGTGTAGCGTATATAGACCATAACACCTTGCAGTCAGGCTTTGAGAATGCGGATGACCACAGATACATACAGTCAGTAGCATCAAAGCACGGAATATATTTTTCACGCCCCGGCAACGGCATTTGCCACCAGGTGCATTTAGAGCGCTTCGGCATACCGGGCAAAACCCTCATAGGCTCGGATAGCCATACACCCACAGGCGGCGGTATCGGTATGCTTGCTATGGGTGCCGGAGGTATGGATGTTGCGGCGGCTATGGGCGGCGGCGCTTACTATATTACCTGCCCAAAAATGTATAAGGTAAACCTCAAAGGTAAGCTGAAACCCTTTGTAAGCGCTAAGGATATAAGCCTTGAAATACTGCGTATTTTATCCGTTAAAGGCGGCGTAGGCGCTATAATTGAGTGGGGCGGAGAGGGTATTAAAGGATTATCCGTTCCCGAGCGTGCTACCATTACCAATATGGGCACGGAGCTTGGCGCTACGACCTCGATTTTCCCGTCAGACGATGTAACTCGCGAGTTTTTAAGCGCGCAGGGCAGAGAAAATGATTTTGTGCCGCTTGAAAGCGACCCTGACGCGGTTTATGACAGGGTAATAGACATAGACCTCGATACTTTAAAACCGCTGATAGCCTGCCCTCACAGCCCTGATAATGTTGTAACCGTTGAGTCACTTAAAGGGACAAAGGTTGATCAGGTATGTATCGGCTCTTGTACTAATTCATCCCTTTTTGATATGCTCAAAGTTGCCGCGCTTTTAAAGGGTAAAACCATCAAAGATACAGTAAGCCTTTCAATTTCCCCGGGCTCTAAGCAGGTGCTTACCATGCTTAGTGACTGCGGCGCTTTAAGTGATATTATAGCTTCGGGCGCACGCCTGTTAGAGTGTGCTTGCGGACCGTGTATCGGTATGGGCTTTTCGCCGAATTCGGCAGGCGTATCACTTCGTACATTCAACCGTAACTTTGAGGGCAGAAGCGGCACGGCGGATGCAGGTGTATATCTTGTGTCCCCCGAAACGGCAGTTGCCGCCGCACTTACCGGCGAAATTACCGACCCAAGACTTCTCGGTACTATGCCGGAGGTTAAAATGCCGGAGAAATTCAAGATAAACGATACCGCGGTAATACCTCCCGTGTCCGAGAGTATTGCCGAAAGCGTAGTGATAATGAGAGGGCCTAATATTAAGCCGTTCCCCGAATCAAAACCGCAGGAGAATGAGCTTAAAGCCACAGTATCTCTTAAAGTCGGTGATAATATCACAACCGACCATATTATGCCGGCAGGAGCTAAAATTTTACCCTACCGTTCAAATATTCCATACCTTTCAAACTTCTGCTTCGGCGTTTGCGATAAGTCATTCCCTGAGCGTGCAAAGGCGCTCGGTGTAAGCATTGTAATCGGCGGCTCAAACTACGGTCAGGGATCCTCCCGTGAGCATGCGGCGTTAGTTCCTATGTATTTAGGTGTAAGAGCTGTAATTGCGAAGAGCTTTGCCCGCATACATGCGGCAAACCTCATAAACTCCGGTATATTGCCGCTTACCTTTAAAAATGCCGATGATTATGATAAAATATCCGAGGGAGACAATCTTTTACTTACAGATGTATTTGCCGGTATGGATAGCGGTGAAATTGCTCTTACAAACGAAACAAACGGCGAAAAAATCACCCTTTGCTGTTCGTTTACAGATAGACAGAAAAAAATACTTAAAGCAGGCGGACTGCTCGCGTTCGCCAAGGAGGAATAAAAATGGAAAAGTATATTGATGCGGCTGTCAACCAGTTTAAAACACTTCTTACCGAGCAAATAGCCCGTGAAAAGAAAATGGAAGAGGAAAAGTGCGTTACCGATTATGAAAAGCTCGATAAAATCATTATCGGTATCTGCGGGGGTGACGGTATAGGTCCTATAATCTCCGCCGAAAGTGAAAGGCTTTTAGAGTTTCTTTTAAAGGATGAAATTGCCGCCGGTAAAATAGAACTTCGCACAATCGAGGGTCTTACCATAGAAAACAGAATAGCGCACGGTAAAGCTATACCTGATGATGTTTTAGCCCAAATCAAGGCTTGCAATGTAATACTCAAAGCGCCTACTACCACCCTTAAAGGCGGCACGCTCGAGAGCGCCAATGTTGCAATGCGCCGCGAACTTGATTTGTTTGCAAATGTTCGCCCGGTGTGCGTGCCGGATGAGAATATCGATTGGACATTTTTCCGTGAAAATACCGAAGGTGAGTATGTTTTAGGCTCACGCGGCGTAGAGATACCCGATACTCTGTGCTTTGATTTCAAGGTTACTACCAAAGAGGGTACCAAGAGAATTGCCCGTGCGGCGTTTGAATATGCGCGCAAAAACGGCAAAACCAATGTTGCCATAGTTACAAAGGCAAACATTATGAAAAAGACAGACGGTATGTTCAGTGAGCTTTGCCACGAGGTAGCAAAGGATTATCCTGAAATCACCGCAGAGGATTGGTATATTGATATTATGACGGCAAACCTCGTAAACGAGCGCGTTCGCAGTAAGTTTCAGGTTTTTGTGCTGCCTAATCTTTACGGCGATATCATCACCGATGAAGCGGCGCAAATCCAGGGCGGCGTAGGAACGGCAGGCAGTGCGAACATAGGCGATAAATACGCTATGTTTGAGGCTATTCACGGCTCGGCACCGAGAATGATTGAAGAGGGCAGAGGGAAGTACGCCAATCCTACAAGTATGTTTAAGGCAACCGAAATGATGCTCTCTCACATAGGCTTTAAGGAAAAGGCGGATAAATTAGGAAAAGCTCTTAAAATCTGTACAGAAGAGCAGCCGAAATATAAAATCACCGGCAGAGCGGATGGCGCTACTTGCAGCGAGTTCGGCGATTATCTTATGGAAACCATTTCAAATCTCTAAAATATACTGTATCAAGAATATAAAACCCGGGACCTTTAAAGGTCTCGGGTTTTATGCGTTGGTGCCTTTAGGTGTGGAAATAAACCCCCGGTTCTACCGGGGGAAGGAAAACGAGCGAAGCTACAATAAAACGGGCGAGGCGTAG
>CADBOD010000061.1 GCA_902796165.1 Oscillospiraceae bacterium | reverse complement strand
ATTCGATAAGTTCCCGCTTATTGTCGGCATTGATTCGGCAGGAAACAGTATATTCAAGGAATAAAAAGCAATGCATAAAAAAGCTTAGCCTTTACTTAAAATTTTTATGCCGTTTAAACAACTTTTTTATTATTTGGAAATTTTTTTCTTAAACATCTTGACATTTGTAAAATTCATAGGTAATATGTCATTAAATTGAGTTAGCATATGCTAACTCAATTTAAGAAAGAAGGTATTTATATGAAAAAAACCTCAGATACACAAAAAGTGTAGCTGAGGTTTTTGGCGGAGACGGCGAGATTCGAACTCGCGGGCGCTAATGCGCTAACTGATTTCGAGTCAGCCCCGTTATGACCACTTCGATACGTCTCCGTATATTGCCTATGTATTATATAAAAAACAAGTGCGGTTGTCAAGATGAAATTAACCTGCCGGAAAAGTTTTCCGGCAGGTTACAGCCTTTACAGACTTTTTGTGAGTATCTCTTTTACTTCCGATTTGTTAAGCACTTTATATCCGCCGTCTAAAATAATTGTGGCTTCTACTATACCGTCTATCATATCAGGTGTGGCGCCAAGCTCGGTGATATTAAGGGTAAGACCCAATTTTTTCATCCAGTTTTCCATAGCGACAAGTCCCTCTGAGGCTAATTGCTCATCGGTTTTACCTTCTGCGGAAATTCCCCAAACCTCACGGGCAAAACGCGCAAATTTCTCTATACCGTAGGGCATTATATATCTATAATACGGCAAGGACACCGCCGCCAAGGTCATACCGTGCGTAGCATCGGTATAAGCACCTACCGCCTGACCGAGCATATGGACCATCCAATCAGTAGTCTTTCCCCTTGAAATAAGCGTATTAAGCGCCCATGTAGCCGCCCACATTATATTTGAACGAGCCTCATAGTCCTCAGGGTTTTCCGCGGCGACAAGAGAATTTCTGATAACAGACTTCATAAGAGCCTCCGCAAGATAATCGCTCACATTATCATCCGTACCCGAAAAATACTGCTCGCATATATGATTGAAAATATCATACACACCGGCTATCATCTGGCGCTTCGGAAGCGACATTGTATATTTCGGATTGAGCACAGAAAACTTAGGCATAACCTCTTCACCGAAAACATGGCCGATTTTGAGCTTTGCCTTATGATTTGTAATAACCGAGCCTGCGTTCATTTCAGAGCCGGTGCCTGCCATTGTAAGAACGCAACCTACGGGTATGATTTCACAATCAGGCTCTTCAAAGCGGATATAATACTTTTCCCAGGGGTCATCATCGCAGTTTACGGAAACCGAAACCGCCTTCGCGTAATCGCAACACGATCCGCCGCCCACGGCAAGCAGAAAATCAACATTATTTTCTCTCGCGATTTTTACGCCCTCATAGAGCTTTTCAACGGTAGGGTTGGGCATTACACCCGAATCTTCAACAACGGTTTTACCGTTATCTTTGAGTATCTTCATAACCTCGTCATAAATACCGTTTTTCTTGATTGAACCGCCGCCGTAAATCAGTTGTACCACATTCCCGTATTTAGGCAACTCTTTATTCAGATATTTAAGTGAATCTTCGCCGAAATATAACTTAGTGGCGTTTTTATAACTGAAATTTCCTAACATTTTCCTACCTCCGTATGATGAATTTCTTTTTTACATTATACATTTTTTGTAAGAAAATTTCAATTATTTGATTAAATTTTTGTTTTAAATAAAAATAACGGTTGAAATATTATCAACCAAATGTTATAATCAACTCGAATAAATGTTCGCCGGAGTGATTTTATGAACAGAACACCATTAAGCGCAAATCAGGAGAAGGTTTATAAATTTTTAGTTAAACGGTTGGATGGTGGCCTGCCGCCTACGGTGCGTGAAATATGCGAGGCAACAGGGCTTCATTCGACATCATCGGTACACGCTATACTTAATTTTCTTGAAGAAAACGATTATATAGTCCGTGACGCTAAGTTTTCACGGGCAATAAGGCTTAAAGATGATTTTGATTCTTCTATGGTACCGATATTGGGGAAAATCACCGCAGGTCAACCGATTTTAGCGGTTGAGCAAATTGAAGATTATATCCCCTATCCTACTAAGGATTCCGATGGCCTTTTTGCTTTAAAGGTAGTAGGCCTAAGTATGAAAAACGCCGGCATTCTTGACGGGGATATAGTAATTGCCGATAAAAACGCACCTTGCAGAAGCGGAGATATAGTAATAGGGCTTGACGGCGATTCAGCCACTGTAAAACGCCTTCTTATAAAGGACGGTGCAGTGATTTTTATGCCGGAAAATCCGGATTTTTCACCTATACACCCCAAAGAGCCTAAGGTGCTCGGCAAGGTTATAGGCTCATT
>CADBOD010000060.1 GCA_902796165.1 Oscillospiraceae bacterium | reverse complement strand
TCACCGAAGCGGAAAACCGAAAGCGGATACAAATGCAGTTTTGTATCGAAAACCGGCCTTATTGTGCCACCGCCTGCTACAACGGTGCATTTTACCTGCGGATTGCCGTTTTGGTAATCCTTGTATAGCTTTGTAAGGGTTAAAATTTTGCCGTTTTCATCCACCTCGGATTGCTCTACCGCGGCGGCGGTGCCGTACCCTTCGGCTGACTTCAAAAGCTCTTCCTTATTTTTAAGGCTTGCGAGTATAATGTACGGCTGGGACTGGATATCCGGCAGGGTGCCGTCAGCAAAATAAACATCGTTAATATTTAAAACCTCGCAGGATATATCGCCCTTTGCGCGCTCGCCGTCAAGCCCGGTTGAAGAAAGGTTATCCGCGTCAAAGTATGTATAAAGCACCCCTGCGCCGCAAATGTAAGCGTCCCTGAGCACTCGCGCGGAAAGCGTTTGCAAATCACACCTTTTCGCCGTAAGACCGTAATGCTTGCTAAGCGCCCTGCAAACCGCGAAAATCTCACTCTCGGCTACTTCTCCCTCAAATGCGAAATTGCCTTTTTGTGCTTTTGCTTTAAGGTTTTTATACGATTCCGTGATATCCTTTTTGCCTGTAATTCCCTGAGCGAAAAATTCGATATCAATATCAGAGGACATTGTTTGCGACATTTTAAAGTCCCCGATTCTCTTTATAATGTTGTGCCTTACGAGCGGCCTGTCGTTTCCGCTGTTTACGCCGTACCACTGGTTTCCGCCGTAAAACCGCGCGTTTATCCTGCTCTGCTCGTAAAGTCCCTTTTCGCCCAGCGTTTCCTTATAGCTTTTAGCCTTGTTATATTCTTCAAAAATCGCAGTGACTTCAGTTTGCATATTTTCCTCCTTTTTGTTCTTTCAGCCGAAGCCGCTTTTGGCGGCTTCGACCTTATTAAATTTAAGATACCGTTACGGTGGATACATTTGACTCTACGGCGTCAATGCCGTCAACCTTGATTTTTACAAAGTAGTAATACTTGCCTGCCGTAAGGTCGGTAGGTATCGCCATAGAAGCGGAGGTTTTGCCCGCTATCTTTACAGGTGAATTCTTTTCTGTATCAGCGCAGGAGTACCACTGGTAAGAAAGCGTGCCCGAAGTGGCGCTGGCGCTTACCGAAATACTGCCTGAAATCGAGCCTTCGGTCTTAGAAGCGTTTGAAGGCTGGCTTGAAATTGTAACCTCCGGCGCAATCCACGCCCAGATGCTGTCAAGTCCGCTTTTTTTAACAAATACATCGTAGTAAATGCGGTAGTCAAACTTGTAAGCGTCCGCATCAACATTCTGCTCAGGTGTGAAAATTCTCATCTGCTCGGTTTTCTTCACAAGATGAGCGCCCGATTTGGGGCACACGAGCATATAAACGCTCTTGGCGTTTGTTTCCGGTGTAAAGCCGCCTGCCGGAGTGTTGTTAAAGGTGTAAGCGGTTTTCATCCTCTCGCTTACTACCGGTATGATTGCAACGCCGTTTAACGAGCGGACGGTGATATTAACATCGCCCTGCTTGAAATCGGAAACGGTAATCATACGGGAAATCTCGTTTGAGTTCATAAGCAGAGCATACATTCTGCTATCCACGAAAGCCACGAGGTCCTCATCGAAGCCCACATTTGCGCGAACTTCGTTTATAAGTGAGTTGAGCGCCTCAAACGGCTTGCTTACATCGCCGGTTACGGTGTTTGCCCTTGTAGCCGCAAGTCCTGCGAGCTTTGAAATAACATAGGCGTCACACTCAGGCACCACCTTAGTTCTAACATATTCGCCGAGTATCTTGCCTGCAAGGGAGGCGATACCCGTTTCATCCATATCTTCACGGTCTATTTGAAGTGAACGCGCACGGTCCATAGCCATAGTGTAGGAGGTGTTGCTTACCGTAATCGCACCCCTTGTAAAGCCGGTGTCGCGGTCATAGTCCGCAAGGCCCTGAAAGTTTATATCAGGGATTATAACTGTTTTAGCGCCCACAAACTTAGTGGCAAGCGCGTTATCGGCAAAAAAGCCGGTTGCGCTCTTTTGCGCAAACATCTTATCAAGCTCATCTGAATATCTTTTTGCGTTTTCTATTGAATTGACTGACATATTTTTCCTCTTTTCTTAAATTACTTGCCCCAAAGCGCCTTTATAAAGGTATCGGTGACGGCGGTATCGGGACTTTTAAGCGAGCCTATGCTCGCGTTTTTTGCGGCGCTCTCTAAGAGGTTTTCCTCAGCTTTTTGGCGCCTTTTTATAAACCTGAACCTGAGATACGAATTGAGTAGATTTTCCCCTTTAAGCCTTGCGCTTTCTACGACCGCCCTGGGCAAATCGTCAAGACTTTTTACCGTGGGGAAGTATTCTTTAAGCTCTTCAAGCCCGTCGTTTTGAGGGGCGCCGCTTTCAAGTTCCATTACCCTGTCAGCGAGCGCCTCGTTTCCGCCGCACTCTTCAAGAAGCTCCTCTCTTCGCGCGGCGGACTGTTCGTTTTCAAGATGATTTATATACTCCCTTACGCTCATTTTGCTCTTTGCCGCAAGGTTGCGCAGCTTTAAAAACTCGTCCTCTATCATCTCGAATTTCATACCCTTTTGAGCGAGGCTCGCCGCCTGCTCGGCGGTAATGTTTTTTACTTCTTTGTTGAATTTCACCGGAATTGTGACCTCGTTTTGCACTTCACCGGTTTGGTTTTCCGTGTTTTGAGCAAGTTCGGTATTTGCATCCGCCTGTGGTTCGGCGGAAATATTGTTTTCTTCCATAAGGTCTCCTTTCACGGCAAAGGCAAGCCGTTATAATTTAGAAAGTTTTCTAAAAATTTGTTTTGCTGTGCGGAAAAAGCCGCCGCTTTTCTCTGCATTTTAGGTTTTATCGGCGGAAAAAATCCCAAACAAAAGCCGGCAAAGAATACGGCGCCTCCTGCAAGCAGTGTTGCGGCAATTTCCATTATTTCTTTCAACCTTCCTACTTAAAATCCGAGCCGAATATTTCCGATTTGTATGGCGCGCGTATATATTCCTCGGATTTTTGCGGTTTAAAAAACTTCACATCGCAAAAGGCATAACGCATAGCGTCCATAAGATGATTGTTACGGTCCGCCGGCATTATCTGCCCTGTTTGCGTTGGCTTTTCCTCATATACATAATTTGAAAGCTCATATACGGTGTTTTCGCAGGCAGGATTAACGAATATCTTATATTCGCTTATCTCGGCTATTCCGTGAAGTATGCTGTCCTTACCCTTTTGGGAGGGGTAAATCCTTTGTACCCCCATTCGCCTGAGGTCATCGTTGGACTTTGGCTCTGCACAGTCCGCACGGATGCGCTCCTTACGGTATCCGCGGCGGATGATTTCGTTTGCAATATCGCGGTTTAACATCCGCTTTTTGTAAAACTCATCATAGATGTAGATTTGCCGCCTTTGCGGATTTACCTTAAAGGCGATAAACGCCGTGGGGTCGTTTGTGTATCCGTAATCAAGCCCGAAAAAATCCTTCCACATATAGCCTTCGCTTTCGGGGATATCGGGGACGCCTACCTGCCAGTTTTCAAAGACAAGTCCCTCCGATATTCCCCAATTTCCCAGCGCCGCCACCTCGTATTTTCTGCGGTTTGTTTCCTTTAAACGCCTGAAAACCGCGATGTCGGTGCTGTCTAAAAACTCGTTGCATTTGTAGTTTGTGGAAAATGTGCTGACCTCGGGTGACGGGGTATCGAAAAACCTCTTTTTAAGCCAGTGTGAGGCACTCCACGGATTAAAGGTAAGGGTTGTCTGCTTAAAAAGTCCCTCAGGCGTTCTTCCTCTCGGCACGGATAGGTCGAGCTTATCAAAATCCGCCTCGCGCTCTATCTCAAACGCCTCCTCTATCCACACAAAATTAAGACTGCCCGAGGATACCGTGGCGGAAGCCAGCTTTAAAACATCGTCAAATCCGCGGAAAAGGATTTTTTGCCCCGTGGGCAAAAAGCACATTTCCATAGGCGATACCGTGTTGCTCCAAAGGTGCTCAACACCCAGCCTCGTTTGTGCCCAAGATAGCTGTGCAAAGGTGCTGTCGCGGTGAGTGTTCATCACCTTTCTTACAACCAACAGATTGGATTTCGGGTATTTCATAAGGCGGTAGATAAAATTTAAAGCCGTAGTCGCGCTCTTTTTTGACGCCTTTCCGCCTTTAAGCACGCGATACCGCGATTTGTTTTTCCAAAACTCGTCATATCCGCCGCCTACTATCTCAGATGTTCTGAGCTTCGATATCATCAATAATTATCACCGCCTTAGTGTGTTTATCCTGCTTTTCTTCACCCGATAAAATGCTTCTGAGCTCCTTTATGGCAGAAAGGTCGCCGGAGGCGGCTTTCTTGTAAATTGCAACGGCAAGTGCGGTTTCTCTTGTGGGCCTTTTCAGTGTAAAGCCCTCGTCTTTAAGCGACTGTACTTCACTTCTCGGCAATTTCTCTTCAAGCAGTATTTTTAACGCCTCTGATAGCGCGCCACTATCCTTTTTCATCCGGTTTTCCCCTCCTGTCGCAAAAAGACTATGACAGTAATTTGCGACATTCAAGGACATCTCTTTTAAGGCTTACACTCGGTAAGGACAAAATGGTTTTGGAGGGCAAAATTTTCAGCCCGTTCTTGCCTCGTCGCGCCGAATACGCCAG
>CADBOD010000059.1 GCA_902796165.1 Oscillospiraceae bacterium | reverse complement strand
TCTTCATCCTGCATTGCCATATCTCCGGTGTAAAGCCAACCGTTTTTAAGGGTTTGTGCAGTGGCTTTAGGGTCATTATAGTATTCAACCATAACGCCGTCACCCTTAACACATAACTCGCCGACATCGCCGCGCTTTACATCATTATCCGATTCATCAACTATTTTTACATCCCAACCATATCCGGCAATACCGATAGCACCCACTTTATGAGTGTTTTCAACGCCTAAGTGAACACAACCCGGTCCTATTGATTCAGAAAGACCGTAGTTTGTATCATACTGCATATTCGGAAAATATTTAAGCCACCTCTTAACAAGGCTTTGCGGAACGGGCTGAGCGCCAATATGCATAAGTCTTAGTTGTGAAAGATTGTAATCTTCAAGTTTTATATCTCCGTTATCGAGAGCAAGCAGAATATCCTGCGCCCACGGAACTAAAAGCCAAAGAATTGTGCATTGCTCTTTTGAAGCAGTTTCAAGTATGTATTCTGGCTTTGTACCTTTTAAAAGTACCGCCTTGCTACCTGAAAGCAATGAACCAAACCAATGCATTTTAGCGCCGGTATGATAAAGAGGCGGAATACACAAAAACACATCGTCTTTTGTTTGACCGTGGTGATTCTGCTCAACCCGGCAGGAATGCATAAGAGCTTTATGCTTATGAAGTATTGCCTTTGGAAATCCGGTGGTTCCGGAAGAAAAATATATTGCCGCAAAATCATCATCAGTTAAACTTACGGCAGGGGAGGATGAGGGCATATCTGCCGTCATATCCTTGTAATCTTCCGCAAAAGAAGGGAGGGTGCCGTCGCCGACAAAAATCATATGACATCTGTCACTGATTGATTCATAAATCTCTTCAAGTCTGCCGATAAATTCCGGACCAAAAACCAACACATTAACTTCAGACAATCTGGCACAGTATTCAATTTCGCTTGAAGTAAATCTGAAATTGAAGGGTACCGCAAGTGCGCCGGTTTTGAGTATTCCGAAATATATAGGCAACCACTCGATACAGTTCATCAAAAGTATTCCGACTTTATCGCCTTTTTTTATACCGCGTTTTATGAGCAGATTTGCAAATCTGTTAGCTTTTTCGTTGAAAACCTGCCAGGTAATCTCTCTGCGAAAATAAGGTGAATTTGTTGGCTGAATGAGGTCGTATTCTTTGTATGATAGTTTCCTGGTTTCCTTTACTTCCGGATTTATCTCAACAAGACAAACCATATCCGGATTGTTTTTTGCGTTTTCTTCTAACAATTTTGTAATTGGCATTTATAAAAACTCCTAAGGCAAATTATTTTTCATCTTCAATTTTCAAAACATCAGTTGCTTTAACGGTAACCGTTTTCTTGTAGCAGGAGAATATTTCTTCGACTCTGCTATCCGATTGCTTTTTTGTAAACAAACTTATAACAGGTACTAAAAACAACCCCAAAATCATTGCAAACGAGCCGGAGTGAATTGATGTTTTAAACACGAGATTATCAAGGAAATCTACCGAGAAACTAAATCCGGTAAGACTTTTGATAAGCTGTACTAAACTCATTACAACGCCGATAAAAAAGCTGATATAAACAGAAGTGCGAGTTATTTTCTTTGAATATAATCCCCAAAGGAACGGTCCGATAAACGAGCCTGCAAGCGCACCCCATGATACACCCATAAGGTTTGCGATAAATGTTACAGAAGAGCCGCTCTTAGCGTTAACCTGATATATTGCTATAAGCGCGGAAATCAACACAAAGCATACTATTAACAAACGAATAAGCAGCATTTTGCCTTTTTCGGAAATCGGTTTTTTTCTCAGCGGCGCTATCAAGTCAAGCGTAACGGTTGAGCCGGATGTCAACACCAACGAAGAAAGGGTTGACATTGAAGCCGAAAGAACCAACACCAAAACAATACCTATAATTACGGGGCCTAAATTTTCAAGCATACGCGGAACCAATCTGTCATACGATACTATTTCTCCGCCTATTATCGGTTTTCCGGTAGCGGTATCGGCTTGAGCAAATAAGCGTGAAAAACCGCCGAGAAAATAACAACCTCCTGCAACAATTACTGCAAACACAGAAGAAATAACAGTTCCTTTTTTAATGGAATCCTCATCTTTAATGGCATAAAATTTTCCGACCATCTGCGGCAATCCCCAGGTGCCGAGAGATGTAAGAATAACCACAAATGTCAAAAACAGAATATCAGGGCCGAAGAAAGATGTATATTTCCAACCGGACTGTACAGCTAACTTTTCAATAGACTTTGTAAACCCACCGTTTTGACCGAGCACCGCCGCTATTACCGCAACAATTCCGCCGAGCATAAATATACCTTGTATAAAATCATTCATAGCGGTTGCCATATATCCGCCGAGCAAAACATATAAACAAGTCAGCAATGACATTATAATTATACAAATCGTATAATTAACTCCCGGAAACGCCATACTGAAAAGGCGTGATAAACCGTTATACAGCGAAGCAGTATATGGTATTAAGAATACAAATACTATAATTGCTGAAATCAGTTTCAGCGTCTTTGAATCGTATCTCGCTTCAAAGAATTCAGGCATGGTTTTGCTGCCTAAATGATTTGTCATTATTCTTGTACGCCTACCGAGTATAACCCACGGAAGAAGTGAGCCGATAAAAGCGTTACCAAGCCCTATCCAAGTAGATGATATACCGAAATTCCAACCGAACTGACCTGCATATCCTACGAATATTACTGCGGAAAAATACGAAGTACCAAAGGCAAACGCCGTAAGCCACGGTCCGGCACCTCTTGAACCTAAAACAAAGCCTTCTACGCTTGCGGCTTTCTTTCGGTAATAAAAACCTACGGATACCATTAAAGCAAAAAAGGCAACTAAAAATATAATCTGAATTAACATCTTGTATTTTTCCTTTCAAAATATTATAATTATTAAAATAAGATAAAGTAGGTGATTTTAAAATGATAATAGATGCTCATACCCATATCTTTCCGGATAAAATAGCGGAAAAAAGTATATATACGCTTGAAATTTTAGGTAAACAAAAGGCGGTAATAGGGGGTAGGGCAGTAGATCTGTTATCATCAATGGAAAAATCAGGCGTAGATAAATCAGTTGTTTTACCCGTGCTCACAAAACCTGAGCAATTTGATAGTGTCAACCGTTTCGCCGCAGAATTAAACAAAAAACAAAAAATTATATCCTTAGGGGCAATTCACCCACTTTGTGAAAATATTAACAATTTGTTAGATATCCTTGTGGGTATGGGATTTAAGGGAATAAAATTGCATCCGGATTATCAAAAAACCGATATTTCAGATAATAGATATTTAGAAATAATTGCAGGTTGCAGAAAACGCGGATTAAAAGTTATTATTCACGCAGGTCAAGATCCTGCGTCACCTGAGCATATACATTGTCCGCCTGAATTATCATCACAAGTCGTAAAGGAATTGACACCGAGTGGCTGTGAACCTTATATTGTATTGGCGCATTTAGGAGGCGCTGAAAGTCTTGATAAAGTAGAACGCCTTCTCGTTGGATTGCCGGTTTATTTTGATACATCCTTTGTGCTGGAAAAAACTGAGCGAACGAGAAT
>CADBOD010000058.1 GCA_902796165.1 Oscillospiraceae bacterium | reverse complement strand
TTCCTCTTTACAGTATCTTGCGATGAAAGCGAGCTTCCGGCAAGAATTTTTGAGATTGCCGAAAAAGCATAAATACATAGTGTTAAAAGCATTTAACCGGTCGGGAAACCGACCGGTTTTGTTTATAAAGGGAGGACTGTGTGACATAATAATCACACAGTCCTTTTAGGGTTATTAATTCCGATGACAGAATCGGAGATTAATCTTTAAGTTGTTTTTAAAATTTATTATTGTGCATATTTCTTTAAGAAAGAATTGAACCGAGAACTATAGCATATAACATTGTAAAAACTATGCCAGTAATAAATCCAATTAAGGCGCCTTTACCAGCTGATTTTGCCTTTAAAGGGAATTTATCCTTGTTTAAAAGATACAAGATTAATCCTGCCAATGGAATGAAGAAACCTAAAATAGCAAAACCGGTATTTGGTGCATCATCAGGATTAGAAATGTTTTGACCTGATGTTTGTGAGTTTACACTGCATCCGCAATTCACACAAATAACAGCTTCGTCCATGATTTCTTTTCCACAATGTGAACAATATTTCATTTAGTCACCCCCTACAACCAATATTATAGCCCATATACGGGCTATTGTCAAGAAAAAATATAGCCCTTTTATGGGTAATTGTCAATAATCGGAAAACAATTACAATATAATCAGAGGGTGAAAAGATGATTGTCTACGATAAACTTTGGAGCACAATGAAACAAAAAAACATTTCGCAATACGCACTTATAAAAAAATATAACATTAGCACAGGTCAGTTGGATAGGCTGAGGAAAAACGGTAATGTTAGTACGCATACGCTTGATGTACTATGTGATATTTTAGAATGCGATTTGAGTGATATTGCAGAATACCGAAAAGGCGAATAAAGTTCAGTTTTCTATAACATCAGTATAGAAAACTGTTTTTTTATATGTCTTTACAAAAAACTGTTGAAAAACGAAAAGATATATGTTAAACTTTTAACAAATTAGTAAAAACAGTTGCATTTTATGGGGGTTAGTACTATAATGCTATTAAACTGGGGGAGTTTGGTGTTTATCATTCTCTTTTGATTATTTTTTTCGGAGGCGAAAATATGAATGTTGTGGCTTTAGCGGCTTCCGCCGCGGGCGAAATACCGAACTGGTTTGCCGTAACTATGGGGATAGGAACGGTGTTTGTAGGCTTGATTTCAATAATTATAATCTGCCTTATAACCGGCGCTGTTTGCGGTAACAAAAAGGAGCCTCAAACAGGTGCAAGCAAGCCACCTGTAAAGGCGGTAAAAAAGGAAGATAACCGTGAGATAATCGCGGCGGTCTGTGCGGCGGCAGCCGAAGAAATGGGTGCTGATGTAAGCGCTCTTAAAGTAATTTCTTTTAAAAAAATACAGTGAGGAGAGAAAACAATGAAAAAATACAGAGTTAAGGTAAACGGAAGCGTTTATGAAATAGAGCTTGAGGAAATGACCGGCGCATCTGCCGCGTCTGCCGCGCAGGCACCGGCGCAACCGCAAAAGGCTGAGCCTAAGGCATCTGGCGAGGGTGAGGAGATACAAAGTCCTATGCCCGGCAACATTTTATCCGTAAATGTTACGGAGGGTCAGTCGGTAAATAAGGGCGATGTTCTTATGATACTTGAAGCTATGAAAATGGAAAATGAGATTATGGCACCGGTATCCGGAACGGTTACGGGCGTTGTTGCAAAGGGCAGTGCTGTACAAACAGGAACCGTACTTTGCACTATTAAATAATTTGGTGGTCTGTTATGCTTGAAAAAATACTTGATTTTTTGAAAAGCACGGGATTTTACCTGCTTTTCGGTAATCTTAAAGATAATTGGGGCTCACTTGTGATGATATTTGTAGCCCTGTTTCTTTTGTGGCTTGGTATAAAAAAGCAGTTCGAGCCGTTGCTTCTTGTAGGTATTGCTTTCGGTATGCTTCTTACCAACCTTACGGCGTTTACGCCCTTTGATGCGCTTTATCATACGGATTTATGGGCGCAGTTTATGGATGAGGGTAGCGAATTCTATCATTCTTACGGGCATATAATGTCCGAAGGGGGACTGCTTGATATTCTCTATATCGGCGTTAAAACCTGCCTTTATCCCTGCCTCATTTTCATCGGCATAGGCGCTATGACCGATTTCGGTCCGCTTATTTCAAACCCGAAGTCGTTAATACTCGGTGCGGCGGCGCAGGTGGGTATATTTGTAACCTTCCTCGGTTGTGTGTATATGGCATTTCCGCAGGAAGCTGCCGCTTCGATAGGTATTATCGGCGGAGCTGACGGCCCTACGGCTATTTATACCACGAGTAAGCTCTATCCGAATTTGCTCGGTCCGATAGCGGTTGCGGCATATTCTTATATGGCGTTGGTACCTGTTATTCAGCCGCCTATTATGAAGCTGCTTACAACAAAGAAGGAACGCCGCATAGTTATGAAACCGCTTCGTGCCGTTTCAAAAACAGAAAAGATTGTTTTCCCGATAGTGGTAACAATTTTCGTGGCTCTTTTAGTACCTTCGGCTACACCGCTTGTAGGCTGCCTTATGCTCGGTAACCTCTGGAAAGAGTCGGGCGTTTGCGAGCGCCTTTGCAAGACCGCTCAAAACGAGCTTATGAACATAGTAACTATCTTCCTCGGCATCTCGGTTGGCGCTACCGCTACCGCAAAGGCATTTTTAAATCTCAACACCCTTAAAATTATGGCGATGGGTGTTGCGGCGTTTGCTATCGGCACTGCCGGCGGCGTGCTTCTTGCCAAGTTTATGAACCTGTTTACGAAGAATAAGGTAAATCCGCTTATAGGCTCTGCCGGTGTATCGGCGGTACCTATGGCGGCGAGAGTATCGCAAACGGTGGGTCAGAAAGAGAATCCGTCAAACTTCCTGCTTATGCACGCTATGGGCCCGAATGTTGCCGGCGTTATCGGCTCGGCTATTGCCGCCGGTGTGCTTATAACACTGTTCGGATAAGGAGGAAAAATATGACTAAAAAACCTTTGTATATTACAGATACTATACTGCGTGACGCGCATCAGTCACAGGCGGCAACGCGAATGACCACCGAAGATATGCTTCCGGCGCTTGAAAGGCTCGATAAAATCGGATATTGGTCGGTTGAGTGCTGGGGCGGCGCCACATTTGA
>CADBOD010000057.1 GCA_902796165.1 Oscillospiraceae bacterium | reverse complement strand
TCTGACGAGTAATTCTTATATTGCTGACCTTTTTTTGACATAAAATATGCACCTCCAAAAGTTGTCTAACTTTTGGGGTGCATATCATCTCGCAGTGCTTTTTTTGTGTAGCAAGATGTTCATAAATAAACACCCGGTCGGGATATAAAACCTTTGTTTTTGATAAGATTTTATTCTCGAATCGGGTGCGGCACCTTGCCGCTGGTGGAGACGAAGAGGATCGCCCGGCGCAACTGTTGCGCCGGCACGCACGCGGACTTTACAAACCTCCACCGGAGATTTGTAATTTTGCCTTTGGCAAAACCGTCCTGTTCGATCCTCCTCACAAAAAAATACCGAGGCATACTAAAAATAGTATGCCTCGGTATTGGTGGAGACGAAGAGGATCGAACTCTCGACCTTACGGATGCGAACCGTACGCTCTCCCAGCTGAGCTACGCCCCCAAACACATTTAATATTTTAACCTTAAATTTTTTATTTGTCAAGATAAATATAAATAAAAAAGACTTGACAAAATAAAAATATTTGATAAAATATAATTGTACAAAATATTATTTCGGATGTTGATGTTATGAGTGTTTTTTATAACGAGGCTTTAAAGCTTGAAAACCAGTTGTGTTTTCCGCTTTATGCCGCGGCAAGAAATGTTGTGAATCTTTACAGTAAACCGCTTAAAGCATTAGGGCTTACATATACGCAATATATTGTTTTCCTTGTCCTTTGGGAGAGTGACGGAATAACCGTTGGTGAAATATGTGAACGCCTTATGTTAGATAACGGAACATTATCGCCGTTAATTAAGAAAATGGCTCAGGCAGGGTATTTAGAGCGCAAAAGGTCTGATGAGGACGATAGAGTTGTTATTATATCTCTTACGGAAAAGGGTAGGGCGCTTAAAGAGGCTGCAAAGAGCATACCCTTTGAGGTGGCAAAATGTATAAATCTTTCTCCTGAGAAATCGAGAGAATTGTATTTGTTATTGTATGAATTGCTCGGCAACCAAAAGAAATAATATATAATGGGAGGAATTACTATGAGCACAATTTATGATTTTAAGGTTAAAGACCGCAAAGGCAATGAAGTGAGCCTTGAAGATTATCGCGGCAAGGTATTGTTGATTGTCAACACGGCTACCGGTTGCGGATTTACGCCGCATTATGACCCGCTTGAAGAAATGTATAAGGAAATGAAGGATAAGGGCTTTGAAATTCTTGATTTTCCGTGCAATCAATTTGCTAATCAGGCACCCGGAAGCGCTGATGAAATACACGATTTTTGCACTTTGAAATTCGGTACGGAATTTCCACAGTTTGCAAAAATTGATGTAAACGGTGAAAATGCTGAGCCGTTGTTTGCGTATCTTGCTACTGAAAAACCGTTTGAGGGATTTGGCAAGGGAATTAAAAACGCAGTTCTTAACAAGTTTACCGAGGCAAACAACAAAAAATTCGGTGATAAGGCTTATATAAAATGGAATTTCACAAAGTTTCTTGTTGATAGGCAGGGAAATGTTGTTAAACGATTTGAGCCTACGGTTGATATGGACGAAGTGAAAAAAGCGGTTTCTGAAATACTGTAAAATGAAATCCCCTGGGGTTTATAAAACTAAATGCTTTTAAAACCTCAAGGGATTTTTAAATTTGTTAGTCGGTTAAAGCGACATGCTCGTGATCTGACCTGAATAAAAGTGAAACACACCAAATTCCGGCAAGAGCAATAACAGTATATACTATTCTGCTCAGTATTTCTCCGCTTCCTCCGAAAAGCCATGCTACAAGGTCAAAACTGAAAAGACCTACAAGACCCCAGTTAAGACAACCTATAATTGCGAGTACTAAACAAATCTTATCAAACATAATTTCACCTCCGAATTAAAGGAAAGCGCCGAAAATCGCTATGGTTTTCGGCGCTTTTAGGATTAGATTAAACTAATCTTATTTCATACTGTTTTCGTAAGACTCGATCATCTTCTTAACCATCTGTCCGCCGATAGAACCAGCCTGCTTAGAGGTAAGATCGCCGTTATAGCCCTGCTTAAGGTTTACGCCAACTTCATTGGCAGCCTCCATCTTAAAACGATTGAGAGCGTCCTTTGCTGCTGCATTTTTAGCCATTTCTTTTCACTCCTTACTTTTTTAGGATTATCGGCGTTTGCAAGTTTATTTTTTGAAAAAATTCAAAAAATATTAAAGGTAAATTTTGAGTATTTTAATGTGCAAAAATGAAACTGGTATTATAGGAGCAGGAACTGTTCTTATGCCTTTCGGCGGAGTAAATCAGCTGACGCCCATTCAGGCAATGGTTCAAAAAATCCCGGTTGAAAAGAAACACACTGACGACTGCTCTTTAATGTCATACGGATTTAATCCGTATATTACCGAGAAAAGTCCGTATCACGGGGCATATTTGGCGGTAGTTGAATCTGCTGTCAGGTATTTCAAGGGTAAATGACGGTTGATAAATATTTAACAAATATTTTTGTTTCTGAGCGAAATAAAATAATTTTATTGACAGATTTTTAACAATCAGGTTGACATTTAATATCCTCTATCATATAATAGTACGGTCAACAAAACATTGGAGGTTTTGATTATGTCGAGAGTTTATAATTTTAGTGCAGGTCCGTCTATGTTGCCGGAGGAGGTTTTAAAAACCGCGGCAGACGAAATGCTTGAATACGGTACTACCGGTCAATCGGTAATGGAGATGTCCCACCGTTCAAAAGAGTATGATGCTATTATTAAGCAGGCAGAGGCGGATTTAAGGGAGATTATGAATATCCCTGATAATTATGATGTTCTGTTTTTACAGGGTGGCGCTTCAACCCAGTTTGCTATGGTTCCGCTTAACCTTATGAATAAAAACAACAAGGCTGATTTCATTATTACAGGTCAGTGGGCTAATAAGGCGTACAAGGAAGCGGCTCGTTACGGTAATGCGCGCGCGGTGGCTTCAAGTGCCGATAAAACATATTCATATATACCTAAAACCACTGCGGCTGATTTTGATAAGGATGCCGATTATGTTCATATTTGTATGAACAATACAATTTACGGAACTAAGTTTAATGAGCTTCCGGATGTGGGCGATATTCCGCTTGTGGCTGATATTTCAAGCTGTATTCTTTCAGAGCCTATTGATGTTTCAAAGTTTGCGGTTCTTTATGCCGGTGCGCAAAAGAATGTGGCTCCCGCTGGTGTAACGATTGTTATTATCCGTAAAGACCTTATCGGTAACGCTATGGATTTCACACCTACGATGCTTAATTATAAAACTCATTCGGAAAACGCATCTATGTTTAACACACCGCCTTGCTATTCAATCTACATTGCAGGTCTTGTGTTCAAGTGGATAAAGAAAATGGGCGGACTTGAACAGATGAAAAAAATCAACGAAAAGAAGGCAAAAATTCTTTACGATTTTCTTGACAGCAGTAAGATGTTTAAGGGTACTGTCGTAAAGGAAGACCGTTCACTTATGAATGTTCCTTTTATTACAGGCAACGATGAGCTGGATGCTAAATTTGTAGCAGAAGCAAAGGCGGCAGGCTTTGTGAATATCAAGGGGCACAGAAGCGTTGGCGGTATGCGTGCTTCCATTTATAACGCTATGCCGATAGAGGGCGTTGAAAAGCTCGTAGAGTTTATGAAGAAATTTGAAGAGGAAAATGCGTAATGTATAAGATTAAAACTTACAATAAGATTTCTAAAATCGGTCTTGCAGCCTTCGATGATAAATATACAATCGGAGACGAGGTCGAAAATGCTGACGGTGCCATTGTGCGTTCCGCGGCACTTCACGATGAGCAGTTCCCGGAAACACTCAAAGCTATTGCCCGTGCCGGTGCAGGTACAAATAATATCCCGATTGACCGTTGCAGTGAGCAAGGTATTGTTGTATTCAACACCCCCGGCGCTAACGCAAATGCCGTTAAGGAGCTTGTGATTGCCGGTATGCTTATTTCTTCCCGTAGGGTAGTTCCGGCTATCGAGTGGGCAAAAACTCTCAAAGGTCAGGGTGATGAGGTAGGCAAGCTCGTAGAAAAAGGAAAGAGCGCGTTTGCAGGTCCTGAGCTTAAAGGCAAAAACCTCGGTGTAATCGGTCTTGGCGCTATCGGTGTTTTGGTAGCAAACGCCGCAAATCACCTCGGTATGAATGTATATGGTTATGACCCGTATCTTTCGGTAAATTCCGCTTGGAATCTTACACATAATGCCGTCCATATTTACGATATCAACGAGATATTCAAAAAGTGCGATTATATAACCGTTCATGTTCCGCTTGTTGATTCTACAAAGAATATGATAAACAAGGATACAATAGCTCTGATGAAGGATGGTGTTCGTATCCTCAATTTTGCCCGTGCCGGTCTTGTTAACTCTGCTGATATTATTGCGGCGCTTGAAAGCGGCAAAGTGGCTTCTTATGTTACTGATTTCCCCACCGATGATATCCTTGATGTTGACGGCGTAATTGCTATACCGCATCTTGGCGCATCCACTCCGGAATCAGAGGATAACTGTGCGGCTATGGCGGCAAAGGAGCTTATTGATTATATTGAAAACGGTAACATTACTAATTCTGTAAATCTTCCCGAAATCTGTATGCCTCGCAGCAGCGATAAACGAATTTGCGTTATTCATAAAAACATTCCCAATATGCTCACATCAATTACCGGAATTGTAGCCAAAAATGATGTAAATATTGAGAATATGCTCAATAAATCACGCGGTGAGTATGCCTATACAATGCTTGATGTAAGCGGTATAGATCCTGATGATATTGTTGAGAAAATCAGCGCCGTTGATGGCATTATCCGAGTTCGTATAATTTAATTAAAAATATCGGGAGGTGATAGCTTGTGGAAGTATCCGCATTTATTCTGTATTTTGTAATTGTTTTGGCAATCGGTGTATTTTTCTATATTAATGGTCGTAAAAACAACAACGAGGAAGAGTATTTTCTGGGCGGAAGAAGTATGGGCCCATGGGTAACTGCGCTTAGTGCTCAGGCTTCTGATATGAGCGCATGGCTACTGATGGGACTGCCGGGCAGCGTCTTGGCTTTCGGTTTGGGTCAGGCATGGATCGGCATAGGTCTCGCACTCGGCACCGCCGCCAACTGGATATTTGTTGCAAGCCGTTTGCGCAGATTTTCTGCTGCCGCAAACGATTCAATAACGCTACCCCAATACCTTGCAAACCGTTTTGTAACCGGCGGCAGAATATTGCAGATAATAAGCGCTGTAATTTTTCTTGTTTGCTTTACCGTTTATGTGGCTTCAAGCTTTGTTGCCGGCACATCGGTATTCACATCAGTTTTTCCGAAGCTTAATGAACAAACAGCGCTGATGATTTTTGCCGCAATAATTGTTCTGTATACATTCTTGGGCGGTTTTAAAGCAGTTTGCTGGACGGACTTTTTCCAGGGAACACTTATGCTTATCGCACTTCTTGCGGTACCGATAGTGCTGTTGGTAACTAAAGATTTGGATTTTTCAAAGCTGAATACAGTTTACCGGTATACCGAAAACGGTGAAACTGTTTCCTGTGTCTTCGGTCAAAATCTCTTCGGTGCTTCCTGGCAGGATATTGTATCCGGTCTTGCATGGGGACTCGGATATTTCGGTATGCCTCATATACTTGTTCGTTTTATGTCTATAAAGAAGTCATCGATGATTAAAAAGAGCGCCACCGTTGCTATAATCTGGGTTACTATTGCTCTTTTTGCCGCCATTATTATTGCCGTACTCGGAAGAGTATACATCGGCGAGGAACTGTTGGCATCCGGCGCTCAAAAAATGGTATTTATAGAACTTGCAAGAAAGCTTTTCCCGAGTTTTGTTGCAGGCTTATTGCTCGCCGCGATTATCGCCGCATCTATGAGCACAGCGGACAGTCAGTTATTGGTTGCTTCATCCTCTTTCACAAGCGATATTTATAAGCCGATTTTCCGCAAAAAAGCCTCTGACAAGGAAGTTGTTTGGATCGGCCGTATTACAATTCTTATAGTTGCTGTTGTAGCATACTTTATAGCAAGCGCAAAGGGAAAAGGCGCACAGGCAATTATGGATATGGTCGGCAATGCGTGGGGCGGTTTCGGTGCGTCTTTCGGACCGGTGGTAATACTCTCTCTTTTCTGGAAAAGGCTAACATATAAAGGTGCTGTTGCAGGTATTACCGTTGGCGCGATTGTTGATGTTTGCTGGCTTATTTGGCTTGCGGGCACCACAGGCGTTTATGAGCTTTTGCCTGGCTTTATTGCCGGGTTCACGGCTTGCGTTATTGTTTCGCTTATTGATAAAAAGCCTTCAGACGAGGTAGTTGCATTGTTTGATCGGGCAAAGGATAAAAACTCAGATTTCTGAACACAGATTTTTGTTGAATTCTTAAACCTCCTATGTTATATTTCTATTAGAAAAACACAGGAGGTTTTTTTATGAGTAAATATTCAGGAACTAAAACCGAAAAAAATTTAATGGCGGCTTTTGCCGGCGAGTCACAGGCAAGGAATAAATACACATATTTTGCTTCAAAGGCAAAAAAAGATGGCTTTGAGCAAATAGCGGCTCTTTTCCTCTCAACCGCGGATAACGAAAAGGAACACGCAAAAATGTGGTTTAAGGAATTAGAGGGTATCGGCAGTACAGCCGAAAATCTTTCCGCCGCAGCTGACGGTGAGAACTATGAATGGACCGATATGTACGAGGATTTTGCGAAAACCGCGGAAGAAGAGGGCTTTTCAGAGCTTGCCGCTAAGTTTCGTGCAGTTGGCGCGATTGAGAAGCACCACGAAGAGCGCTATCGCGCACTTCTTAAAAATGTTGAGGCACAAGAGGTCTTTAAGAAAAGCAAAGTTAAGGTTTGGGAATGCCGCAACTGCGGTCATATCGTAATAGGAACCGAGGCTCCTGATGTTTGTCCCGTATGCAATCATCCGCAAGCATATTTTGAAATTCG
>CADBOD010000056.1 GCA_902796165.1 Oscillospiraceae bacterium | reverse complement strand
TGTCGAGCGTAAGCCTACAGTGAAGACTTTTTAAGCGGCGCCTTTAAAGCCATTGTTGCCATAACCGATAGCGGCAAGGTTTCGGGGAAGGTTATAGACCTCGATTTAAACGAGGAATACTTACCGCTTCGCGCAGAATCCCGAAGCGGCGGCTTTGTAAATACCGTTCGTGAAGAGTATAAAAAAATACTTGAAAAAATAGCTTTAAACTGCTTTATCAAAAAGCCATTTTTATATAGTCAAACAAATAAAATAGTAGAGTTCATCAAAGAAAAATACAACGAAGAAGCCGACCACCCGTTTAAAAAGCTCGACGGCTACGGTGTTTTCAGGTACCCCAAAAACAAAAAATGGTACGCTCTTATTATGAGCATACCGAAATATCGCCTTTTAAAAAAGGCGCCTGAAACCGCAGGCGACGAAAAAACGGTTGAAATAATAAATCTTAAAGCTGACAAGGAAAGCATTGAAGAGCTTTTGAAAATTAACGGCATTTATCCTTCGTATCATATGAACCGTGCAAATTGGATAAGTATTTTGCTTGACGGAAGCGTTGAGGATAAAACTATTGAGGAATTGATTGATATAAGCCGCAATTTCGCAATCATAAAAAGATGAATAAAATATCACACCGTTTGCTTGACAAGCGCCATATACAGTGATAAAATACTACCATCGATAGAGGCGCGTATTATCAATAGTAGCAGTGCAAACAAGGTCTGCCAAAGGCGGTGCTGTGAAAGGGATGTACGCCGAAGAGGCGGTGCGGCAAACCGTGCTCTGGGAGCCGGAAATAATATTTCGGCTACTGTCGCAGAAATGCGGGGTGCTATCTTACCTGATGGTTACTTTATCGGTAGCCGTCTTTTTTATTTTGAAAATACGGCTTACAGTAAAGATTATGAGGTGGTTGTTATGAAAAATAAGGTTTTTGAAGGTGCGGCTACTGCCATTATCACACCGTTTTATCCTGACGGGGAAATTGATTTTGACAGCTTCGGCAGGCTCATAGACTTTCAAATTGAATCGGGCATTGATGCGATTGTTGCCGCAGGTACCACAGGAGAAGGCTCAACCCTTACGGATGAAGAGCACCGTGCCGTTATAGAATTTTGCGTAAAACACGCGGCAAAAAGAGTGCCGATTATCGCCGGTACGGGGTCAAATGATATTCAATACGCAAAAGAGCTTACACGCGCCGCTTGCGAGTTGGGAGCGGATGCTATGCTTCTCGTAACACCGTACTATAACAAGGCCACTCAGGCAGGCCTTGTAAAATCCTTTACGGAAATTGCAGATGTTTCGGATAAGCCCTGCATACTTTACAATGTGCCGTCAAGAACGGGGTGCAATATACTACCCGAAACCGCGGCGGTACTCAGCCAACACACGAACATTGTGGGAATTAAGGAGGCTTCGGGCAACATATCGCAAATTGCCGAAACCGCAAGGCAAACCGATAATGATTTCAGCATTTATTCGGGTAATGATGACCAGATAGTGCCGGTAATGTCACTTGGAGGCAGCGGTGTTATCTCGGTGCTTTCTAACCTACTGCCAAAGGAAACTTCTGATATGTGCAAGCTCTGCTTAAAGGGTGACTACAAAAGCGCCGCAAAAATGCAGTTGGATTATTTGCCGCTTGTATCGGCGCTATTCAGTGAAGTAAACCCGATACCCGCCAAAGCGGCTATGGCGGCTATGGGATACGGCAGCAACACACTGAGGTTACCGCTTACTTCTATCGAAGAAACACATGCAGCAGTGTTATATAAAGAAATGAAAAATTGCAATATAAATTTTAAGGAGGAAGCTTTATGAAAATCGGAATTTACGGGTACGGAAATTTAGGGCGCGGTGTTGAATACTGCGCAAGCCAAAATCCGGATGTTGAGATTGCAGGAGTGTTTACAAGGCGAAGTCCGGAGAGTGTAAACACAGTATTGGGCGCAAAAGTATATAGCGCGGCAGATGCTGTAAAATTTAAAGATGATATAGATGTTATGATAATCTGCGGCGGCTCGGCTACTGATTTGCCGGAGCTTACTCCTATGCTCGCTCGCGATTTTTCGGTGGTTGACAGTTTTGATACTCACCCGAAAATACCCGAGCATTTTGCCGCGGTAGATAGTGCCGCGAAAAGCGGAAACACACTGGCGCTCATTTCAGCCGGATGGGACCCGGGTATGTTCTCACTTAACCGCCTTTATGCCGAGTCAATACTCCCCTGCGGAAACACATATACATTTTGGGGCAAGGGCGTAAGCCAGGGCCATTCGGATGCAGTAAGGCGCATTGAAGGCGTGCTTGATGCAAGACAATATACGATACCGAAAGACAGTGCGCTCGATGCAGTTCGCTCAGGCAAAAACCCCGAGCTCACAACGAGAGATAAGCATTTAAGAGAGTGTTTTGTTGTAGCAAAGCCGGGCGCCGACCTTCAAAAAATAGAGGACCAAATCAAGAATATGCCCGATTATTTTGCCGATTATGATACGGTAGTTCACTTTATAACAGCTGAGGAAATGAAAGAAAAGCACTCAGAGCTTCCCCACGGCGGATTTGTTATAAGAAGCGGAAATACAGGCGCAAACGGCGCACACAATCATAGAATAGAATACAGCCTTTCACTTGATTCAAATCCCGAGTTTACCGCGGGAGTTCTCATTGCGGCGGCAAGGGCGGTTTACAAAATGAAAAACCGCGGACAGACCGGTTGCATAACTCTTTTTGATGTAGCACCTGCGGATTTATCGGACAAAACGGCTGAATATTTAAGAAAGAATTTGCTTTGATGAAAAAAGAGTTTATTTGCGAAAACATCACCTCAAACGGTGATGGACATTTGTGTTTAGGCGGTCAGGATGTTGTAACATTGGCTGAAAAATACGGCACTCCGCTTTATCTTATGGACGAGGACCGTATAAGAGAGCGCATAAACACCTTTAAGGGCGCGGTACATAACTGCCTTGGAGATAACGGAATTATAGCCTATGCTTCAAAAGCGGCTTCATTTAAGGAAATGTACCGCATTATGAAAAGTGAGAATGTGTTTATTGATGTTGTGTCCGGCGGCGAAATATACACGGCGGCAAATGCCGGTTTCCCGCTTGAAAAGGCGCTTTTTCACTCGAACAATAAAACCGATGATGATATAGCTTTTGCTATGGATAACGGCGTTGGGTTCTTTGTTGTTGATAATGAAGAAGAGCTTTTCGTGATAGAGCGAGAGGCGGGAAAACGAAATATAACACAAAAAATCCTTTTACGAATAACACCCGGTATTGATTCTCACACATTTGAGGCGGTATCAACCGGCAAGGTGGATTCTAAGTTTGGCTCGGCTATTGAAACCGGTCAGGCGAAAGCGATAACGAAAACCGCGTTAAGCCGAAAAAACATAGCCCTTTCTGGTTATCATTGCCACATAGGCTCTCAGATATTTGACACTGATGTTTTTTGCAAAGCCGTCAGAATTATGGCGGATTTTATTGCAGATATAAGTAACACTATCGGTTACACCCCCGAAATTCTTGATATGGGCGGCGGTTTCGGTGTAAGGTATTTGCCAAGCGAGCCTATTGTTGATATAAACAAATTCATATCGGTAATAGGTGAAAATATCAAAAAAGTATTTAAGGATTTAGATATCAAACTTCCGACAATAATCTTTGAGCCGGGGCGAAGCATTGTGGCAGATGCGGGGATGACGGTTTACACCGTCGGGACAGTTAAAAAAGTACCGGATTTTGTCAACTATGTTTCGGTTGACGGCGGTATGACTGATAATGTAAGATATGCTATGTACAAAGCAAATTACACGCTTCTTGTTGCAAATAAGATTGATGAGATTTGCGATATGCCGGCAAGCGTTGTGGGGCGTTGTTGCGAAAGCGGAGATATTATTCAGGAAAATGTAACTGTTCCGGCATCTGTTAAGCGAGGCGATATTGTTGCCTGCCTTACAACCGGTGCATATAACTACTCTATGGCTTCAAATTATAACCGCATTCCCCGTCCTCCCGTGGTTATCCTGAATAAGGGCGGTAGCCGTATTGCCGTAAGGCGGGAAACATTTTCCGATATTTGCTCACTGGACGAATAATTTATTGGGGAAATGTAAATGAGTAGTCATAAAAGAAATCTGACAATAATAGCAATAGTATTTATTATTGCGGTGATAGCAGGGTCACTTATTTTTGTTAAGCTAAAATCTAACGAACCTGACGGCAGCAGTTCAGAAACCGGCACCTCCGATATATCAAAAGTAATGCCGGTATTAAACGATAGCTCTGAAACTCCCGTTTCTGTCGAGCCTGAACCCGAACCTCAATCTAAGCCCGAGCCTCAATCGGAGCCGGAGCCGAAACCACAGCCGGAAATAACTACGGAAGATTTTAGCGCCTCATTTTATGCAACTACCGATTTGAATATCAGAAGTAATCCGGGCACAAACGGGAAAATAATCGGCAGTTTAAAAAAAGGCTCGGAAGTCACAGTAACCGGCAAATGCTCAAATGGATGGTACCGTGTAACCTATAATGATACTGTGGGATTTTGTTCCGGAAAACTGTTGTCAGGTACGAAACCACCCGAAAATGCGCCCGTGCCGGAGCCTGTGATGCCATACTATTTAAGAGTTAATCTTACGCAAAATATTGTTACGGTTTATGCAAGGGATGAAAGCGGAGAATATACTGTTCCGATTAAAAGTATGGCTTGCTCTGTCGGTACGGACGGTAAAACCCCAACCGGCACATATACTACTTCCGATAAATATTCCTGGCGACTTCTTTCCGGGAATGTTTACGGTCAGTATTGCACAAGGATTACAGGGCATATTCTTTTTCATTCGGTGCCGTATTTTACAAAGGATAAGGGAAATCTCGAGTTTGATGAATATAATAAACTCGGACAAGCCGCGTCGCTCGGTTGTGTCAGATTATCGGTAATTGACGCCAAATGGATATATGATAATTGTCCGAAAGGCTCAACTGTCACCCTATATTATAGCGATACGCCGGAGCCCATATCACCGACAATGCCTACGCAAATAGATATAAATGATGCACGTCGCGGTTGGGACCCTACCGACCCGGACCCTAACAATCCCTGGCTTGCAAATTAAAAGCTCTCACGCGGCGGAAATTCCGCCGCGTATTTTATTATAGAGTAAAAGCAAAAGCCCGAAGTTAAACTTCGGG
>CADBOD010000055.1 GCA_902796165.1 Oscillospiraceae bacterium | reverse complement strand
GAAAATGTGGCAAGCGCAAAAACTATGCCTACACCGAAAAACTTTTCAAAAGCTCTTGAAAAGGATAAAACTGTAACAACGCAAACGAGCTTTGAAAAGCCTGCAATAAATACTCCGATAAAGCTATTAGACGTACCGTATATAAATCAAAACGGTAAATATCCCACAGGGCGCGAAAGCGTTAGCGCAGTTATGGCGTTAAATTTTGCCGGATACGGTATTTCGGTAAATAGTTTTATTGATAATTACCTTGACAAAGCTATTACACCATATATCGGTACTGACGGCAATTATTACGGATATGATCCAAGAGAATACTTCTTAGGCGATCCATACTCAGAAAAAGGCTGGGGATGTATGGCACCGGTAATAATAACGGCATTAAATAGATGTATTGATCAAAGCCGGCATACCGTCAAGAACCTTACCGGCTCTTCCCTTTCCTCTCTTCGCTCGTATCTTGACAGCGATATCCCTGTAATATTTTGGGCTACTCAGGGTATGAACCCCACGAGAACTTCAAAAACTTGGACTATTGTGGATACTGACAGAACATATACCTGGATTTCACCAAACCACTGTTTACTTCTTGTGGGTTATGATGATACCGGTTATTATTTCAACGATCCGCTTACGCATAAGAATTGCAGATATAATGCCGACATAGTTGAAAATCGCTTTAACGCTACCGGCAGGCAGGCAATTATTATCGCTCAAAAGCCACAAGAAGTGGCTATCATCGAGCAACCACAGGATAATATTACTATACCGCCGGCTGATGACAACGATATTACAATTCCGGAAAATGATAATGATAATCCCGACGGGTCAAATCCGCCTGATAACAATGTCGGCGATGAAGTTGATACTGAAAAGGATTTAAACGAAAATATAATCGAATAATTATTGCGTATAAAATTTTAACAGGCATTGCCAAATAGGTAATGCCTGTTTAGTGGTTTATTTATTATCCTTTATATATTTTTTAATTGCTTTGAAGGTTTTATCACTGATATAATGCTCTATTCTGCACGCATCATCGGTTGCCGTTTCCTTATCAACGCCAAGCGCAACTAAAACATCAGTAAGCACCGTATGGCGCTCATAAATTGTTTTAGCAATTCTTAAACCCGATTTTGTAAGCGTAACATTACCCGAGCCGTCAATTTCAATGTATTCTTTCTCTTTTAAAACACCCATTGCCCTGCTGACAGACGGTTTTGAAAATCCCATCTGAGATGCTATATCAATAGAACGAACATTATCTAATTTTTTTGAAAGAACATAGATTGTTTCAAGGTACATTTCGCCGGATTCTTGAATTGGCATCAAATCACCTCATAGCTTGTATTATACTATAAGAATAACACATTTATTTGTATTTTTCAATAGAAAGGTAAAAAAAGCTCGGTCATAACAACCGAGCTTTATAAGTTTTAATTATTTTATCATACTTGCAACTTCTGCCGCGAAATCATCGACGCGCTTCTCAATTCCCTCGCCCTTCTCAAAGCGAACAAAAGAAACGATCTTGATATCCTTGCCGAGTTCCTTAGCGGTCTTTTCAACATACTTACCAACGGTCAACTCACCGTCCATAACAAACTGCTGGTCAACAAGGCAATTTTCTTTGAAGTACTTACCGATTTTACCCTCAACAATCTTACCGAGAACTGCATCGGGCTTGTTAGCCATCTTAGGATCTTCCTTCATCTGAGCGATGAGTATTGCCTTCTCTTTTTCAAGAACTTCAGCCGGAACAGAGGCTTCATCAAGATATCCCGGGTTCATAGCTGCAATCTGCATTGCAACATTTTTACCCATTGTAACAAAATCAGCGTTATCAGCATCAAGCTCGGTATCAAAATTAACCATAACACCGATTTTACCGCCTGCGTGAACATAAGTTACAACCTTGCCCTCATAGCGAGCAAAACGGCGAACCTTAATGTTTTCTCTTACTTTAAGAAATAACTCCTGAACCATTTCTTCAACGGTTTGACCGCCCTCAGAGCACTTGAGAAGCGCATCTAAATCAGCAGGGTTCTGGTCAGCTACTATTTTAGCAACTTTCAAAGCCAACGCTTTAAACTCTTCACCGCCGGCAACAAAGTCGGTTTCGGCATTAAGCTCAACAACTGCGCCGATACCGTTTTCACTGATAGCGCAAACAGTACCTTCAGCGGCAATTCTGCCTGCCTTCTTAGCCTGAGAAGCTAAACCTTTTTCTCTTAAATAATCAGCGGCAGCATCCATATCACCGTTTGTTTCGGTAAGAGCCTTTTTACAATCCATCATACCGCAGCCGGTTTTTTCGCGGAGTGCCTGCACATCTTTAGCAGTAAAAGCCATAATAATATTCCTCCTATGAAAATGTATTATTCAGCGTCCTCTGAAGTGGTTTCTTCAGCACTTTCATCAGCAGAATCCTGAACATCATCAGTTTCATCATCTTTTGCAGCAGCGCCGAATTCCTCGCCTTGTCTGCCCTCTATAACAGCGGCGGCAATAGTTTCGGAAATGAGCTTAACCGCACGAATAGCATCATCGTTACCCGGAATTACAGCATCAATTTCATCAGGGTCACAGTTCGTATCAACGATAGCGATTATCGGAATACCGAGCTTCTTAGCCTCTGCTACTGCAATTCTCTCTTTATGGGGGTCAACAATGAAAAGCGCACCCGGCAATTTTTCCATATTCTGAATACCGCCGATAAACTTTTCGAGCTTTTCAATCTCAAGCTCTAACTTAACAACTTCTTTTTTGGGGAGAAGATCAAATGTGCCGTCATCCCTCATATTGCGAAGCTGATTAAGACGGTTAATACGGGTACGAATTGTGCTGAAATTGGTGAGCATACCGCCGAGCCAACGAGCGTTGACATAAGGCATACCGCAATGCTCTGCCTCTTCCTTAACAGAATCCTGAGCCTGCTTTTTAGTACCTACAAAAAGAATATCTCCGCCTTCAGCCGCAATATCGCGAGCAAAAAGATATGCTTCATTGAGCTTCTTAACTGTTTTTTGAAGGTCGATAATGTAGATACCGTTACGCTCTGTAAAAATATACTGAGCCATTTTGGGGTTCCAGCGTCTTGTCTGGTGACCGAAATGAACACCTGCTTCAAGAAGCTGTTTCATTGATACAACTGCCATAATAAATTCCTCCTGAGGTTTTCCCTCCATCTCTTTTACCAACCCGGAAACGGCTGTATCAAAACCGCACCTCTACCGGATAAAAGAAATGTGTGTTTTATTTTATCGCTTTCGCGACCGATAAATTATATCACAAACTGTTTGATTATGCAAGCATTATTTATATAATTCAAGAATTTTTTTCGCTCGCTCTTTTACCATATCTCTTAGTGACTGCGGTTCAAGCACCTCTATCTTATCGGAAAAACCAATAAGCCAATTTATCAGTCCGTAGCTTACGGCACATTCAACCGAAAATTCAAAAAAGTCATCCGTAACATTTGAAACAAAAATCGAAGTGCCGAATCTATCGACAATTTGTTCAAGGGTATTCTTTGCGCATCTCAAATGAATTTTTTGAAAGTCACCTACAAACATATCGAACAAGCCTTTTGTATATTCGGCGACATTAAAGAAATCGCTGAATTTTGAAACCTCGCTGAAATGGCGGGCTACCTCATCTGTTTCCTCTACGGATTTCATACGGTCAATACGAAGATGAACTAAACTGTTATACTTATCGTAATTGCCGATAAGATAATAGTGGTCATCCTGCCAGGTCATAGCATACGGATTGAGCTTTCTATCCTTAAAAACGGTCACTATTTCCCTGCCCTGCAATTCACGAACACCGTATTTATAGGAAATCTTATGTCTGTTTTTAATTGCGCGTGAAATAGTATCAATGTTATAAAAAATAGATTCGTTTTTCGTCTTACCGTCAGTATTTACATAAATAGTTGATATACTTCTGCTTAATTGCTGCTTGCTCAAAAAATTATCTAATTTACGGCAAAGCTCGCGAGTTTTCTTTTCGGTGATAAAATGAGCAGTGCGAACGGCATCTTGAAGTAGATAAACCTCCGGCAGCTCAAAATCACGCTCGGCAAGAAAATATCCCGCTTTCGGGTTGCGCGTTTTAATGATTTCATAACCGAATTCTATTAAACAATCAATATCATCATAAATTGCCTTGCGCTCTGCTGAAATTCCGTATTGTTCGAGCTTGGAAATTATAAACGAAGAGGAAATAGGATTTTCTTCATCAGAATAGTCATTTAAAATTTTCAAAATATATAAGAGCTTTAATTTTTGACTTGTGCTTGCCGCCATTTACTTACCTCCTCTAAAAAATCCTCTCTCGTAAAAATCGAATTAAGCGCATCTAAAAAAGCGTTCGAAGATATCCCTTTTGGAATTCCTGCAAATTCAGAAAAGCTAACACGAAAAGATTTGCTGTTTTCACCACCGGAAAGGCCGAATTTATAAAGGTCAATCTTACTGATTTTTTCCTTTGCCTCAAAAGGCTTACCGGTAATACCGCTTTTTTCAAGAGCGGCTAAAATAGTTTCCATATTCATACCCTCAACGCCTAAATATCCCTGCTTTGAGGGCTTTGTCTTTCTTTTTTCCTTGCCGGGGATTTGAGGTAAATACACATTAACAATCCTTTCGGTATTGCAAATGCTTTTGATAAACGACCTTATTTGAGCCCCTGCACTATCCGAATCGGTAATTACAATAACTCCCTTCTCTTTACATAGACGCTTTATCAAATCCCTGCGGTCTTTATCTTTGTAAATGCCGAAACCGTTTGTAGTAATAATTGTGGCATCAATAAAGTTTTCGAGGGTAATCTTATCGTATTTACCTTCAACGATTACAATGCTATCAAGTGTTATCAATTATATCACCGTTTGCAATTATATAAATTACTCTGACCGTCATCTGTTCCAAGAGAGTTTTTTTATCTGCCGCAGAGCTTTTTAAAAGATTATCAGCTTTTAAAATCTCTTTGATACAAAGTCTTATCCTGTTATCGTCAAATTTTCTGAGATTGGTGTTTGCTCTGCTCACGAGAAAAGATTTATTTTTATACGCAAAATCAGAAACAACATCACTTGTAGCCTTGTTCGCTTTTTTTGCCACAGAAACACGGACAATATCGGTAAGCGATGAAGCGAGAGTATAAACGATAATCATAGGCTCAAATCGCATAAACAGTAAATCATCAAGTATTTTAAATGCCAACGAGGCGTTACAATCTATAACGGCTTTTACATATTCATATACCGAGGCTTCGACAGATTTTACACAAACTTTGTCAATATCCGCCTTATCTATTTCATTACTTTCGACATACCTGCAAACCTTGTCCAACTCGCTGATGAGCGTGTTAATATCAGAACCGCAGATTTCAACCATATATTTTGCGGTTGATATATCTAAATTATAATCTCGTTTTTTGGCGCCGTTTACAAGCATCCTGGCAAGGTCGTTGTCATCACGGTGTTTAAGTTCCACAACCAAACCGCCGGCTTGCTCTACGGCTGTAAGGATTTTCTTTGCCTTTGAAGAGCGTTTAAAATCAGGCTCAAAATCCTCCAACATAAATACAAAGGTTGAAAACTCATAATCATCCGAAAGCAAAGTAATCAGCTTTTCAAAATTATCGGCAGAAGCCGCCTCAAAATCATAATCGGATAATATGATACATTTTCTATCCGACATCATCGGAAACTGATTAAGTGCATCATAAACGCCCTGCAAATCAGCGTCTTTCTCAAATTTTTGCAAATCAAAATCATTATCCTTACCGCAGGTTTTGTTTATTATCATATTCATATAATGATTTATAAGATATCCGTCATCACCGAAAAGAACATACACCGGTAAAATCCTGTTTCCCGACAACAACTCTTTTAATTTGCTTTCATAAACAATGTCCATAAGCTTTCACCTCCGCCAAAAGCGTCTTTTTCATAAGCCGCTTATAAAAATTATATAGGCACATACCCATTATTAAAGCAAATATCAAAAATACAAATATTAAAAATTCGGTTAAATCGGCATCAATAAGCAAAAAATCCAAAATGCCGAGATTATCAATTATCATCTTTATATACCAGGCGCAAGCACCGGATATAATAAACAATGGCTTAGATAATAAAGCAATACCCTTTATAGATGAAAGCGCTACTGCCAGAGTATTGAATTCGAGCGCATAGGTTACGGGAAATGTTATAAGTAAAAATGCAATCGGCGCTAATATAGCAAAAGTGCCGAATACCGCTATGGTTATTGGAGCAGTAAATATCATAGCACTTACCGAAACGCAGAGTGTCACAACAATTCCTTTGATAAACTTATTCTCTATGTGTAGCTTTTCAATAATTATATCACTGTAAAAAGGCGCTATCCAAACAACAGAAAGTGTAGCGGTAACAGATAGCAGAAAAGAAACACTGTAAACGCTGAAAGGACTAAAAAACAATATAAGTATCACGGCGGCTCCCAAGGAATTCATACCGTCATTACTGCGCTTAAACACCGGCGCTAAGACAAAGAAAATAAACATAATACCGGCTCTTATTACCGAGAGTGTAAAACCGCAAACCGCGCAAATCATAAAAATCATTATAATTGAAATAATGCTTTTTAAGTATCGGTTATAATAAACCTTTTCAAAGAATTTGAAAATAAATCCTATAATAATTGAAATATGAAGTCCGGACACAACCATAATATGTGCCACTCCGCAAACTAAGACCTTAGAGTAAAACTCTTTTGATAAATACCTGCGGTCACCGCAATTTAGAGCAATGAGAACACTTGAAATATCATCCGAAAAATTATCGGAAATTGTATTTATCATATATCTTCTGATATTGCCGATTTTTTCAAAAAATTTATTTGGAGAATATCGGTTTGTAATCTTTAAAAGTCTGCAATCCATATAAATCATATTTCCGAAATTATACATTTTATATTGATTATCTTCAAGACTTTTTAGCTTTACCGTGGCGGTAAATGTATCGCCGCAGTTTAATTCTTCATCTAAAAAATAATAAAGAGAAAACTTACTGTTTTTAGGTATAACATCTGAATTGCGGCAATAAACGGAAACTTTTGTAACCTTACCCGTATTGTAAGAATCCTCCAAAGCGACAAAATCAGCATTAACAACCTTATTGTTAAGTGTTTCAAGGTCTTTAACCGTTTGAAACTCATTTACTGCGCTCGCACAAACCGCCAAAAACAAAATAGAAACCACAAAAATTTTCTTGCTTTTCGTAATAAGGCAAAAAGCAGCTGCAAACAAAGAAAACAAAATCAACAGTGAAAGAGCAACGCTTTGGTTTTTATATAAAATCAGAATTCCTAAAATACTAAATAGCGCACAAGCAGCCATCGGTCTATTGAATATAGGAAAAATTTCATAAGTGGTTTTAAAAAATCTTTTCAAATTAATCATTTTAAAAAAATTTGCCTATTATGTTAAGATGTTCAAGCAGAATTTTCAATCCTAAAAGTATAAGTATTATACCGCCGGTAAACTCAGCCTTGTTCTTATACCTTGCGCCGAATTTATTACCAATAAACACGCCTATTACAGAAAGAATAAATGTCAATAAACCGATTATAGCGACAGAAGAAAAAATATTGATTTCATTAAGCATAGCAAAAGCCACGCCAACTGCCAAAGCATCGATACTTGTGGCAATGGCTAATATCAGCAACTCTGAAATCCCAAAGCCTAGATTATCGTTTTCATCAGGGTGAAAGGAATCATATATCATTTTACCGCCTATTATTGCCAATAAAATAAAAGCAATCCAATGGTCAAAATTTACAATATGCCTTTGAAAACGAATGCCGATGAACCAACCGATTATAGGCATAATTGCCTGAAATCCACCGAAAAAAGCGCCGATAACCAATGTCTTTCCATAATCGATTTCCCGCATTTTAAGCCCTTGACAAATAGAAACAGCAAACGCATCCATAGAAAGACCAACGGCTATTAAAAAAATGCTTAATAAACTCATAGCGTACCCCTTGTTACTTTTTTTGCCAACTGTTTACGCCTTTTAATTCGTTAAAAAGAGCAACATAGCTTTTATGACGCGTTTTTTCTATTTCACCCAAAGAGACAGCATTTAAAACACCGCAGCCCGGCTCACAGGTATGTGTACAGGTCGAAAAGCCGCACTTGTCAATAAAGGGTAAAAAATCAGTAAAGCACCGCGATAAATTCAATTTAAAATCGTATAATTTATCCGATTGCTCAATCGAAGAAAAACCGGGGGTATCGGCAACAAAACCGCCGAGATTGTTTTTGAATAACTCGGTATGCCGTGTTGTATGGCGCCCCCTGCCGAGCGCATAACTAATTTCACCTGTTTTTAAATCAAAGCCTTCAAAGATAGAATTTATAAGGCTTGATTTTCCTACACCTGTATTTCCGCACATAGCGCATATACAGTTTTTAAACTCCTGTCTTAAATCATCAAGTGTTTGAGTATCGCGTGAACTCACAACATATGTATCAAGTCCCGCATTTTTATATATGCGCTCAAATTTGCTAAAATCACCCATATCGGATTTGTTGAACACTATTACGGGTTTTATGTTGTTATAAACGGAAATCGCCGTCAATCTATCTATAAGCAATAAATCGGGCGCCGGATTTTCAAAAGCCGAAACAATAATTATCTTATCAATATTTGCGATAAGAGGTCTGCTTAATGAGTTTTTCCGCGGTAAAATTTCTGTAACAACTCCACTGGTTTCAGAAACTGTTTCAAAGATAACTCTATCACCGACAATCGGGGAAATCTTCGAGTGCCGAAAATTTCCCCGTGCCTTACATTCAAAAATCATATCATAAGCTGAAACATAGTAAAATCCCGAGATTGCTTTAACAATAACGCCCGACTTTTGATTTTTAGTATCCGACATATCAGTTGTCACCGTCGGTATCGTCAATCAGCGACGAATTTGATTTTTTAGAATAATTATAATTGGTGCTGAGAACTGTATATTTTCCACTCAGAGAATCAACCTTAACTTTCTGATAGTCCTCATAGTTGTTTCCGTTTTTGAGCTTAATAGTAGCTTCAAAGGTTCGGTCGGTTGTTTTAAGGTCCTTAAAGGTATATGAACTGATACTTGTAAAATCAAGCGTTTCACTTTCCTTTAACAGCTTACCGCCGTCAACCCAGATAGAAAGCGTACCTGTTTGATTGACAAAATCCTTTGGAATAGAGTTAAATGCCATATTAAAGCTGATTACACCGGTAGAAACTTCAACCGTAATACTTGTTCCCTCTTTAACCTGAGCTGTTTGGTCAACGGTAGGATCCTGGCTTATAACACAACCTTTTTCGTAATACTTATCGCCAACCTTTAAATCTCTCTGACGAATTACCGCTACTAACCCTTTATCCTCGATATAACTCTTTGCTTTTGCCTCAGAAATACCGATAACATTCGGAACATCAACCATTTTAGAGTTTTTGCCGGTACTAACATAAACAGTTACCTCGCTGCCCTCCGCAACAACGGTGGTTTTTTGAGGATCTGTTCTGATAACAAGACCGCTTTCTATCTCATCATCCGCGGTCTTTTTAATAATCGGAACAAACTTCTTAGCGGTAAGCTCGGATACCGCAAAAGACTCGCTCTTACCATAGACATCCGGAACGGTAACCGTGGTTTGCCCCATACTTACATAAAGTGTAAATTTTGCACCTTTTTTTGCGCTCTTGCCGGCCTTTTGGGATTGCTCGCATACGATACCCCTATCGTATTTATCGCTTACAACATACTCCCATTTAATATCAAATAGCTTTGAATTTTCATCGGAATTTACCTGGTCTATTGTTTTACCGACATAGTCAGGATATTCGATTTCCTTGCCGGTGCTTTTGAAAAGGCGTGGGACAAAAATAACACCAAGCACAATAATTGCAATAACCAAAGCCGCGGCAACACCGGAAAGAACCGGCACCATCATTTTGTTTTTTTCATTGCCGTCATCCGCTACATCAAAATCGTCATCGGTCATTGCGGAAGCAGGTGTAGATGACATTGTATCAACAAACTTTGTGGGTGAATTATCAACAAAGAAAGAATGGTCGAATGTAGCAAGCGGATCTTTTTTAATCGTTTCAAGGTCACAAAGCATTTCCGCGGCGGACTGATACCTTCTCTCAATAGATTTTTGCATTGCTTTCATTGTAATCTGTTCAAGACCTGCCGGAATAGAACTGTTAATTTCCGTAGGCGGTTGAGGGTCGCGTTGAAGCTGCATTATTGCGACGGAAACGGCACTGTCAGCATCGAAGGGTAATTTACCCGTCAGCATCTCATATAGCATAACACCAACTGAGTAAATATCAGCCTTTTCATCAGTTTTTTCACCGCGCGCCTGTTCAGGGCTTATATAATGAACAGAGCCGATTGCCATATCGGTAACCGTGCGCTGATCGCCGCGGGCAAATCGGGCAATGCCGAAATCGGCAACCTTAATAGTACCGTCAGATAAAACCATTATGTTCTGCGGCTTTACATCTCTATGCACTATGCCTTTATCGTGTGCGTGCTGTAAAGCTCTTAAAATTTGCATAGTGAAATATATGGCATCAGACCAGCGAAGACTGCCGCGATGCTCAATATACTCTTTAAGGGTGATACCATCAATAAACTCCATAACAATATACTGAATAAGATCACCAAAGCTCATATCATATACTTTTACAATATTAGGATGTGAGAGCATAGCGATTGCCTTAGACTCGTTTTTAAATCTACGGATAAAATCACTGTTACCTACAAACTCATCTTTTAAAATCTTTATAGCAACCGTTCTATCCTCAACATTATCGTGCGCTTTATATACAACCGCCATACCGCCAACGCCGATAATTTCCTGAATTTCATATCTGCCATCAAGGCGTTTTCCAACATATTTATCCAAAATAATCAACCTCTTTCCTTAGAGACGATAACAACAGAAATATTATCGCCGCCGCCACCGGCGTTAGCCGCATCAACGAGTAAATCAGCTACGTTTTCAATACGATTCTGCTTAAATACACTTAAAATGCTTGGCGCATCTACAAAATTCGTAAGCCCATCAGAACATAACAAAAGTGCATCTCCGGGGTTTAATGGAACAATCGACTGGTCGGCAATGACATTTGATTCAACCCCCAGCGCCCTTGTAATCACATTCTTTTCCGGAAAATCCTTAGCTTCGCTCATAGTCAGCTTTCCGCTTTCTATCAAAGACTGCACAACCGAATGATCCTTAGTGATTTGAACAATATCATCATTTATAAGGTACGCTCTGCTATCCCCTACATGATAAACTATCGCATGGTCGTTGGTGATAATCGCGGCTACTACCGTAGTCCCCATACCGCGAAGAGCTTCATCTTTTTTTGAAACATTAAATATTTCATAATTTGCAGATGAAACAGCAATTTTCAGAAGTTGTGAAATTTTATCGTTGCTCATTCCGGAATGATATGAGCTTTTCACATAATCTGAAATAGCATTTACCGCGGTATTGCTGGCAACATCACCGCCGTTTGCTCCGCCCATACCGTCACAAACAACCGCGAAAGCAGTATTATCGTCGATAATAAAGGCATTAGCGGCATCCTGATTGCTGGCTCTTACCTTTCCAATATCAACTTTGCTGAATATTTGCACCGTCGGTCTCCTTTCTTATTCGTTTTCTGAGCTGACCGCAAGAAGCATCAATATCTGCTCCGAGAGTTCTTCTGACAGTGACGGTCAAGCCGTAAGAAATAAGAAGATCTTTAAATTTATTGATTTTATTTTTATCAGGTTTAACAAATGAATTCTCGCTTACGGGATTTGCCGGTATTAAATTTATATGGCACATAATACCCTTAGTAATTCGTGCAAGCTCTTTTGCGCACTCGCGAGTATCGTTCACTCCGGAAATCAACGCATATTCAAAAGAAATCCGCCTGGTAGTAATTTTCTGATATTTCTGGCAAGCATCCATAAGAGTTTTTATATTCCACTTTTTATTTATCGGCATTATGGAATTTCTTATATCATCAAAAGGTGCGTGAAGTGATACCGAAAGCGTTATGGGCAAATTTAAAAGAGAGAGCTTCTCAATACCCGAAACAAATCCGCAGGTTGAAAGTGATATATGCCTCAGCCCTATATTAAGCCCGTCTTCATCACTCACAAGTTTTAAAAACCTTTCGGTATTATCATAATTTTCAAGAGGCTCGCCCATACCCATCATAACAATATTTGAAACCCGTATATTGTTATCCGCTTGAATTGCAGTAATCTGTGCAAGCATTTCGGAAGCGGTTAAATCGCGTGTTTTACCGTAAAGACCTGAGGCGCAGAATTTACACCCCATATTACATCCTACTTGTGTGGATATACAAACGGTATATCCGTGTTGATATTTCATTAAAACCGATTCAATAAACTCACCGTCGTAAAGCCGGAACAGGTATTTAACCGTTTCGTCTATTTGTGACCGATAGCATTTAAAGATATCAGCACGCGCTATATAGCAATCCTTTTCAAGACTGTTACGAAGAGAAATAGGAATATTAGACATTTCATCGAATGTTTTAATACCTGATTGCAACCACTTAAAAAGCTGCTTTGCTCTATATGAAGGTTGTGAGTAATCAACCAAAAGCCGTGTCAACTCAAATACATTCATTGAAACTATATCATACATCCGAAGAAAAATCACCTACTTTTGATTACGGCACAATAAAAACCATCGGTAAAATCTACGGTTGGTAGAAATGTATGTTCATATTTTAACTCATAGTCACTATGTTTGTCAAGGCAGGCACGAACTATGTCCTCATTTTCAGCTCGTCTTATAGTGCAGGTTGAATACAAAATCCGCCCGCCAGGCTTCAAATATTTAAGTCCGTTTTCTAAAATAGCCGACTGTGTAGTCTTTAACTGTTCAAGGTTTAAATCCTCTTTGTATTTTATCTCCGGTTTTCTTCTTATAACACCAAGTCCCGAACACGGAACATCGCAAATAACGGCATCGAATTTTCCGAGAGAGTTATTAAAAGTACTTGAATCACAAACCCGATATTCGATATTTTTTAAGCCCAGCCGACTTGCATTTTGCCGGATAAGGTTTACTCTTTTTTCGTAAATATCGCAAGCAGTGATAAAGGCACCGTCACCGGATGAAATGCCGGCATAAAAAGTTTTTCCTCCTGGTGCGGCACACATATCAAGAACGCGCTCGCCGGCAGTGATATTTAGCTTTGAAACGGCAATTTGTGACTGGATATCCTGAACATAAAACAGTCCTTTAATATAACAATCAAGCGATTTTATATCAACGCCGTCTTTAAGATGATATGCGTGATTGATTGTCGCCTTCTCAGCGTGTAAATTTTCGCTTTCAATAGCTTTTTCGAATTCAAGGTCGCTGACGAAAATACTATTTACCCTCACCGTAATATCCGGCACTGTTAAAAAGTGTTCAAGAATACCGATAGTATTTTCTTCACCGTAATCATTTAAAAAGCTGTTAATTATCCAAACGGGACAGGAATATCTAATGCTCAGCGACAAAGCGGAATTATCCTCCGGCAGTTTAACACCTTGCCTCAAATAATTACGAAGAACCGCATTTACAAATGCAGAATTGAATTTCTCCTTTGAATTTTTAACCAGCTTGACTGACTCGTTCACCGCGGCACTTTCGGGCACTTTATCCATATATAAAATCTGGTAAACAGCAATCCGCAAAGCGTTCAGCGTGATAGGCGCTATCTTTGATATAGGCTTTTTAACGAATTTTGAAATAATATAATCAAGGGTTATTTTTCTATCTAAAACTCCGTAAAAGAGCGCGGTAATAAAAGGCTTATCAGCATTGTTAACACTATTATCCGATAAAACATCTTTTAAGACCAAATTTGAATATGCAAGGTCTTTATCAACCGAAAGTAGCGCTTCAAGTGCAATTTTTCTAGTGTTTATCATTTATTCAAATACAGTTCCGAGTTTTATCGGATTTCCTCTCATTAAATCTGCGGCAGTCATAGCCTTACCGCCCTCGGGCTGTACCTTTAAAAACTCAATACAACTATTATTTCCGCAAGCTATAACAAGTTTGTTTGTATTGTTAACAACTTCACCGGGAGCACCCGATTTAAAATCGGAAACACATGCCGATATAACCTTAATTCGTTTGCCGTTTAAATAACAAAATGCCACCGGCCAAGAATAAAAACCTCTTACGGCGTTATAAATCTCCTCGGCGCTTTTTGAAAAATCAATGTGTGCCATTTCCTTTTTAATTATAGGTGCATAGGTAGCTTTGCTTTCATCCTGCTTTTTTGCGGTTATATTATCCTTTTCTATCTCAAAAACAGTTGATGAAATAAGCTCGGAAGTCAAATATGATAGCTTAGTAAAGAGCGACTCTGCCGTGTCATCCTCTGAAATATCAATACTTTTAACGGAAAGAATAGCTCCTGTATCCATACCCTTATCCATCTGCATAACCGTTACACCGGTTTTTCTTTCACCGGTTACAATCGCCCACTGTATAGGAGAAGCACCTCTGAGCTTGGGAAGCAAAGAAGCGTGTCCGTTAATACATCCGTATTTTGGTAGATTAAGTATTTCTTCGGGCAGGATTTTACCGTACGCCACAACAACAATAATATCAGGATTGATTTCTTTAAGAATTTCAAGTGCGGCACCGTCACGAAGCGTTTTAGGCTGATAGACCGGTATATTATTATCAAGCGCAAAAACCTTTGTAGGCGGTGCGGTTAAAACCTGCTTTCTTCCGACGGGTTTATCGGGTTGTGCAAAAACCGCTTTTATATCGTGACCGTCAGACATAAGTCTTGACAATGTAGGCAAACAGTAATCAGGAGTGCCCATAAAAACTATACGCATAAAAAAGTCCTCTTATACTCTGTCAATATAAAGTACACCGTCAAGGTGATCCATTTCGTGAAGAATTGCCCTTGCTTTAAGCTCACTTGCGGTAACTTCAAAGGTTTTGCCGAACCTATCCTGCGCCCTTACCTTAATGTTCATTGGTCTTGTAACCTCAGAATATTTGTCGGGAATAGAAAGACATCCCTCCTGCCCCGTTTGCTCACCTGAGCTTTCAAGCAAAACCGGATTTATAAGCTCAATTAAGCCGTCGCCAACATCAACAATGCAATACCTGCGCAGGATACCTACCTGAGGTGCGGCAAGTCCCACACCGTCAGCGGCATACATTGTTTCCGCCATATCATCAAGTATCTGATGGAGATGTTCATCAAACTTCAACTGAGTACGACAAACCTTTCTCAGAATATCGTCACCTATTTTTACAATATTTCTTATTGCCATATTCAACACCCTACATAACGCTCTCCGGATTTATATCAATGCCCACAGAAACACCCGGTATGCCGCTTGTACCGCAAGCAGTTGATATCATCTCGCGAAAGCGTGAACTGTTTTTACATTTTATAAGCATCCTATATCGGTATTTACCGCCGATTTTAGGCACAGAAGCGGCATTCGGCCCTAAAATAATAAGATGCAAATCTTTGAACTTATCTGAAATTAAGTTTTTAATCTCATTGAAAATCTGAAAAATAGCTTTTTTTGAAGCATCTTCGAATGATGATTGTGTCCAAACAAGGCACAAATCACAAAATGGAGGAAAAATCTTAATTTGTCGGTCATTTATTTCCTCGGCGTAAAACTTCTCAAAGTCTTGTTCCTTTGCAAGTTCAATTATGTGGTTATCGGTATCGTTTGTTTGAATAACCGCAATACCGTCACCGTCTGCCCTTCCGGCTCTGCCAATAACCTGTGTTATAAGGTCGAAAGTGCGTTCGGCACCGCGATAATCGTCACCTGAAAGTGCCTTGTCCGCCCCAATAACGCCCACCAAAGAAACATTCGGGAAATCAAGACCCTTTGCCACCATCTGAGTACCGACCATTATATCATACTTACCGTCAGCAAAATCGCCTAAGTGAACTGTGTAGGAATTGCGCGTCATTGTGCTGTCAGCGTCAAGTCTTAAAATCCTTGCATTCGGAAAAAGCGCAGAAAGCTCTTCTGCAATTCTTTGTGTTCCGGCACCTGAAAAAGATAAAAATTCACATCCACACTCCGGACACTTTTTATAAAGCGGTAATGAATTGCCGCAATAATGGCACATAAGTCGCTTATTAGCGGAATGATAGGTAAGTGAGATACTGCAATTATCACAACTTGCAACAAACCCACATTCAGGGCAAGAAACATATGTATTATGCCCGCGACGGTTAAGAAGTATAATAGATTGCTTCCCAAGTTCAAGTTGTTTGCCTATAAGTGAAGCTAATTCACGGCTGATGTTGGAAGAATTTCCGATTTCAAGCTCTTTTTTCATATTGACTATACGAACTTCCGGCAAAGATAAATCGTTATATCTATGCGGCAGTTTATATAACTTATACTTACCATTGATAGCTTTTGAATAGCTTTCAAGGGAAGGCGTTGCGCTTGATAAACATAATAGTCCTTTATGATACCTTATTCTCAGCCTTGCGATATCCTTAGCGTTATAGCGGGGACTTTTTTCTGATTTGTATGTATGCTCCTGCTCTTCATCAATAACAATGAGTGCCAAATCATCGAAAGGAGCAAAAACTGCACTGCGAGTACCTATTGCGATAAGCGCCTTTCCGGTTTTAATACGCCGGTATTCATCCATACGCTGACCCAACGACATAGCACTATGAAAAACCGCGACTTTATTTCCGTATCTGTTGCCGAATATATTTATCATCTGCGGCGTAAGAGCTATCTCAGGAACCATAATAATAACACCGCGATTATTTTTTATTGCCTCGTCGGCAAGCCGCATAAACACTTGTGTTTTTCCGCTGCCTGTAACTCCGTAAAGCAGAGCACTCTCACCCGTAGCAGAGAGCATTTGATTTAATAGACCTGAGAATGCATAAGATTGTTCATCATTCAGCACTATATCCTTTGAATTTTCCTTTGGTTTCAGCCTGTATGGCATACGAAATTCCTGCTTTTCAAAGGCTTCAAGAACTTTTTTGTTTATCAGTGTGTTTATAACCGATAGCGAAACACCGGTGAAATATTGAAGCTCTTTAATACTGACTTCGCCGGCGACATTAACCGCATCAACTACCTCTTTTTGACGGGCAGTAAGCACTGATTCGTTATAATTATCATCACAAATGCGCAAATATCGCTTAGTAAAATCACCCATTTTTCGCTTAGGTGAAACCGAATGAATAATAGCACCCTTATCAATCAGAGAAAACAATATATCCTCACTGTTTTCAAAAAGCGGCTTAATCTTATTATCTGATAACTCGCCGCTTTTTAATAGGATATCAAACAACTCTGCCTCCTCACCGCTAAGGAGTGAAGAGTCGGCAAATTCATCATTTACACTGTAAAAGTTTTCAAGCTTGAATTTAAGCCCTGCCGGAAGCATTGTATTAACGGCGTCAAAATATGTGCAAAATACTGTATCGTGCATAAAAGTGCAAATTTTAAGCATTTCATCGTTAAGTATTGGCTCACTGTCAACAACGGAAATTACATCCTTAAGTTTTAATGATACTTCCGAGCTTTCAAGCGAAATAATTATACCTATTCTTGTACGGTTGGCTTTTCCGAAAGGCACACAAACACGGCAGCCTTCGGCCGCCGCATTTTTAAGATTATCCGGTACATTATATGAATACAATTTGTCATAAGAGCCGATGGCACCGTCTAACGCTATATGTGCCACAGTAGTTTTGCACATTTATATCACCGAATCAGATAAGACCTTTTTCGCTCGCCAATTTATTTATGGCAATGCTTACCGGTTTTTCAATTAAAATTTCCCCGTTTTCTTCTGCATCGGAAGAAATTTTACGAGCATATTTTGAAATGTCCGTTACAAGACGGTAACGGTTGTCATAATACTCGATAAGTTTACCAATTGCGGGATTTAACATAATAAAAACCTCTCATTTCATTTTTCTAAAATTTTGTTTATTAAATCTAAATTTCTATCAATTTTCAGCCTGTCAAGCCTAATAATACCAACAAGGTCGTTAAGTGCTGTATCAATATCATCGTTTACGACAACATAATCATATTCGTTAGCCCTTTTAATTTCATCCAAAGCACACAAAAGACGCTCGCGTATTTTTTCTTCGCTTTCGGTTCCTCTGTCGTGAAGACGGGTTTTAAGCGCTTCAAGTGATGGCGGAAGGATGAATACACTTGTACAATCAGGCACATTATTTCTGATTTGTGCGGCACCGTTTACATCAACTTCAACAACGATATCATCACCATTTTCAATTGCTTTTATCACCGGCGCCTTCGGGGTTCCGTAATAGTTGCCTAAAAATTGATTGTATTCAAGCAACTCATTGTTTTTAATCATATTCTCGAATTCATCTTTACTGATGAAATTATACTTTTGGCCGGGTTTTTCGTTTTCTCTCATCGGTCGGGTTATAGAAGAAATAGAAAACTTGATTTCAGGCACCGCTTTAAATAATTTAACTAAAAGTGTATCCTTTCCCGAACCCGAAGGTCCTGAAATTATAAATAATCTTCCTTTATTCGATAACATCCTCTTGCACCTCCGATAAATCTTCATCTGTAATACGGCTGACAACCGTTTCGGATTGCAGATATGTGAGAATTATGTGTTCGCTATCCGTGATTATTACGGCGCGTGTACGCCTG
>CADBOD010000054.1 GCA_902796165.1 Oscillospiraceae bacterium | reverse complement strand
CGATGCAGTGCTGAATTCACCTGATTCAGCATCATACGCAAGGTACGAAACCGCACTTGCAGCATATGCCGTCAAGCCCGTTGGTACGAGCGACAACAGCATCGCCAGGGCGAGCAGCAAGCTCATGATTTTTCTTTGAACTCTGTTTTTCATATATTTCCTCCTGAGACAGTTTGTTTAGATAGATTGCAACGGTTAAATAACACAATTTATCCATTTTCTCTTTTTAATTTATTATATTTTATATAGTAAATCAATAAGAGTTGACAGAACGTCAACTTTTTTACTCAAATATTTATTCTTGTGTTTACTTAACAAATACATTATACTGTAAGTAGCAAGGCAAAAAGCGAGGCATAACGATGAAAGATACATTTTCACAGGTTTTGAAACAAAAAAGAGCAGAGATGAATATTTCGCAAGAAATGCTGGCTAAACGATTGTTTGTCGCTAAATCCACCGTTGCCCGTTGGGAAAACGGCAGCCGTATGCCTGACGCCGCAATGATAGTCAGAATTGCAGATTGTCTTGATATAGATGTCGCGTTGCTTATAAATGCCATTGCACAGAGCGATAATGTGCCGAATGTATTGCTGGTTGACGACGAAAAAATCATACTTAACGGTGGTATCCCTATATTAAAAGAGGTTTTACCCGGCGCACATATTGAAGGATTTACGAAGCCTTCAAGTGCAATAGAATACGCAAAAAATCAAAAGGTTGATTTGGCATTTCTCGATATTGAAATGGGAATGACAAGCGGACTTGATGTTTGCAGGGAGCTTTTAGACTGTAATCCCAAAATGAATGTGATTTATCTCACTGCCTACACAGATTATGCTCTTGATGCATGGAGTACGGGTGCAAGCGGCTTTATGCTCAAACCACTCACCGCCGAAGGCGTGCGTGAACAACTTGACAAGTTGCGCTATCCGTTTATATCAGGAGGAATAGCGGGATGAGTGAATGGTATGAAATCTTCAGTTTTTCCATAGTTAGCGTGGCGCTGATGTTATCAGTGCTCGGAATATGGTTTACCGCCATTTTCCCCACACTTGACAAATGGAGCAAAAAGTTTTTTCTTGCATACTTCACGATTCTTATGTTGTGCAGCCTTATAAGCCTTGCCGATGTAATTTTCTACCGATATGTCGGTGTGATGACACAAGTATTCTTTGGATTTCTTGAAATTCTCCTGCTTTCAATGCCATTGCCAATGATTACGGCTTTTCTCATTCACTGCTGCAAAAAAGATATAAAGAGTAATATCGTTTTTCGCGTTGTACTCGGCTTTTGGGCGGCGTTTTTCCTACTGCTCGTCAGCACATTTTTTACAAAGCATATTTACTATATCTCACCAAACGAGCAATTTCAGCGTGGAGCATGGTTCCCGATAATGATAGTTCCGCTGAATGTTATTACGGTCCTGAATTTCGTATGCTTAATCCGTTGGCGCAAACTGATTTCTCGCAAATATTATTATGGATTTCTTATCGCCACAGTTCCGCTGGCAGTCACTCTGCTTGTGCATACCGTTGTAGATGTTACCGCGCTGATTGACATCAGCACAGTGCTTTCAGCCGTTTCAATGTTCGGTCTTATTCTGTCAGCGCAAATTGAACAGAATTTACGCCAACAGCGTGAAATTACTCGGCAGCAGCAGGAAATCGCATATCAGCGCGCAAGCGTTATGGTACTGCAAATGCGCCCACATTTTATATACAATACTCTTATGAGCATCTACTATCTCATTGCACAGGATACCGAAAAAGCGCAGAAAATTACCCTGGATTTTTCAACTTATCTCAGAAAAAACTTCACCGCCTTAGCGAAGGACTATGCTATTCCGTTTACCGAGGAGCTTGAACACACCCGTGCATATCTTGCGGTTGAAAAAACCCGTTTCGAAGACCATTTGTTTGTAGAGTTTGATACCCCGCATACACACTTCCGAATTCCTCCGCTTACGCTCCAACCTATTGTGGAAAACGCTATTAAGCACGGGCTTGACCCTGAGCTTAATCCGCTTTATGTAACAATTAAAACAAGTCAGTCAGAAAGCGGAAGCATAATAACCGTTGAGGACACCGGCCCCGGCTTTGGCGATAGTGATAACAACGAGCCGCACATTGCTCTCGCAAACATCAAAGAACGCCTTAAAATGATGTGTAGCGGCACACTGACCGTTTCTGCCGGTAAATCCGGCGGAACAAAAGTAACAGTATTTGTTCCTAACAAAGTTAAACAAGATGACCGCAAGCGCTCTCGTAAAAATCAATAGCACAAGAAAAATCCGCCCCCGAAAAGGCGGATTTTTGATATGAGTGTTCATAACGCAAGTGAACGGCTTCGGGGGATAGGATTTAGATAGAAACAGGGCCTGACCCGGATTGGGTCAGGCCCTGTGTGTGGTTTGAATGTTCATAACGCAAGTTAAAAACGCGAGGAACAGACTATAAAAAACGAGAACCTCAACTGCGCGTTTGCGTGTCGAGGCTCTCGACTGGTCCGAGTGACAAGACTTGAACTTGCGGCCTCTTGACCCCCAGTCAAGCGCGCTACCAGCTGCGCCACACCCGGATATTTATG
>CADBOD010000053.1 GCA_902796165.1 Oscillospiraceae bacterium | reverse complement strand
GCTTAACCGGTTTGTCAGCCCTGCCCGTCAGAAAAAAATTGTCGCCGGTATAAAATCCGGCAGGGTAGATATGGTTGTGGGTACTCACAGGCTCATTTCTAAGGATGTAGAGTTCAAGGATATAGGACTTGTGATTATAGATGAGGAGCAACGCTTCGGCGTGGCGCAAAAGGAAAAGCTGAAAGAAAAATATCCTTTTGTGGATATACTCACCCTTTCCGCAACACCCATACCGCGAACGCTTAATATGGCTATGAGCGGGCTTCGCGATATGTCAAGCATAGATGAGGCTCCTTCGGATAGATACCCTGTTCAAACCTATGTTCTTGAATATGATAGTTCTGTTATAAATGCCGCTATTGAAAGGGAGCTTCGCCGGGGAGGTCAGGTTTATTATCTGCACAATAGGGTGGAAAGCATAGATAACTGCGCATTAAGGCTCAAAAACTTTTTCCCCGATGCACATATAGGTATTGCCCACGGGCAGATGAGCGAGGATGAATTGTCTGATGTGTGGCAAAATCTTATTGACCACGAAATTGATATTTTGGTTTGCACAACGATAATCGAAACGGGTGTGGATGTGCCTAATGTCAATACCCTTATAATTGAAAATGCCGATAGGATGGGATTGTCCTCTCTGCACCAGCTTCGCGGCAGGGTTGGGCGCTCACCGCGGCGCGCTTATGCATACTTCTGTTTCCGCCGCGGTAAAGAAATATCTGAGGTGGCGGCAAAGCGTCTTGAAGCTATAAAGCAGTTCACCGAGTTCGGCTCCGGCTTTAAAATTGCTATGCGCGATTTGCAGATAAGGGGTGCCGGCAGTATTTTAGGCGGCGAGCAGCACGGCAATATGGAGGCAGTAGGCTATAATATGTATTTAAAGCTCCTCGATGAAGCCGTAAATCGCGAAAAGGGAAACGATGTGCCCGAACTGCCGGAAGTGGAGTGTACGGTGGATTTGCCGATATCGGCACATATACCCGAAACATATATTGAATCTCTGCCTTCAAGAATAGGTATTTACAAGCGAATTGCCGATATATCCTCAAATGATGACGCTTCTGATGTGGTTGATGAATTGTGCGACCGCTTCGGCGAGCCGCCCAAGGCGGTTATGGGGCTTGTAAATATTTCTCTTCTTCGCGCACGCGCAGTGGCTAATCAAATACTTGAAGTAAAAAGTACAAACAAAGGTATAGCTCTTATTGCTGAGAATATTAAAGAGGATACAACCGCCAGGCTTTCGGAGGCTTTCGGGGATTTGTTCACCGTATCACTTATATCAAAGCCCTCGTATGTGATAAAGTATTCTCAAAAAGAGAATGTATTCGAGCTTATTAAAAAGTTATCTTCGGTTTTATAAATTTTGTTATGGACTTTTAGCGGCGTTTGTTATATAATGAGTGTATTAAGTTTTTCGGAGGAAGTATAAATGAAAAACATTAAAAGAGTTGTATGTATATTGATGGCGCTTTGCCTTTGCTTAGGTTTTACCGCCTGTCACAAAAAGAACGAAACCGCAGTAAAGGTTGGTTCGCTCAAATTCACATCGGGATATTATGCCTGCGTTCTTTTCTTTACTGATAGTGAAGCACGCTCAAAAGTTGAAACCGAGCTTAGCGAAAAAGGCGAGAGCACGGATGATATAAATTATTATAAGCAGAAGATTGACGGTAAGTCTTATGTGAATTGGGTCAAAGAGCAAACTATTGATAAAATAAAGAGAATTGCCGCGGCAAAGCTTTACTGTAAGGATAAAAAGCTCGACCTCGGCGAGGATGAAGATCAGACGAAGAGTTATGCTGAGTATTATTGGAATCAGGGCTATTCCGCAGTACTCACTGAGAACGGCGTTTCAAAAGAAACTTATATTAAGTATATGACCGATTTATCTTATGAGGATCTTTATTTTGATAACATCTTCGGCGCGGATGCTGAAAAGGCAATAACCGAGGACCAGCTCAAAGAAGAGCTTTCAAAGAATTATGCGCTTGCCGATATGCTCGATGTTGATTTTACTGATATGGAGGATGAGGAAAAGACCTCTAAAACAGAGCAATTAAACGGATATCTTGATGAGCTTACCAAAGGTACTCGCACCTTTGAAGAAATCTATCACGAGTATAATGGTGAGGAGGAACACGAGGAGGAAGCTTCTGAGGAGTCCTCAGGACCTATTGATTCTCACGCAACCTTAATAGGTAATAAGGATACGAATTTCAGCAATGATTACTTTGATGAAATTTACGCTATGAAGGTCGGCGAAGTAAAGATAATTGATAAGGCGGACGATGCGGGTAAGATTTTAGTTGTAAGAAAAGATGTTATTGAGGACCCGTATTACCTTACAACCTATGATTCAACGCTTCGTCACGCAATAGCCGATGAGGATTTTGATAAGATTATTGAAAAGTATATTAAAGGTTTGGAGTTCAAAGAGTATTCGGGTGCTACCAAGCGCTTTAATGTAAAGAAGATTTATTATCCCGAAACCACAACAGCACAATAGAGTATAATGAAAACCGCGGTGTAAAAACACCGCGGTTTTAGTTTACAGATATTTAACTGTATCATCAATAGGCTTTCGGTTGTGAAAATTTCTGCTAACCGGGCAATCTTCTGCACGGTAGCCTATGGGGATTAAGCATACCGGCAAAATGTTATCGGGTAGGTTTAATCCGCTTTTGAGTATATCCCGGTCAAACATTTCTATCCATATACTGTCAACACCGTAATTTGTTGCGGCAAGCAACAGATGAGTGGCTACTATTGAACCGTCTATTTCAGCGGTGGAGTGCTCGCCGTTTTTGAAAATCTCGTTAGTGTCAACACCCACTATCAATACAGTTGGGGCTTTGTATCTGCAAGGAGAGGCGTTATCTATCACGGCTATTGCCTCATCACTTTCGGCCACGAAAATTCTGACCGGCTGTATGTTTTTAGCCGTCGGAGCCTTTCTTCCCGCTTCAAGGATTTTTTCAACGGTTTCTCTATCCGGCTTTCTATCCGAAAATTTTCTTGTGGATTGCCTTACTTCAAGGATTCTTTCAAAATCCATAAAAATCACCTCTGTAATAATATAACACAAAAAAACAGAATATGTAAATACCGGAAATCTTTTATTCTATATCTACGCCCCGATTTAGTATCTTTTTACATATAATTCTCATAACGGTTATAATTGCAATATATAAAGCGGAGGATAATATCGCCAAAACTTTAAATGCGTTTACATCTATATTTACGGTAGCCGTCTTAAAAAGGCCCATTACGGTATTATCAAAGAGAGCATAAATAAATACTAAGCCCAGAACAAGAGTTTGTGCAACCAAATAGACAATAAAACCGAACAGCACCGAAAAGCCTACTTTTCCGCTATTCATTTTGTGACCTAAGATTATCCCTAAAAAGCCGCACTGAATGGCATTGAATACTTCCAAAAAAATCACAATCAACGCTATTAGGACAAAGAAAAATGTGCTCATATTAAGACCGGTGGTAATTACCTTTATGTAATCGGTTATAGCCTGCCAGGCGGCTTTTGAGTAGTAAGCTATAAACAGACTTAATAATATGACTGCGAAGCTAACAAAGAAAAATATAAATGTTAGAATAAATTTTGAATTGTAAAGCTCGTTTTTAGTGACAGGTAATGTATGGGTAAGATAGGCTTCATCTTTATAAAGCGAGCTTCTGAACCGAACCCAGCTTCTCATCATGGTGTTTATCAGCACGCTTACAATCATGGAAATCATACAGCCAAGGCTGATTTGACCGATTATTTTCACAATCACTGATTGTTCAATATTAAAAAATATCCTTGTTGTTATTGCAAAGAATACGGAAAGTATATAAAACGCGGACATATTTTTGAGCATATATTTCAAATCGTATTTCAGCAATTTAATTAACATCTGAACATCCTCCTGAATATTTCATCGATTGATGCATTTTCGCTTTTTCTTAATTTGTCAGCATCGCTTTGAAGAATAATTCTGCCCTTGTCAATAAAGATTACTTCATCTAAAATTCTTTCTATATCGGATATTAAGTGGGTAGAAATAATTACGCTGGCATTTTCGTTGAAATTTGAAAGTATAGTATCTAAAATATAATCTCTTGTCGCAGGGTCAACTCCGCCGAGAGGTTCGTCTAAAATATATAAATCGGCGCTTCTTGACATAACGAGAACAAGTTGCACCTTTTCCTGCATACCTTTGCTCATTTTTGATAAACGGCTATCGGTATCCAAATCTAAATCTTCAAGAATTCTTTTGGCTTTGTCTGCGTTAAAGTTGTCGTAGAAATCAGAAAAATAATCTATCACTTCCGATACCCTCATCTGTTTGTTCAGGTAGGTTCTTTCAGGCAGGTAGGAAACAACCTTTTTTGTTTGCACGCCGATTTTTTTGCCGTTTATAAGTATTTCTCCGTCGGTCGGCGTAAGGAGGTCGTTTATAAGCTTTATAAGTGTGGTTTTGCCGGCGCCGTTTTTGCCTAAAAGACCGATTATTTTACCGCCCGTAATACTCAAATTGATATCTTTGAGAATTTCTTTTCCGTCGAAGGTTTTTCTGAGATTTTTAATTTCCAACAATTCCATATTATTCATCAATTCCTTCCAGGTATTTTATTGAATCAGCCTTGCCTAACCCTATTCTTTTCATACCTTCAAAATAACTCTTTGCAAGTGTATTGGCATACTCATCTTTGAGCTTTTCAATAAGCTCTCGGTCTTCGGTTACATATTTGCCGTATGTCCTTTCGGTGTAAATAAGACTTGTGCTTTCAAGCTCCGCCAGCGCCTTTTGCATCGTGTTGGGATTTACCTTGAACAGTCCTGATAATTCCCTTACTGACGGCAGCTTTTCTCCGCATTTAAAAACACCTGAAATCAGGTATATTTTCATATATTCAAGCAACTGTATATATATCGGTATGTTGTTATCAAATGTAAATTCCATTGCTTCGCCTCCACTGTATCGCTCGCTTAATACAGTAGTATAATATATCAAACACTTTGAATTGTCAATAAAAATTTCAGAGCAAAAAGAAAAAAGCCCGTGATACACGGGCTTTTTCAATAGTCGTAGTATTATCTCTTTGAGAACTGCGGAGCGCGACGGGCACCTTTGAGGCCGTATTTCTTTCTCTCTTTCATTCGTGGGTCACGAGTGAGAAGACCGGCTGTATGTTTTTAGCCGTTGGAGCCTTTCTTCCCGCTTCAAGGATTCTTTCAAAATACATAAAAATCATCTCAATTAAATTATATCACAAAATAATACAATAAAAAAGTAAAACTTTCTTGACAATATCAATACTTCGTGATACGATGTATATCGTAAAAGGAGGCATAATATGGATATTCAACTAAAACGAGGACTTTTAGATGTATGCGTGTTGGCTGCGATTAAAGACGAAGATTCGTACGGCTATAAGATTATAAAGGATATGAAGCCTTATATTGAATTATCTGAATCAACTTTATATACAATACTTAAACGGCTTGAGACTGCAAATATGCTTAATGTCGAAACCGCCGAGCATTCAGGCAGACTTAGAAAGTATTATCATATTACGGATACAGGCTTAAAGAGAATAGAAGATTTTAAGAGTGAATGGCAAGAGATTGTGTCTATATATAAGTTTGTGACTAAGGAGGAAAACCAAAATGAACAAGCAGGAGTTTCTTGATAATCTTAGAGATGCTCTGTCCGGTCTTACGCAGAGTGAAATAGACGGTCGCCTTGCGTTTTATGCTGAAATGATAGACGATAAGGTCGAAGAAGGTATGTCCGAAGAACAGGCAGTGACAGAGCTCGGCTCAGCCGAGGACATAGCTTCGCAAATTATATCAGAAATACCCATTACAAGGCTTATAAAGGAGAGGGTAAAGCCAAAACGCAGGCTAAGTGTTTGGGAGTTTGTTTTGCT
>CADBOD010000052.1 GCA_902796165.1 Oscillospiraceae bacterium | reverse complement strand
GATTTTGATTTTACCGAGGCGTTTATAACCGCTATTGAAGAAAAGCAGGTAGCTCAACAGCAGCTTCTCAAAGCCGAAACCGAAAAGCAAACCAAGATAACCAATGCTCAGGCGGCAGCCGAGGTCAAGGTTACCGAGGCTGAAGCAGAGGCCAAAGCAAACCAGCTTCTTAATCAAGAGCTGACTGACAAGATAATTAAAAAGCAGTTTATTGAAAAGTGGGACGGTAAGCTCCCGGCGGTCCAGGGCGGAAACAGTACCATTATGAATATACCTGAAGAAATACTTGAAAGTGAATAAAAAAGTAACACCCGTGCCGAAAAGCACGGGTGTTTTAAGTTGTGAAGTTATCCTTGATAAAACCCTATACCCGTTTCTTGATGTGTTTTTAATGCTGTACAGAGCTTCATCAGCGCACTTATATAGTGTTTTAAAAGTGGTTTTCTCACTTCCGAACGCGGCGCCGATACTCAGTGTGAAATCCGGCATAGCTTAGCTTATAAGCGGTATCTTCGCCGTTTCTGCTTCCGATTGCCGCGTTCCAAGCTCTCAGTGCAACGGTAGCACAGCTGTTTTTAAGTATTGAAAACTTGTTGAGATTTCCGTTAAGATACATCATCATTGTATCAAACTGATTTTTAGTTATATCGAGCTCGTATGTGACATTATCAAATTGGTCCCATTCGAGCTTTTGATTGTAAAGCTCACGGTTAAAGCATACACCTCCGGGAACAACGCCGTCCTGATAGGATGTAAAAAGCAAATAAACATGCCCGTCGTAAAACTGCATTGAATCATTATACCGAGCTAAAATTTTTAAATTTCCTATATCCTCAGCACTTATTTATTATATTTTATATTTGACAAGCTATATTTTGTGTTTTATAATAAATTGTTTAATGTAGCTTTCAGGGGGATGGCAATTTTGGCAATCGAAAAAAGAGAGAATTTAAGGAATGTCGCAATTATAGCCCATGTTGACCACGGTAAAACAACATTGGTTGATCAGCTTTTGAAACAAAGCGGTACATTTCGTGAGAATGAAGCTGTAAACGAGCGTGTTATGGATTCGGGAGATTTGGAGCGTGAGCGTGGAATAACAATTCTTTCAAAGAATACGAGCGTTTATTATTCGGGAATTAAAATCAATATAGTTGATACCCCGGGACATGCTGACTTCGGCGGAGAAGTTGAGCGAATACTTCAAACGGTTGACGGAGTTTTACTGCTTGTTGACGCATTTGAGGGTTGTATGCCGCAAACGAGGTTCGTGCTTAAAAAGGCGTTATCTCTCGGGAAAAAAGCGGTTGTTGTTATAAATAAAATTGACAGACCTACCGCGCGCCCTTATGAAGTTGTTGACGAGGTGCTTGATTTGTTTATCGAGCTTGGCGCTGATGATGACCAGATAGAGTTTCCTGTGATTTTTGCTTCGGCGCGTGACGGGTACGCTACATATTCGCCGGATAAGCCGGGTACGGATATGAAGCCGCTTTTTGAGGAAATCATTAAAGAAATCGAGCCTCCTTGCGGTGATAGCGAAGCGCCGCTTCAGGTTTTGTTTACAAATATTGAATATGATGAATACATCGGCAGAATAGGCGTTGGAAGGGTTGTAAGAGGTACCGTTAAATCGGGACAAACTGTATCGCTTTGCCATAAAGACGGTAGCTTTACGAATGTTAAAATCGGGAAGATATTTATGACCGAAGGATTAAAGAGAACGGAAGTATCCGAGGCAAAAATCGGTGATATTATTCAGGTGTCGGGACTTACAGAGCTTGAAATAGGGGAAACCGCCTGCGCTATCGATTGCGTAGAACCGCTTCCTTTTGTGAAAATAGATGAGCCTACACTCTCTATGAACTTTATTGTAAACAATTCGCCCTTTGCCGGAAAGGACGGCAAATATGTCACTTCAAGAAATCTGCGTGACCGTCTTTTTAAGGAAGTGCTGACCAATGTCAGCTTGCGTGTAGAGGAAACTGACAGTGCTGATACATTTAAGGTTTCCGGCAGAGGAGAGCTGCACCTTTCAATTCTTATTGAAACTATGCGCAGGCAGGGTTATGAGTTCCAGGTATCACCTCCTACGGTAATTTATAAAAAAGACGATAACGGCAAGCTCTTAGAGCCTATTGAATTATTGATGATTGAGGTGCCTGAGCAATATGTCGGCGCAGTTATGGAGCGCCTCGGCACAAGGCACGCGGAGCTACGCAATATGGGAACGCGAGAAGGCGGTATGTCCCACTTAGAGTTTTTAATTCCCGCCAGAGGACTTCTCGGCTACCGTTCACAGTTTTTAACCGATACAAACGGCAACGGAATTATGAGCCATGTGTTTTTTGATTATGAGGAGTTCAAAGGTGAAATCGAGCAGAGAAATACCGGCTCAATCATTGCTCACGAAACCGGCACGGCTACAAGCTACGGCCTTTTTAACACCCAAAGCAGGGGAAGGCTTTTTATCGGCCCGTCAACCCCTGTTTATGAGGGAATGATAGTGGGTGAAAACCCGAAAAATGAGGATATTGTTTGTAATGTATGCAAAGAAAAGCATATGACAAATACTCGCGCCTCAGGCTCTGATGAAGCGCTGAGGCTTACGCCGCCTTCCGTGCTGAGCCTTGAACAATCTCTTGATTTTATCAAGGATGATGAGCTTGTTGAAATCACCCCTAATAACATTCGTCTTAGAAAAAGAATACTCAGCAAAGAACAAAGAATGAAGTTTGAGGCGCGTAACAGATAATGAATTATATTATTCTTGATCTTGAATGGGACGGTGCTTTTTACCCGAAAATCGGCGGTTTTATAAATCAAATTCTCCAAATAGGCGCTGTGAAGTTGAATGATAATTTTGATATAATCGACACATTTGACACCATAATAAAATCTTCTTTTTCAAAGAGAGTTTCAAAGCGCTTTTCCGAGCTTACGGGTATTACAAAAAAGGAAATGCTTTCAGGAATTCCGCTAAGCGATGCTTTTATCGCTTACAACGCGTGGGTAGGGGATGACGCCGTTACTATGACTTGGAGCAATTCCGATATATATACCGTATTTGAGAATGAAAAAAAGCTGCTTGACGGCATACATCTTAGAATTGATAAGTATATCGATTTGCAAAAGTACATACAGGGTGAAATGAAACTGTTGGGTATTGAGTGCAATTCGCAGATTTCGCTTCTTAATGCGGCTAACACCCTCGGTATTGAGGTTGACAAAAGCACTCTCCACAACGCAAAAGCGGATAGTATGGTTGGCGCCGCCATCTTAAAAAAGCATTACAACAAAGACCGGTTTAATGCTATGGTATATGATACTTCCGACCCCGATTTTTTTGCCAGATTTACATTTAAGCCTTATTATATAACCGATATTGATGATGAAAATATCGATAAGTCGCAGTTCGATTTTAAATGCCCCGTTTGCGGAAAAACACTTTTGGTTAGAAAGAACTGGCACTCTCGGTTTGGCGGCTTTTGTGCGGAAATGTTGTGCGAACACTGTGAAAAAACATATTCGGCAAGTGTTAAATTCAGAAAAATGTTTGACAGCGTCAGGGTGAGAAGAAGACTTAACGAAAAAAAGCCGAAGCAAGAGAGTGAAAACTCAACATAATTCCAAATTTTTATTATGTTTTATGTTGGCATAAAGCAATGTTATGCTCAAACAATATAAAGGCAGTCGTTTTGACTGCCTTTAAGTGTATATAATACTTGAATTTTATTTGGTTTTGTATTATACTGTATTATGCATAATTATGAAAGTTGGTGCCATATGACACGCAGACAGGCGCGCGAAGAAGCGTTTATTTTGATTTTTGAAAAACAGTTTAATGACTCTCCGCTTGAAGAGATACTTGATTTGGCTGTTGAAGTTAGGGATATCAAGCCGGACGATTATGTTAAAAACACATTTTTCGGTGTTTACAACAATGTGGAGGGTATCGATAAAATAATTGAAGATAATGCGGTTGGTTGGAGTATAAACCGCCTTTCAAAAACCGCCCTTGCAGTGCTAAGGCTTTCGGTTTATGAGATTAAGTTTATTGAGGAAATACCAGTTGCCGTTTCTATAAATGAGGCGGTTGAGATTTTGAAAAAATATGCAACCAAGCAGGATGCTCAATATGTAAACGGTATTCTTTCAACCGTGGCAAAGAGCGTTTGATATGGAAAAATCTGCGGTAACCGTTAAGCAGCTTAACACCTATGTTAAGTCACTTATCGAAAGTGATACTAAGCTATTTGGAATTTCAGTAATAGGTGAGATTTCAAATTTCAAAAATCATTATTCAAGCGGTCATTGGTATTTTACCCTTAAAGAAGCGGATGCGCAAATCAGATGCGTTATGTTTAATTCTTATGCATCAAGAGTGAGCTTTGATGTGCGTGACGGTATGCGTGTAATTGTAAAAGGCAGAGTATCTATATACGAGCGTGACGGGCAGTATCAGTTTTATGCGGAAGATATGCAAGCCGAGGGTGAGGGCGATTTAGCCGCACAGTTTAATAAACTCAAAGAAAAGCTCGAAAAAGAAGGCCTTTTTGCCACAGAGGAAAAACGCCCGCTTAAAAAGTTTCCTAAAAGAATAGCGGTTTTAACTTCTGATACCGGTGCCGCTATCAGAGATATTCTTAATATTACCTCAAAGAGATACCCGATTTGCGATATTCTTCTTTGTCCGGTTGCCGTTCAGGGAGATAGCGCTCCTAAAAGTATGATTGATATGTTAGAGCGAGTATATGCTCTTGATGATGTTGATACTATAATTATCGGTCGTGGCGGCGGTTCTCTTGAAGATTTATGGGCTTTTAATAACGAAAACCTTGCCCGTAAGATTTACGAGTCGCCGGTGCCGGTGATTTCGGCAGTTGGTCACGAAACCGATTTTACCATATGTGATTTTGTCGCCGATGTGCGCGCTTCAACACCGTCACACGCGGCTGAGCTTGTGGTGCCTGATGCCGGGGACTTGCTCAATTTGATATCTGGCTTTAAAGCAAGGCTTTTAAGTGCGCTGATTACCAAGTATAATTTATCGAAGGCTAAGTATGAGCTTGCCGTATCAGGCACGCTTGTTTCTACGCCTCTGAGATATTTTGATAATCTTTCACTTAAAATCGATAATGCGGAAGAAAGCATAATAAATTCCTTTAAAAACAGGCTTTTTTCTTTTGAAAAACGCTTTTCGGATACTATGTCAAGGCTTGATGCTTTAAGTCCGCTGAAAACATTGGCACGAGGATTTGCGGCGGTAAGCTGTAACGGAGAGAGCGTCAGCAGTGTGAAGCGGCTTTCAATAGGTCAGGATATCAGCCTTCGGTTGTCTGACGGTTGCGCTGATTGTAAAATTACTGAATTAAGGTGTGAAAATGAGTAAGGGTAATTTTAGCTTTGAAGAATCACTGTCAATGCTCGAAGATATTTCTAAAAAGTTAGAGTCCGATAGTGTTACTTTGGAGGAAGCGATTGAATTGTTTCAAAAGGGCATCGAGCTTTCAAAGAACTGCTCAGATAAACTGAATGATGCCAAGCAAAAAATAGAAAGAATTACTGATATGGAGAAACCGAATGATGCTTAGCAATATACTTGATGAATACCGTATGAAAATTGATTCTCGCCTTGATATTCTTTGTGCGCTTTCCGATCAGCCGTATGATGGGGTGATTGATGCCGGAAGATATAGCTTGCTTGCCGGCGGAAAGCGAATAAGGCCGATTATTTTGCTCGAATTTTATAAGCTCTGCGGCGGTAATGACGATTGCGCGTATAATTTTGCCTGCGGCTTGGAAATGATTCATACATATTCACTGATTCACGATGACCTGCCATGTATGGATAACGATGATTTAAGGCGCGGTAAGCCTTCCTGCCACAAGCAGTACGGCGAGGGTATGGCACTTCTCGCAGGCGATTTTCTTTTAACTGAGGCTTTTGGCGTTTGTGCTAAAACCCTTGGGTTGCCGCAAGAAAGGGTGCTTAAAGCAATAGCGTATCTATCTTCCTGTGCGTCCGGTGCGGGTATGATAGGCGGTCAGGTGATTGATACTACCTTAAATATTGAAAATGAGCAGATGCTCTTTAAAATGTACTCGCTTAAAACCTGTGCTCTTATAAGAGCCGCGGCGGTATGCGGTGTTATTCTTGCTGGCGGCGATGAAGAAAAAATCGCCCTTGCGGAAAGCTACGCCGAAAATCTCGGCTTGGCGTTTCAAATCGTTGATGATTTTTTGGATAAGCAGGGCAATGCCGAGGTTATCGGGAAACCGACCGGCAGTGACGATAAAAACAGTAAAACCACTTCAATTAAACTGCTCGGCGAGGAAAGATGCCGCGCATTGGCAGAAGAGTTTACTAAGAACGCCGTTTTGGCATTGGATTCTTTTGACGGTGATACATCTACACTTAAATCGATTACCGAGATGTTGCTTGTCAGAGATAAATAATTAAGGTGATATATTTTGAAAAGCAGTATTCTATCGGAGATTTCCTCTCCTAAGGAATTAAAAAAACTTAATTATGCTCAGTTGAATTTGCTTTGCGGCGAGATAAGAGAAAAAATAATTGATACCGTTTCCAAGAACGGAGGACATCTGGCTTCAAGTCTTGGTGCGGTGGAGTTGACCGTTGCATTGCACCGTTCCTTTAATTGCCCCGATGATTCTATTATTTTCGATGTAGGTCATCAGTGCTATGCTCATAAGCTGCTCACCGGCAGGTTTGATAGATTTGATACCTTGCGTAAAAAAGACGGCATATCAGGCTTTATGCGGCCGGATGAAAGCGTGTATGACCCTATTGTTACCGGGCATAGCAGTAATTCGATTTCAGCGGCTTACGGTATTATGAGGGCAAATATGGCTTTGGGCAAGGATGCCACTGCCGTGGCGGTTATAGGCGACGGCGCTATGACCGGCGGTATGGTTTATGAAGCTCTTAATAATGCCGGTGCTAAAAAGGGCAGATTTATTGTTGTTTTAAACGATAATAAGATGTCTATTTCTAAAAATGTCGGCGCCGTTTCGCGCTCTTTTATGCGGCTGAGAAACGGAAAGCGTTATCACAGGCTTAAATTTGCCGTTGGCAACGCTTTGCTTAAAATGGGGCGCTTCGGCAAAGCCATATATAACTTTATCAACAGAATTAAAGATGCGTTAAAGACCTTTGTATATAAAAATAATATCTTTGCGGCTATGGGCTTTAATTATTTAGGCCCGGTTGACGGTCATAATATAGCGGCTATGGAGTCTATACTTGATATTGCAAAAAGCTATGACAGACCCACCGTCGTTCATGTTGTAACTTGCAAGGGTAAAGGGTATTCTTATGCGGAAAATAGTCCTGATGATTACCACGGCGTGTCACCGTTTGATGTAAAAGGCGGTGTTGAACACAAAGAAAAAACGGATTTTTCGGCAGTGGCAGGGAAAACACTTTGCGATATAGCCGATAAAAACCCTAATATTTGTGCTATCACTGCGGCTATGACCTGCGGAACGGGACTTTCGGAGTTTTCCAAAAAATATCGTGATAGATTTTTTGATGTCGGAATAGCGGAAGAGCACGCGGTAACCTTTGCCGCCGGACTTGCAAAGGGCGGTATGATTCCCTTCTTTGCGGTTTATTCCAGCTTTTTACAGCGCGGTTATGACCAGATAATTCACGATACCGCTATTGCAAATCTACCCGTTAAACTACTTGTTGATAGGGCAGGTATCGTAGGTGAAGACGGGGAAAGCCACCAGGGTCTTTTTGATGTCGCTTTTTTAAGTACAATACCGAATATGAATATTTATTCTCCTTATTGTTATGGGGAGCTTGAATATCTGATTAAAAAAACTGCCGGAAATAATGAGCTTGCGGCAATAAGATATCCGAGAGGTGCGGAAAAAAACACCGCTGATATCGATTTTTCGGGGGATTATACACTTATTTCGAATAAAGCAAAAAAAGTTGTTGTTACATACGGCCGTCTTTTTTCGTATGCTCTTGAAGCCGAGCAGCAGAGTAAAAATTTTGATATAATCAAGCTGAATAAGGTATTCCCTGTAAGTGACGAGGTTTTAGAGCTTATAGGTGAATATGAAACTGTACACATTTTTGAGGAAGGTATCCGCTTTGGCGGTGTAGGAGAGCATATAGCCTCAAAATTGCTTGAAAAAGGCAAAAGCAGCGAGCTTACAATTCACGCTATTGACGGCGTGTTTGTAAATCAGCAAACCACCGAAGAGGCACTTGACCTATACGGCCTTGATACCAAGGCTATACAATCGGCTATGGAGTGAGTTTATGAGTGATAAAGAGAGAATTGATTGTGCACTTGTAAGCAGGGGACTAATAGAGAGCCGTGAAAAAGCAAAAGCTATAATAATGTCGGGCATTGTATTTGTTAATAACCAAAAGTGCGATAAAGCCGGCGATACCGTAAAACCGGAGGATATTATAGAAATTCGCGGAGAAAAGCTCAAATATGTAAGCCGTGGCGGATTAAAGCTCGAAAAAGCAGTTGATGTATTTTCAATAGATTTAAACGGTCTGGTTTGTGCGGATATCGGCGCTTCAACCGGTGGATTCACCGATTGTATGCTTCAAAATGGGGCAAAAAAAGTTTATTCCATTGATGTGGGTTACGGTCAGCTTGCGTGGAAGCTGAGAACAGACAGCCGCGCTATAAACCTTGAACGCACAAATTTCAGGTATGTCACAAGCGAGCAGGTGCCGGAGCTGCTTGATTTTGCATCGGTGGATGTTTCTTTTATATCTCTGTCACTTATTTTGCCGGTTCTTAAAAACTTACTTAAAAACAAAGGCAGAGTGGTTTGCCTTATTAAGCCGCAATTTGAAGCCGGAAAAGAAAATGTCGGTAAAAAAGGCGTGGTACGGGATAAAGCGGTTCACATTGATGTTGTGAAAAAAATAATAGATTTAGCACTCAAAGAGGGCTTTTCGGTCATCGGGCTTGATTTTTCACCTGTAAAAGGCCCCGAAGGAAACATCGAATATCTGTGCTATTTGCAGATGAGCGATAATCCTGAGCTTCTGATAATTGGCGGCGCTGAGCAGGTGGTCGATGCTTCGTATCTTGAATTAAAGGAGTGATTATATGAAAGCGGCAATTCTTCCAAATCTTGATAAACGCGGTTCAAAGGAGCTTGTCGAAAAGCTCGGCAGCTTTCTTAAAGGCTATGGTATAGAGCCTTTTTTGCCGGATAGCATACATTGTCCTTCATATAGTAATTTGCCTGAAAACAAGCTGTTTGAGGAATCGGATATAATAATCACCATAGGCGGTGACGGAACAATTATCCGTTATGCTAAAATCGCCGCAGAATACGATAAACCTATCTTAGGTATAAACGCCGGTCGCATAGGATATCTTGCTAATGTTGAGCAGGAGGAGTATAAAATCCTTAAAAATCTTGCGACGGGGGATTATACCGTTGAAAATCGTATGATGCTTGAAGTTGAAGTTAAGGACGGCGAAAGCTCAAATAAGTACTACGCTTTTAATGATGCGGTTATCACGGGCGGATTTATTTCCCGTATTATTGATATACACGCTTTTGTTGACGGTGATAGCATAAGTTACAGGGCTGACGGATTGGTTATTGCCACTCCTACGGGGTCAACGGCATATTCAATGTCTGCCGGAGGACCGATTATAGACCCGAAGATGGACTGCATTTGCATAACGCCCATTTGCTCGTTTGCTTTGGCTTCAAAGCCGATTATCGTGAGCGCAGATAAGGAAATCACTTTCAAGGCAAATTCAAGAAAAAAAATTGATATTTTCCTCACGGTTGACGGCAGAAGAAGCGCAAACATAAAACCGCAAACCGAGGTAATTATCAGAAAATCTCCTAAGTTTGTTAAGCTGATAAGATTAAATGAAAGATCATTTTATAAAACACTTTCAGTTAAATTTTTTGATCAAGGAGGCGTAATTCGTGAAAGAAAACCGTCTGGAAAAAATACTACAAATAATTAACGACCGCGTAATTCTTACACAGGATGATTTGCAGGAGGCATTAAAATCCGAAGGATTTGATGTAACCCAATCAACGATTTCCCGTGATATAAAGCAGCTACGCCTTGTAAAAGGGCACGACTCCGTCGGCAATTACCGCTATATAAGCCCTTCAAAAGCCGGAAATTCAGATAGGGATCTTTCACATTACCGTGAAATATTTTCAAGGTCGGTTATAAGCGTTGAGTATGCGCTTAACGATATTGTCATAAAGTGTTATAACGGTATGGCTTCAAGCGTTTGTGTTGCGGTTGATACGGTGTTTTCCGGCAGAATGCTCGGAACTGTTGCCGGTGACGATACCATTCTTATCATAATGAGAAGTTCGGAAGACGCAAGAATACTCTCGGAAGAATTAAAATCATTTTTTTAAGGAATAAGTCTTTATGCTCAAGTCTTTGCATATTGAAAATATTGCTGTTATTGAAAGTACGGATATTGATTTTACCTATGGCTTTAATGTGCTTACCGGGGAGACGGGAGCCGGAAAGTCAATAATTATTGATGCCATAAACGCAGTGCTTGGCGAGCGAACTTCAAAAGAGCTTATAAGAACGGGTTGCGATTCGGCTTTGGTTTCCGCGGTCTTTTGCGACATTTCCGATTATTCGAAGGCAGTGCTTAGAGAAAACGGATATGAGGAAGACGCGGAAGGCAATCTTATTATAACGCGAAGGCTCACCCAAAGCGGAGGCAGTATCAGAATTAACGGTATGCCTGCTACCGCCGGAATACTTAAAGAGATAGGTCGAAATCTTATAAATATTCACGGTCAGCACGATAATCAAAGTCTTTTAAATCCCGATAATCACTATATTTACATTGATAGACTTGCGGATAATTCCAAGCTGCTTGATAGCTATTATGATGAGTTTCATCATCTTAACGCTGTAAGAAAAGAGCTTGCGGGATTTGAAACGGACGAGGCGCAAAAAGCACGGGAAATTGAATTGCTCAATTATCAGATAAAAGAGATTACCGATGCCGATTTAAAACCCGGTGAGGCGGAAGAGTTAAAGGCAAAGCTCCGTTTGGCTCAAAATGCTCAGAAAACTGCCGATGCGCTTAAAACGGCATATTCTTACCTTAATGGCGACGAGGAAAACGACGGCGCCTTTTCCGGTATCCGTAATGCACAAAAGGAATTATCCGGATGTGAGGGTGATGAGTACCGCCTGCTCGAACAAAAAATGGGCGAAGCACTTTTAAATCTTGACGATGTTGCGGCAAGTCTAAGGCGAATGTTCAATGGCGATGAAGCGTCTTTGATTGATGTAGGCAGTCTGTCCGACCGCCTTGATACGATTTATAAGGTGTCTATGAAATACGGCGGCAGTGAGCAATCGGCTGTTGAATTCCTTGATAATGCCTCAAAAAGACTTCGCGAAATTGAACTGTCAGATGAAAAAATTATTGAGCTGTCAGCCGAGCTTGATGCTTCAACAGAGCGATTGGTCGCCTTAGGCGATAAGCTCACCGATTCAAGAAAATCGGCGGCTTCGAGCTTTAAAAATGATGTTATAGGCATACTCAGGTTTTTAAATATGCCGGATGCCGAGTTTGATGTTTCAATAACCAAAGGAAAATATACAAGACGCGGATGCGATAATATAGAGTTTTTAATCGGTACTAATGCCGGCGAAGCGGTAAAGCCACTCAGCAAAATTGCATCGGGCGGCGAGCTTTCTCGCGTTATGCTGGCGATTAAAAGCGTTCTTGCGGATAATGACGATGTTGATACATTGATATTTGACGAAATTGATTCGGGTATAAGCGGTCGTGCGGCGGAAAAGGTCGGGCACCAGCTTAAAGCGCTGTCAAGCAGTCGCCAAACGGTTTGTGTTACACACTTAGCGCAAATTGCCGCCTTCGCATCAAATCATTTACTTATAGAGAAATCCGTTGTATCGGATAGAACATTCACCGCCGTTAAATCACTTTCGGGCGATGAACGAATAAAGGAAATTGCCAGAATTATGGCAGGCTCCAATTTAAGCGATAATATTTATAAATCAGCAAAAGAATTGCTTGAAAGGACATTCTGAAATGAAAATTTACGATGAACTTGTGGCTCGCGGTCTTATTGCTCAGGTTACCGATGAGGCAGAAATCAAAGAGTTGATTAACAACGGAAAGGCAACCTTTTATATCGGTTTTGACCCAACGGCAGATAGCCTTCATGTTGGTCACTTTATGGCACTTTGCCTTATGAAACGCCTTCAAATGGCAGGGAACCGTCCGGTAGTACTTATAGGCGGCGGAACAGGATATATAGGCGACCCTTCGGGCAGAAGCGATATGCGCTCTATGATGACGCCTGAAACCATTCAGCACAACTGCGACTGCTTTAAAAAGCAAATGGAACGCTTTATTGAGTTTGGCGAAGATAAAGCGATTATGGTCAATAACGCCGATTGGCTTTTAAAGTTAAATTATATTGAGCTTCTTCGTGAGGTCGGCGCTTGTTTTTCGGTTAATAATATGCTTCGCGCCCGCTGCTATGAGCAGAGAATGGAAAAGGGGCTCAGCTTCCTTGAATTCAATTATATGATAATGCAAAGCTATGATTTTTATCATCTTTTCAAGGAATATGGTTGTAATATGCAGTTCGGCGGTGATGACCAATGGTCTAATATGTTGGGCGGTACTGAGCTTATTCGCAAAAAGCTCGGCAAGGATGCCCACGCTATGACTATAACATTACTGCTTAACAGTGAGGGTAAAAAAATGGGTAAAACGGCATCCGGTGCCGTTTGGCTTGACCCTGATAAAACCTCACCTTATGACTTTTTTCAATATTGGCGCAATGTGGGCGATAAAGATGTTCTGAAATGTATCAGAATGCTTACATTTTTACCGCTTGAAGAAATTGATAAAATGGACTCCTGGGAAGGAAGCAGGCTGAACGATGCGAAGGAAATCCTTGCTTTTGAGCTCACTAAGCTGGTTCACGGTGAGGAGGAAGCGAAAAAAGCGCGCGATGCTTCCCATGCGGTGTTCGGCGGAGCCGGTGACCACGCAAATATGCCTACCGTTGTGTTTGGTGACAGTGATTTTGAAGACGGTAAAATCGGTCTTTTAAAAGCTATGGTAAAGGCAGGTATGGCGGCTTCAAACGGAGAAGCTCGCAGAACTGTTATGCAAGGCGGAGTCAGCGTTAATGATGAAAAAATATCCGATGCCGCTTTCTCTCTTTCCAAAGAGCAAATTGCCACCGGTGCGATTGTTAAAAAAGGCAAAAAGGTTATTATGAAATTTATACACGAATAATCCGCCGCACTCGGCAAATATTAAAGACAGTATTGTTATTCGAGGTGTCTTTAATATGGCGAGTAGGTTGGGGAAATCCACTATTGTTTTTAATAACAGACCTGCGATAGTAGGTTACGGCTCGGTTGTGGGCAAAAAGGAAATGGAAGGGCCGCTATCGGCTGAATTTGATGCTCACGACCTCGATAGCCGTTTCGGTGAAAAGTCATACGAAAAGGCTGAAAGCCGAATGCAGAAAATTGCCGTGGAAACGGCGCTCAGAAAATGCTCAAAAAGCGAAAATGACATTGATGTTATTTTTGCCGGCGACCTGCTGAATCAGTGCGTAGGCTCTTCATTTGGTCTTCGCGGAATGGGAATACCGTTTTCAGGTATATACGGTGCTTGTTCCACAATGACCTTGGGGTTAATCCTTGCCGCACTTTCTGTGGATTGCGGTGCCGCAAACTGTGCCGCGGCGGTGACTTCATCGCATTTTTGTTCTGCGGAAAGGCAGTATAGGTATCCGCTTGAATATGGCTCCGTAAGGCCGCAAAGCTCACAGTGGACAGTTACGGGTGCCGGGGCGAGCGTTTTATCAGTCGGTGACGGAAAGCCTTATATTGATAAGGCTTGCTTCGGCAAAATAGCCGACCTCGGAGTTAAGGATGCCAACAATATGGGCGCGGCTATGGCGCCGAGCGCCGCAGGAACGCTGACAGAGTTTTTTGAGGATACTTCAACTAAGCCCGATGATTACGATGCTATATTTACGGGCGATTTGGGAAAGGTTGGCACTGACCTGTTATATATCCTCACCGAGCAAAACGGATTTTGCATCAGAGAAAGGCACCTTGATTGCGGATTGCTTATTTTCGATAGAAACCGTCAGGATGTACATTCCGGCGGCTCGGGGTGCGGATGCAGTGCTACTGTGCTTAATTCCTATGTATTCCACAGATTTGAAGAGGGAAGATACAGAAATATTCTTTTTATGTCAACGGGTGCGCTTTTATCACCTACATCTACGATGCAGGGTGAGAGCATTCCGGGTATTGCACATCTTGTTAATATAAGAATTTAGCATTGACAAATTACCGCCAAAAATGTATAATAATTAGACAATTTAAAACCCTGTCAAAAAGACGGGGTTTTGTTGTTAAATTGCCGATTGGGAGGGGTAAATATGGATGAGAAAATCTTAGAGCTTATTGAGCAAAGAAAATTCGGCGAACTCAAAACCTTACTTTCGGAAATGCAACCTCCCGATATAGCGGCAATTTTTGAAGAGGCTCCCGAGAAGGATATTCCGATTATTTTCAGAATATTGCCTAAGGAGCTTGCGGCGGAAGTTTTTGTTGAAATGGATTCTGATATGCAGCAGCTTCTTATTGAGGCATTCAGTGATAAAGAGCTTCATGATGTAATTGATGAGCTTTTCCTCGATGATACAGTTGATATTATTGACGAAATGCCTGCAACTGTTACAAAACGAATTTTGAGGCAAACGGATTCAAAAACCCGTCAGCTTATAAACCAACTGCTCGCTTATCCCGATGATAGCGCCGGCAGTATTATGACTACCGAGTATATCGACCTTAAAAAGAGTATGACGGTGGAAAAGGCATTTGACCGCATACGAAAGATAGGTATTGATTCGGAAACGATTTACAGCTGTTATGTTACAGATGCTTCAAGGCACCTTTTGGGTATTGTTTCGGTTAAGGATTTACTGCTTAATCCGAAAGATGAGATAATCGGTAATATAATGGATGAAAATATCATTTTTGCCAACACACTCGATGATAAAGAGCTTGTTGCGGGAATGTTTGAAAAATATGATATTTTAGCACTTCCGGTAGTTGATAAGGAAGAAAGACTTGTCGGGATTGTTACGGTTGACGATGCTATCGATGTACTTCAAGAAGAGGCCACAGAGGATATTGAAAAGATGGCGGCTATCTTACCGAGTGAGCACAGTTATTTTAAAACCTCGGTTTTTGAAACCTTTAAGGCGAGAATACCGTGGCTGCTGCTTCTTATGATTTCGGCTACCTTTACAGGCGCTATAATTTCGAGCTTTGAGGATAAATTGAAAATCTTTACCGCCCTTATCGCTTTTATACCTATGCTTATGGATACAGGCGGAAACAGCGGCTCACAGGCTTCTGTTACAGTTATCCGTGCAATTTCAATGGGCGATATTGAGTTTAAGGATATTCTGCGCGTGCTTTGGAAGGAAATACGAGTTGCGCTCTTCTGCGCGGTAACGCTTGTATCAATCAACTTTATTAAACTGTTTTTAGTTGATAATTTAATGTTCCATAACTTTGATGTCGGAAAAGAAGTGCTTGAAATATCTGTTGTTTCGGCAACACTTTTCTGTACAATAGTTGTTGCAAAGATTATCGGTTGCTCTCTTCCGATTTTGGCAAAAAGAATAGGATTTGACCCGGCAGTTATGGCAAGTCCGCTTATAACCACTATTGTAGATGCTATATCACTTGTGATTTATTTCTTTATGGCAAGCACATTTTTAGGTCTTACCTGATTTTTGTAACATTTTTCATTCTCCTGATTATTATGTAGTAAAGGGTAATAACGGGGGGATGAAAATGCGAAGACGCGGCCGTTCCAATAAGGGAATAATCTCTGTAACCTTTGCGGTAGGTTTGCTCGTCAGTTGTTTTTGCCCTCCGCGATTTTTGGTGGCTGTTTTGGCGATTTGGGTTATAATACTCGGGGTCGCTTGCGCTAAAAACTGACGGGGTGATTTTATGAAGGTTGTAATTTTTAAAAGTCCTAAGTTCTTATCCGGAATTTTGAGAATGATTTTCGGCATAAAAAAGGAAGCTACATAAAATATTAAAATCTGATATAATATAAATCCACTCACGCCCGCAGGCATATCACTCGCCGAAGGCGAATATCACACGCGAAGCGTATATAACAAATTCGCGCATTGGATTTATATCATTGAAAAAAGCACTTGCTCTTGCAAGTGCTTTTTTCTGGTGGAGCAAGATGTCAAATAGACAAACACCCGGTCGGGAAATAGACCTTTTGTGCTAATAAGGATATATTTCCGATTGGGTGCGGCACCTTGCCGCTGGTGGAGACAGAGATGTCTAATAGACAAACACCCGGTCGGGAAATAGACCTTTTGTTCTAATAAGGATATATTTCCGATTGGGTGCGGCACTTTGCCGCTGGTGGAGACAGAGGGGCTCGCTACGCCGCGACTGTCGCGGCTACACGCCCACGGACTTTGCAACCGTTCACTGAAAGGTTGCAATTTTGCCTTACGGCAAAACCGTCCTTTTCGAGCCCCTCTAAAAAGAATAATACTCAAATCAAACCTTGCGGCTCGATTTGAGTATCATTGGTGGAGACAGAGGGGCTCGAACCCGCGACCTTACGGATGTGAACCGTACGCTCTAACCAGCTGAGCTATGCCTCCAAATTTTTATATCACTATTTTAGCACATTTTTAAAATTTTTCAACAATAATTTTATTTTATTTGTTAAAAAAACGCCAATATTTTTGTTGCATTTGAATATAATTGATGATATAATTAAACGGTAAATTTTTTATGCGTGGTGATTTTGATGAAAAACATTGATTTAACAAGATATGGCATTTCGGGTACTACCGAAATAGTACATAATCCGTCCTTTGAACAGCTCTTTGCCGAGGAAACCCGTCCGGAGCTTGAAGGATATGAGAAAGGTCAGGTTAGTGAGCTTGGCGCCGTTAATGTTATGACGGGCATTTATACCGGCCGTTCACCTAAGGATAAATTTATAGTAATGGATGAAAACTCCAAAGATACTGTTTGGTGGACCAGCGATGAGTATAAAAACGATAACCATATAGCAAGCAAGGAAACCTGGAACGCGGTAAGGGATATAGCTGTAAAAGAGCTTTCCGGCAAGCGCCTTTTTGTGGTTGACGCTTTTTGCGGAGCAAATAAGGATACACGAATGGCAATCCGCTTTATTGTTGAAGTGGCTTGGCAGGCGCATTTTATTAAGAATATGTTTATAGCTCCGACGGATGAGGAGCTTGAAAACTTCGAGCCTGATTTTGTTGTTTATAACGCATCAAAGGCAAAGGTTGAAAATTATAAAGAATTAGGTCTTAATTCCGAGACTGCCGTAGTTTTCAATATCACAAGCCGTGAGCAGGTAATTATAAACACCTGGTACGGCGGCGAAATGAAAAAAGGTATGTTCTCTATGATGAACTACTATTTACCGCTTAAAGGTATTGCTTCAATGCACTGCTCGGCAAACACCGATTTAAACGGCGAAAATACAGCGATTTTCTTCGGCCTTTCAGGTACGGGTAAAACCACACTTTCTACCGATCCTAAGCGTCTGCTTATAGGTGACGATGAGCACGGCTGGGATGATAACGGCGTATTCAACTTTGAAGGCGGTTGCTATGCAAAGGTTATAAACCTTGATAAGGACGCAGAGCCGGATATATATAACGCAATAAAGCGTAATGCCCTTCTTGAAAATGTAACATTGGATGAAAACGGTAAAATTGACTTTAATGATAAGAGCGTTACCGAGAACACCCGTGTTTCTTACCCGATAACACATATTAAAAATATTGTTCGCCCGATATCCGCAGCACCGGCAGCTAATAATGTTATATTCCTTTCAGCCGATGCGTTTGGAGTATTGCCGCCGGTTTCCATTCTCACTCCCGAGCAAACACAGTATTATTTCCTTTCCGGATTTACCGCAAAGCTCGCAGGCACTGAGCGCGGCATTACCGAGCCTACGCCCACATTCTCCGCGTGCTTCGGTCAGGCGTTTTTGGAGCTTCATCCTACAAAGTATGCCGAAGAGCTTGTTAAGCGTATGAAGATGAGCGGAGCTAAGGCATATCTTGTAAACACCGGTTGGAACGGAACCGGTAAGCGTATATCCATCAAGGATACCCGTGGTATAATTGATGCTATACTGAACGGTGACATTTTAAATGCGCCTACCAAGAAAATTCCGATTTTCGATATCGAAGTACCGACCGAGCTTAAAGGCGTTGATACAGGCATACTTGATCCGCGCGATACCTATGCCGATCCTGCTGAGTGGGAAGAAAAGGCAAAAGACCTTGCAGGTCGCTTCATTAAGAACTTCAAGAAATATGAGGGTAACGAGGCGGGTAAAGCACTTGTGTCTGCCGGTCCTCAGCTGTAAAGCAAGCACTTATATTAAAGTGGGAGATATTATCTCCCGCTTTACTTTTTTTGTTGTTTAGTGTAAAATAAGCGTGTCAGGCGGTGAGAAGATGCGAAATATTGTGATAATCGGCGGCGGTGCGGCAGGACTTATGGCGGCGGTATCCGCAGGCAAAGAGGGTATAAAGGTTACAGTGGTTGAAAAGAATAACCGCCCTGCCCGAAAGGTTATGATTACGGGAAAGGGTAGATGTAACGTTACAAACAACTGCGATGCCGATACACTGATTTCAAATGTTGCGCACGGTGGAAAGTTTTTGTATTCCGCATTCTCACTTTTTAATTCGTCGGATACGATGAGTTTTTTTGAACGCGTAGGCGTGCCGCTTAAAACAGAGCGTGGAAACAGAGTGTTTCCCGTATCCGATAAAGCGGTCGATATAGTGGATGCGTTGGTAGCGGAAGCAAAAAAGTGTGCCGTTTTAAAAACCGGCACAGCAGAAGAAATTTTGGTAAAAAACGGTACAGCTTGCGGTGTTCGCCTTGCATCAGGCGAGGTTTTAACGGCAGATGCCGTGATAATAGCAACGGGAGGAAAGTCTTATCCGCTTACCGGTTCTACCGGGGACGGATACGCACTTGCCGGAAGCCTCGGGCACACTGTAACGGATATTACTCCGTCGCTTATAAGAATTGACATGAAAGAGGGATTTTTCCCCCGAGTTGCAGGATTGTCACTTAAAAATGTTACATTGTCACTTTATAAAAATGGCGCTAAGAAACCTGTTTTCAAACAACTCGGTGAGCTTCTTTTCACCCATACGGGAATTTCCGGACCGCTTACTCTTTCGGCGTCCGCTTTTGTAGATGGTGACCCGAAGGAGTATTTTGCAGAAATCGATTTAAAACCGGCACTCGATGAAAAAACTCTTGATAACAGACTTTTAAGAGATTTCGGCGATATGAAAAACCGTGAGCTTTCAAACGCACTCGATAAACTGTTGCCTAAAAGTATAATACCGATTATAATAAGTAAATCGGGCGTTAGTCCTGATATAAAGGTAAATCAAATAAGCCGTAACGATAGGGCTCAGCTGATAAATGTGATAAAGCATTTAACTCTTTGTGTTTCAGCACTCGGGCCTATTGAGGAAGCGGTGGTGACAAGGGGCGGAATAACACTCAAAGAGATAAACCCGTCAGATATGTCATCAAAAATAGTAAAAAACCTTTATTTTGCCGGCGAAGTTATGGATGTGGATGCATATACCGGCGGATTTAATTTGCAAATTGCATTTTCAACCGGATTTCTTGCGGGTAAGAGTGCGGCGAATAAGTGAGAAAAGGGGAATTAAAATGATATCAATAGCACTTGACGGACCTGCCGGAGCAGGCAAAAGCACGCTTGCGCGTGCGGTGGCAAAGGAGCTTTCGTTTATATATGTTGATACCGGTGCGCTTTACCGTGCGGTGGGGCTTAAATTTTCAAGGCTCGGGTATGATACAGAGCTTAATTGTGAAATAGCGCCCATACTTGAAAACACAAAGGTCGATATCCGCTTTATAGGGGATGAGCAACATGTTTTTTTAGACGGTGAGGATGTAAACTCACTGATACGCACACCCGAAATATCAATGATGGCGTCAGCGGTAAGCGCAAAGCCGGATGTTCGTGCTTTCCTTTTAGAGCTTCAAAGAAAGCTCGCGCGTGAGCATAATGTGATTATGGACGGCAGAGATATAGGCACCGTTGTACTTCCCGATGCCACGCTGAAAGTGTTTGTTACCGCCACTGCTGAAACCCGTGCAAACCGCAGATATAAGGAGCTTGCGGATAAAGGGATGACAGTCAGCTATGATGATATTCTATCCGATATAATAAAGCGTGATTATAATGATACTCACCGCGAGGTTGCGCCGCTTAAAGTGGCGGATGGCGGAATAGTTTTTGATACCGATAATCTTAACTTTGAAGAGGCATTAAAGGCGCTTCTTGATATTATTCATAGGGGAGTAGAGAAGTGAAAATCACTCTTGCAAAAACCGCGGGCTTTTGCTTCGGCGTGAACCGTGCAGTCACAGCGGTTTATGATCTTTTGGAGAAAAAAGAAAAGGTCTGCACATTAGGGCCGATAATACATAATCCGCAGTTGGTGTCCGAGCTTGAAGAAAAGGGCGTGCGGATTGTAGAAAACCCGGAGGATGCTTCAAACGGCGAAGTGCTCGTTATTCGCTCTCACGGAGTGGGCGCGGATGTGTATGAAAGAGCAAATTTAAGCGGCGTACGGTTGGTTGACGCCACCTGTCCGTTCGTATCTAAAATCCATAAGATTGTAAAAGAAAGGTCGCTTGCAGGGGATACGATTTTGATAGCGGGTGACGAAAATCACCAAGAGGTAATCGGCATTATAGGTCATATAACAGGCGAGTATTTTGTTTTTTCCTCTGAGGAAGAACTCGAAAAAACGATAAAAATACACCCTGAAATAGTCAAAAAGAGCCTTACAGTTGTCTCTCAGACCACTTTTAATGCCGAAAAATGGAAAAAATCTCAAATTTTTTTAAAAAAAGTATGTACAAATTTAAAAATTTTTGATACAATATGTAGTGCGACAGCTGATCGTCAGGACGAGGCAAGGCTTTTGGCTCGGCAAAACGAAGTAATGATAGTAATCGGTGGGAGACATAGCTCAAACACACGAAAGCTGTTCGATGTTTGCTCAGCACTGTGCGAGAGGACCTACGCAGTTGAAACATCGGCGGAGTTGAAACCGGAATTCTTTTACGGTGTTTCGTCGGTAGGAGTCGTGGCGGGTGCATCTACACCTGCCGGTATAATAAAGGAGGTTATTAAAACCATGTCGGAAATTTTACAACCGGTTGATGAACAGATGGAGGGTAATAAAACTGTTCAAAAGAGCTTTGAGGAAATGACGGATGAGGAAGCGTTTGAGGCATCGCTTAGTTCCCTTACCGGCGACCAGAAGGTAGTGGGCACCGTAATTGCGGTAAATCCTTCTGAAATTACTGTAGATATCGGTAGAGGTGTTACAGGCTATATTACCAAGGACGAGTATTCTTCTGATGCGAATGCGGATCTTGTAAGCGAGGTCAAGGTTGATGATAAGCTCAATCTTATCATTATGAAGATTAACGACCAGGAAGGAACCGCTATGCTCTCGAAGCGTCGCTATGATGCTATTGCCGGTTGGGATAATATAGTTTCCGCCAAAGAGTCTGGCGAAATTCTCCACGGTACAGTCAGTGATGTGGTAAAAGGCGGTGTTACCGTATATTCGAGTAATGTTCGCGTGTTTATCCCTGCTTCTCAGGCTACGGCTTCAAGGAACGATTCCCTTGAAGATTTAAAGGGTAAAGAGGTTGATTTCAGAATTATCGAAATCGGTCGCGGTCGCAGAGCAATAGGCTCTATCAGAAGTGTTCTTCGTGAGGCTCGCCGCGAAGCAGTAGAAAAGGTTTGGAGCAATATAGCAGTTGGTGATAGATTTACAGGAGTTGTTAAGTCTATTACAGGATACGGCGCTTTCGTTGATATCGGCGGTGTTGACGGTATGGTTCACATTTCCGAGCTTTCTTGGACACGCATTAAAAATCCGTCTGAGGTAGTAAGTGTCGGCGATACTATCGAGGTATATGTTAAAGCTCTTGATACCGAAAAACGCAAGATATCTTTGGGATATAAAAAGGCTGAGGATAATCCTTGGACAATATTCCAAAACAAATACAGCGTTGGTGATATTGTAAATGTAACAATAGTAAGTATGACTTCTTACGGCGCTTTTGCAAGAATAATTCCCGGTGTTGACGGACTTATTCATATTTCTCAGATTGCAAATCACCGTATCAATAAGCCGCAGGATGAGCTTAAAGTCGGTCAAGAAATAGATGCTAAGATTACAGCCATTGATCTTGAAAAGAAGAGAGTGAGCCTTTCTATTCGTGCACTTTTGCCGGAAGAAGAGGCTGAAATTGCCGATGAAGAAGCTCCGGCTGAGGAAACTGAAACTCCAGCAGAGGAAGCTCCGGTTGAAGAAACACCGGCACCGGCTGAGGAAACTCCTGCCGAGGCTGAGGAGTAATATTAGCAATCATCAAGTTTTAAAGGGCTGTACGCGTTTAGTACAGCCTTTTTTACGGAGGGAAATTTATGCCTGAAATAAGGGCTTATGACATAGTTATAATAGGCGGCGGAATTGGCGGTCTTATGAGCGCATATCGCCTTAAAAAGAATGATTCGGATTTAAAAATCGCAATAACCGAGTGCGGAAATGTCTTGGAAAAGCGTATATGCCCGGCAGGAAAAAACAGTAGTTGCGTTCACTGTGAAGTTTGCAGTATTACAAAAGGATTTGCAGGCGCAGGCGCATTTTCCGACGGAAAGTTTAACTTAGGTACTGCCTATGGCGGCACACTCGGTGAGGAGCTTGGTGAGGAAACCGCCAACAAATATATAAATGAGGTAGATAATATTCTCAATGAGTATTGCACTTCCGGAATACCTAAGGTGTATAAGTCAAACGATGAGCTTCGCTTGAAATGTATTCAGAACAATCTTCGTTTGCTTGATATGAATGTAAAGCATCTCGGTACGGATAACAATTTCCTTACAATGCAGAATATTATTAAAGCGCTCGCCGATTTCGGCGTTGACCTGTTTCATTTTTACGAATGTGTAAAGGTCGATAAAAACGGCACCGGTTATATACTTAAATATTCAAACGGCGAAACTTTGTCCGCTCAAAAAGTGATTATTGCTACCGGTAGGTCGGGAGCTAATTTTGTTGCATCTTTCTGTAAAGACCACAATGTAAAGACAAAGTCCAATCATATAGATATCGGCGTTCGCGTTGAAATGAAAGATATTATTTGGCGTGAGTTTTCCTCAAAAATATATGAGCCTAAAATACTTTATAAAACAAAAACCTTTGAGGACAGATGCAGAATGTTCTGCTTTAATCAGGGCGGTCTTGTATCAGCGGAAAATAACCACGGTATAATTACTGCTAACGGACATTCGTTCGCTCAGGCGGATAAAAAGACGGATAACTGCAACTTTGCCATTCTTTCAAGCATACGCTTTACCGAGCCGTTTAATCAGCCCACCGAGTATGCGGAGAATATATCAAGGCTTGCTAATATGATAGGCAAGGGCAATGTTTTGGTTCAACGCTTCGGCGACCTTATCAGAGGCCGAAGAACAAATGACCATCGCTTGATGCAAAACACGGTAACACCAACTCTTAAAGCTACCGCAGGCGATATTTCTCTTGTTTTGCCGCATAGAATACTTACCAATATAATTGAAACGATATATGCTCTTGATAAGGTGGCTCCGGGAACCGCAAATGACGATACGCTTCTTTACGGATGCGAAAGCAAGTATTATTCAATTCGTCCTGTATTTATGAACGATAAGTTTGAGCTTATTGACGGCGTTTATATAATAGGTGACGGAAGCGGCATTTGCAGAGGACTTTCCCAATCAGGCGCTATGGGTATATATGTTGCGGATGAAATTACCGGCAACATCAAGTGATAGTGGTTTAAGCCCCGATTTTCATCGGGGCTTTGTAGCTTTTTTACATAAATTTCGTTGTTGGATATTACATAAATCGTCAAGATTTACAAACTGAAAAAAATGCGGCGGATTTTGTTGACAAAAGGGAATTCGTGTGTTACGATATGTGTGTAAATTTAATAGCTTACCAATATAAGTTTGGATGAATGGCCCGAATGTTTCTACCGCAACGCCTTAGTTGCGACTATTGGTTAAGATAATATATCACTGTCTTTGCGGCAGTGAGGGTTGTTATTTGGTAAGCAGGCTTTTTAAGCCTGTTTTTTGATTTTTAGGGAGGCGATTTTTTGAAAGCTCTTGAACAGAAAATTCTGAGTGAAGGCACTGTTCTTAAAGGGGATATTCTGAAAGTCGGCTCTTTTTTAAATCAGCAGTTGGATGTCAGCTTTCTTCTTGAAATGGGGAAAGAAATAAATCGCCTTTATGAAGGCAGTGAAATCACCAAGATCCTCACCATTGAGGCCTCCGGTATTGCGGTGGCGGTGGCAGCCGGTGTGGTTATGGGCAAGAATGTTGTTTTTGCCAAAAAGAATAAAACTTCAAATGTATCGGGTAAAGTGCTTTCCGCTAAGGTTCATTCTTATACGCACGATACTGACTATTTGATAACTGTGCCTGAGGATTATATAAAATCGGGCGATAAGATTTTGATAATTGATGATTTTCTTGCTAACGGTAAGGCGCTTTGCGGTCTTATTGATATTGTAAATCAGGCAGGAGCAACGGTGGCAGGTTGCACCTGCGCTATCGAAAAAGGTTTTCAGGGCGGCGGCGACGAGTTGCGCCGAAAGGGGTATAGAGTTGAGTCCCTTGCCGTCATAGAAAAAATGAGCCCGGAGAATATCGAGTTCAGAAAATAAATTTGGTGTAAATAAATTTACATATTAAAAAAATTGGAGGAAACAAAAATGAAAAAAATTCTATGCGCAATTCTTGCTATCGCTATGATTTTAAGCCTTGTTGCTTGCGGTAGTGGGGAAACAACATCCACGAGTGATTCAAAGTTGCTCGACATTAAGGTTGGTCTTATTACGCTTCACGATGATTCATCAACCTACGACAAAAACTTTATTGACGGCATGTATCGTGCTCTTGAAAATCTCGGTATGAAAAAAGAACAGCTGGTTCTTTACACCGGTGTTGATGAGTCTGAAGATTGCTACAATAAAGCAAAAGAATGCGTAAACCAGGGTTGCCAAGTTGTTTTTGCTGATTCATTCGGTCATGAAGACTATATGATTCAGGCTGCTACAGAGTTTAAGGATGTTAAATTCTGCCACGCTACAGGTACAAAGGCTCACACTGTTAATCTTGACAATTTCTCAAACGCTTTTGCTTCTATCTATGAAGGTCGTTATGCTGCAGGTATTGCTGCCGGCATGAAACTCAATGAGATGATTGAGGCTGGCAAAATCACCGAAGATAAAGCCCTTATGGGTTATGTAGGCGCTTACACTTATGCGGAAGTTATGTCCGGTTATTCTTCTTTCTATCTTGGTGCAAAATCTGTTTGCCCGAGCGTTAAGATGAATGTTAAGTTCACAGGTTCTTGGTATGATTATGATAAAGAAAAAGCTGCTGCCGAATCTCTTATAAGCAGCGGATGCGTTCTTATAAGCCAGCATGCTGACTCTTATGGTGCACCTGAGGCTTGCGAAGCTGCCGGTGTTCCCAATGTTTCTTACAACGGTTCAACTAAGGATGTAGGCCCGAACACTTATATTGTTTCTTCCAAGATTGACTGGGCTCCTTACTATGAATATATGATTAACTGCACAGTTGAAGGCAAGACCATTGATAAAGACTGGACAGGTACTATTAAGTCCGGCTCTGTTAAACTTCTTGAAATCAACGATGCTGTTGCCGCAAAGGGTACACAGGATGCTATCGATAAGGCTATTGAAGAATTCAAAGCCGGCACACTTAAAGTATTTGATACTTCCACATTCACCGTTGGCGGAAAGAAACTCGAATCTTACAAGGCTGATGTTGATTCTGATGAGAAATTCGAGAAAGATACCGAAGTTGTTAAGGATGGCGTATTTGAGGAATCTAAGTATCGTTCCGCTCCTTATTTCGATGTTGAAATTGATGGCATCACTTTGCTTGATCGTAACTACGGCTAATAATTAACGGTTCTTTTCAGTAAAGCGGGCTCATACCCGCTTTACTGCTTTTTATCTGGTACCAAGAGAGGTTAGAAAATGAATAACAAAATTGCTCTTGAACTTCGTAATATAACTAAGCGTTTCGGAACAAAGGTTGTTGCCAACAAGAATGTTTCGCTTACGCTTTATAAAAATGAAATACTATCGTTATTGGGTGAAAACGGTTCCGGAAAAACCACTCTTATGAATATGATTTCCGGTATTTATTTCCCGGATGAAGGGGAAATACTGATTGACGGTCAGCCTGCTGTAATTGCTTCACCTAAGGATGCATATCGCTATAAAATCGGTATGATTCATCAGCATTTTAAACTGGTTGACACTTTTACTGCCGCTGAAAATATTATTCTCGGCAACAATGAACCATATAAACTTAAAGTTGTAAATTCCCGTGTTAAGGAGATTGCCTCCAAATACGGTTTTGATATAGACCCTCAAAAAAAGATACACGAAATGTCCGTTTCGGAAAAACAGACGGTAGAAATCATAAAGGTTCTTTACAGGGGCGCTGATATACTTATTCTTGATGAGCCTACCGCCGTTCTTACGCCGCAGGAAATAGAAAAACTTTTTGCTGTGTTAAGGCGGATGAGAAACGATGGAAAAGCCATTATTATAATAACTCATAAACTTAACGAGGTTATGGAGATATCCGATAGAGTATCCGTTCTGCGTAAGGGCGAATATGTCGGAACTGTCAACACCAGTGAAGTTTCAGAAAAAATGCTTACTGAAATGATGGTAGGCAAAAAAGTTGATCTGAAAATTGATCGTGTTTCGGTAGAAATCAAAAAACCGCTTCTTGAGATTCGTGATCTGACTGTAAAGTCGGATGTGGGAACAACATCGATAAAAGATGTGAGTTTTTACATTCGCGGCGGTGAAATTCTTGGCGTTGCGGGTATTACCGGATGCGGTCAGAAAGAACTCTGCGAAGCGATTGCGGGACTTCGCCCCATCGCTTCAGGTTCCATTATGCACGATGGAAGTTCAATAGTGGGAATGTCAACAAGAGAAATTATTAACCGTGGTATTTCTATGAGTTTTATTCCGGAAGACAGACTCGGTATGGGACTTGCACCCTCGTTTTCAATAACCGATAATATGATGCTGAAAACCTATGGCGATGGCCACGGTCCTTTTGTTGATCGTAAATCGGCGAGGGCGAGAGCAAGCGCACTTATTGATAAACTTTCAATAGTTACTCCTTCTACCGAAACTCCGGTAAGGCGTCTTTCCGGAGGAAATGTTCAGAAAATACTTGTCGGCCGTGAAATTGAATCAGGGCCTAATGTTATTATTACGGCATATCCGGTAAGAGGTCTTGATATTAATTCTTCGTATCAGATATATGATATTTTGAACGAGCAAAAACAAAAAGGTGTAGGAATTTTGTTTGTTGGCGAAGACCTTGATGTTATGCTTGCTCTATGTGATAAAATTATGGTTCTTTGCCACGGCGAAGTTATGGGCGTTGTCCATGCCGCAAAGACCACAAAAGAAGAAATCGGCTTAATGATGACCGGCTCTCTTGATAAATCGGAACTGAAAGAATACGGTAAGGCAAAAGACAGTAATCTTTCGGAAGAAGAATGGAAAAATGCAGAAAAGGAAATGGAGGAATAATTATGAGTAAAATTGAACGCAGAGAACCTCTATTTCATATCGTTAAAAATGATGCGATTTCGTTTGGTAAATCGCTCGGTATTCGCATTATTGCGATTTTTGCAGGTCTGATAGTTGTAGGAATCTTAGGTATGATTCTCATCGGCGAAAATCCGTTTTCGATATATTCGGCAATGTTTGACGGCGCTTTTATAGATGTTTGGACACTGTTGCAAAACACGGCGCTTCTTTTGATGTTTGGAATTGCCGTTATTCCTGCATTCCAGATGAAATTCTGGAATCTTGGCGCCAATGGGCAGGTGCTGGTTGGATGTCTTGCCTCAATCGCCTGTATGAAATTTTTACCTGTTAAATTTCCGCAAATACAAAACTGGTTGTTGCTTTTAATTATGCTTGTGGCAAGTATTATTGTTTCTTGCATATGGTCTGTGGTGCCGGCAATATTCAAAGCATTTTTTAATACTAACGAAACCTTGTTTACACTTATGATGAACTATATTGCATTGACAACCGTTGATTATTTTGTTTTCACTTGGGATAAAACCGGTTCCGGAACACTTGGCATAGTAAACCTTCTTAACGGACAAAAGGGTTGGATGCCGGATCTTGGGAATAAATATTTGCTTCCAATCATTATTTCAATTATAATGACGGCGTTTATGTTTGTTTATATGAAATTTACCAAGCATGGATTTGAGGTAGCTCTTGTTGGAGAAAGTGTAAATACGGCAAAATATGTTGGCATTAATGTTAAAAAAGTTATAATCCGAACTCTGCTTCTCGGCGGAATATTCTGCGGTATTTTAGGCTTTTTATATGCAAGTTGCCTTTCACACACGGTTAATCAGCAAATCGGAGGTCTCGGTTTTACGGCTATTCTTGTTGCGTGGCTTGCTAATTTTGATTCTGTTGCAATGTTGTTTACATCATTTTTTGTTGTATTCCTTGAAACGGGTTCAAAATTTATTTCAACTAAATTCCAACTCAACAGTACAGACTATTCCAATATAGTTGTTGGAATAATTTTCTTCTTCATCATAGCCTGTGAATTCTTTATTCGGTTTAAAATTCAAATTAACCATCAACATCAAAAGACGGAAAAGTCTGAGATAAACGCAGAGAAGGAGGGCAACTGATTATGCTTACATCTGTTATTGTAAATGCTATCAGAATGGGAACTATCTTTCTTTTCGGTTGTGTCGGCGAGATTTTAACTGAAAAAGCAGGGCATCTTAATCTTGGTATCCCGGGAATTATGTGTATTGGTGCCACAGGGGGCGCTGTTGCTGTCCATCTCTTTGGTGGCAAGGTGAGTTCACCGTTGCTTGTTCTGTTTGCAATTATCTTTACAATGCTGTTTGCTGCACTGGCCGGTTTTCTATATTCTTTTCTTACTGTAACTCTCCAGGCAAACCAGAATGTCACCGGACTTACTTTAACAACATTCGGCATCGGATTTATGAAATTCTTTTCAAAGCGTATTTATGATCAAAAATTCTTTGTTTCATTAAGTTCGGCATTCAAAAATCTTTTTGGGCTTGAAAAGAATACCAATCCTTTTGTTCAGATATTTCTTTCTCATGGAATTCTCGTCTATATAGCCATTATTGTGGCTATAATATGCGCCGTATTTTTGAACAAATCACGCAGAGGTCTTTATTTGAGATCAATAGGCGAAAATCCTGCTACCGCAGACGCTGTCGGAATAAATGTTTCGCTTTATAAGTACACATTTATAACTTTAGGTTCGGCAATAGCCGGTCTCGGCGGTCTTTACTATATTATGGACCGTTCCGGCGGAACTCAGATTGCCGAGGCTCCGATAGATTCATTTGGTTGGATGGCGGTCGCCCTGGTTATTGCTTCAATGTGGAAACCGTTGCTTGCCGCATTTGGTTCAATAGTTTTTGGCGGACTTTCCATTCTTGATGCAATGCTGACAACACTTCCACTCGATAAACAAAAGATTTTTGCTATTTTTCCTTATCTTTTGACGGTTCTCGTTCTTATAATGACAAGCGTTGTCAAAAACAAGAATAACCAACCTCCCGCATCTTTGGGACTTTCGTATTTCCGCGAAGAACGGTAAAAAAATGCGCTCGGAAAACCGAGCGCATTTTTTATATCAGCTATTTTTCTTTTCTTTTTTGCGGAACACGAGTGGATATGCCAAGAATGAAATTATCAATCCTAAAATCACATCGATTATTGAGTGCTGGCGTAAAAACAGGGGGGAGAGGCATATTAAAAATGTCATACTCAAAAATGCTATTCGCCATTTTTTTGTGCTGTACCGCTCTGAGTGCCAGGCGGTAAACATAACCGCCATTGAACCGATTATATGAATTGAGGGGCAAACATTTGTGTTTGTATCATACGAATAAAGCAGTTTCGCAATATCAACAAAAATATTATCTCGCGCGTATTCCTGCGGTCTTAAACACTGTTGATTTGGATATAGTATGTAAATTACAAGTGTTATCGAATATGTCAGTATCACAAACATATGGAATTTGTTAAATGATTTAATATCGTAGAAAAATCCGTATATTATTATCCAAAAGATAAAGAAAAACCAAAAATAATACGGAATTACAAAAAATTCACAAAACGGTATTTTATCATCAAGGGGACACCATATTGTGTGATAATTCATTTTTACGCCTTGTTCAAGTGTCCAAAAAACTATTCCGTAAAAAAGCCAATACAGTAAAAACCATATGTGCTTGAATTGTGGCTCGTTAAGCCGTGATAATCTAAACCCCTTATAACTTATAGGCTTCATATCAATTTCCTTTGCAAACTACATTGTATATTTCTTCTGCGGCACAGGTGTTGAAGTTTTCTTTAAGCCGATTTTTAATTTTCTCTGTTTTTTTATCATCGTTAAGATAGTCACACACAAGCCCTGCCAGAGCCTTAGCACCCTGCGCTGTATCTGCAAAACCGTGTGAGATAAAATAATTGAGGTTTCTTGTTTCGCATCCGGGTACGGCGTCAATAAATATCATAGGCAGATGCTTTACCGCCGCCTCTGTGGAGCTTAGTCCGCCGGGTTTGGTGAGTATGATACTTGCCGCGTCCATATATATTGGCATACGGGAGGTGTAACCCACAACGGTTACATTCGGATTTTCCTCTTTGACAAGCGAATGATAAAGCCGGCGGTTATTTCCGCAAACTGCAACCAAATGCGAATTATCAGGCATAACCTTTGGCAGTATTTCGCAAAGCTGTCTTATCGGTCCGCATCCCATACTTCCGCACATAAGCAATACTATTTTTTTGTTTTCGGGCAGCTTTAACATACCTTTGGCATATTCGCTTGAATTTCTTATAAAGAACTTGGGATTTACGGGTATGCCGGATGCAATCATAACTTTCCTGTCAATACCCGAATCGGAAAATTCGTCCGCAAGGTCAGATCTCGGAATAAAATACCCGTCAACATCTGTTTCTCCTGCGCCGGGGCTGCATGTATAATCAGTTGCAACAAGATAGCAGGGGATATCTATAAGACCGGATTTTCTGATTTTCGTCATCATCATAGCGGAAAAAATATGTGTGCATATGACGGCGTCATAATCCGATTCTTTAAGCTCTATTGTAAGCTCTCTGCAACCTTTGGTAACTAAATCATACATAATAGAGGTTTCATCATCCTTTGGCGGATGATTTTCCTCAAACTTATACCCTATGCCGAATAGCTTCGGCATATTTCTGTAAATAAAAATATGTCCCTTGCTTATTATATCCGAGTTTACGGGAGACCAAAAAGCAAGAGCGTCCTTAATACTGCAAGTAACACCGCGGCTTTCAAAATAATCCTTAATTGCTTTGGCGGCTGAGTTATGACCTTGTCCCGTGTTACAGGAAAGTATCAAAACATTCATAAAATATCTCCTTCAAAAACAAAGTCCTGAAAAAGCTGTAAGGGTATTTTACCATATATTACATAAAAATACAATACGGCTTTTAAAAGAATTTAAAAACTTTTT
>CADBOD010000051.1 GCA_902796165.1 Oscillospiraceae bacterium | reverse complement strand
GGGTATGTTTTTATACGGCGGCTCCACCGTGATAATGCTGACGGACGAAAACACCAAGCCGTTACCCGAGCTTTTAGAAAACACCGCCGCAGGACTTGAAACCCCGGTATTACTCGGGGAAAATGTATCCGATATATAAACCGAAAGGAAAGAAAACGAGTGGCTTTTTAACAGTTGAGGAAATCGGTGATTTCTCAACATTTCATCAAGAGTTTCAATTTATGCCGTAAGCGATGATTTTTTGGGCAGCTCCTTAACAAGCCCAGTCATTCCCGATAAGATTTATTAAAAAGGCTTTTAAAAAGCAAGGATAAAAGACAAACCGGCAGGAAAACCTGCCGGTTAATTTTTTTGGATTATAAAAGCTCTATTCCGTTTTGCCTACACTTTTCGATTTCCGCTTCGGGCCAGATAGAAGCCTGAACTTCTCCGATGTGCGCTTTACCGAGAAGCAACATACAAAGGCGTGACTGCCCTATTCCTCCACCTATTGTAAACGGAAGCTCGCCGTTTACAAGTGCCTTATGGAAAGGCAGGGATAACCTATCGGTGGCGCCTTCCGCTTCGAGCTGGGAAACAAGTGACTTTTCATCAACTCTGATACCCATTGAGGAAATCTCAAAAGCTGCGTCTATCACCCTGTTATACACGATTATATCGCCGTTAAGCTCCCAATCATCATAATCGGGAGCGCGACCGTCATGCTTCTCGCCGCTTTTAAGGCGACCGCCGATTTTCGAAAGGAAAATTGCACCGTATTCCTTTGCCGCCGCGTTTTCACGCTGTTTCGGCGTAAGCTCAGGGTATTTTTCTTCAAGCTCGTATGTGCTTAAAAAGGTTATATCCCTCGGCAAATAGTTATCAAGCTGAGGATATTTGCGCTCAACATAATCCGCCGAGGAAAGCACCGCGGCATATATGCGGCGCACGGTATCCCTTAAATATTCCTCGTTTCTATCCTCACGGGAAATCACCTTTTCCCAATCCCACTGATCAACATAAAGAGAGTGGATATTATCCACCGTTTCATCACGGCGGATTGCGTTCATATCGGTATAAAGTCCGGTATGGAGTTTAAAGCCGTAACGGCCGAGAGCCATTCGCTTCCATTTTGCGAGTGAATGAACTATCTCAACCACCTCGCCGGTTTCTAAGATATCAAAACTCACAGGTCTTTCAACGCCGTTTAAATCATCATTAAGTCCACTGCCGCGCTTAACAAAAAGCGGAGCTGATACACGGCTTAGATTAAGCGCATCACAAAGGCATTCTTCAAACTTGTGCCTGAGCGACCGTATCATCGCCTGAGTTTCCAAAACATCCAATTTTGATTTATACATAGTATCACCTTAATAAATGTTTCCGAATGTTCTCGGGTAAAGGATTACATCGCGGATGTTTGAAACACCCGTAACATACATAATTATTCTTTCAAGTCCAAGACCGAAACCGCTGTGCGGTACCGAGCCGAAGCGCCTAAGCGCAATATAATCCTCGTACTCATCGAGGTTCATTTCTCTTTCCCTCATCGCATTAAGCAGTTTATCGAGGTCGGCTTCTCTTTCACTTCCGCCGATTATCTCGCCTACGCCCGGCACCAACAAATCGGTGGCGGCAACGGTTTTTCCGTCAGCATTCTGTTTCATATAAAAGGACTTGATTTCCTTCGGGTAATCGGTTAAGAATACCGGCTTTTTGCAAACCTCTTCGGAAATATATCGCTCGTGCTCGGTAGCCAAATCACAACCCCAAAATACCGGGAACTTAAACTCTTTACCGCTCTTTTCCAATTTCTCTATCGCTTCGGTGTAGCTCATAACGGCAAAATCGTTGTCCCTTACAGAAGTGAGCTTATCGATAAGTCCCTTTTCAAAATGTGCGTCAAAGAACTTCATCTCTTCGGGGCACTTTTCGAGCACCGAGCTTATGATATGCTTGATAAGCCCCTCGGCAAGCTCCATAATATCGGGAAGCTCGGCAAAGGCGACCTCCGGCTCAACATGCCAGAACTCAGCAACATGGCGCTGAGTATTACTCTTTTCCGCGCGGAAGGAAGGCCCAAATGTGTAAATCTTACCAAACGCCATAGCGGCAACCTCACCGTCAAGCTGGCCGGAAACCGAGAGCGCGGCTCTTCTGCCGAAAAAGTCCTTTTCGTCATATTCCTCCTGTGATTTTATCTCCGGTGCAAAGCCAAGTGTTGTAACACGGAACATTTCGCCTGCTCCCTCACAGTCCGAAGCTGTGATAAGCGGTGTGTGAACATAGGTAAATCTCTTTGAAGTAAAGTATTCGTGGATAGCGGCGGAAACAACCGAGCGCACCCTGAACACCGCGTTAAATGTGTTTGTACGAACACGAAGCGCCGGTATGGTACGCAGGTATTCGAGCGTGTGCCTTTTCTTTTGAAGCGGATACTCCGGCGGACACTCGCCCAACACGGTAATTTTCTCGGCGTTTACCTCAACGCTATCGGCGGCAACCACTGATTTTACAAGCTCGCCCTCAACCTTTAAAGAGGTGCCCAATTTCATATATTCCGAAATGTCGCTCATTATTCCTTTGTCTATTACAACCTGCAAATGTTTAAGCGTGGTACCGTCATTAAGCTCTAAAAAAGCCATATTTTTAGAGTCGCGCGAGGTGCGTACCCAGCCGCATACGGTAACGCTTTTGCCGATAAGTCCGGCATTAGTCATAATCTCATAAATATCAATGTGCTTCATTTTTATTCCTCCGCTTAATGCTTTATAATATAAAAACGCCATTCGCCCTGTTATCAGGACGAATAGCGTTAAATTCTATTCGCGGTGCCACCCGATTTGCCGAAAACGGCCTCTCTTACAGCCAAAACTGCTACTGCCTGTAACGGGACAGCCCCGGCGCACCTACTAAGAAAGCTCTTTTCGGATTGCGGCTAACAAGTGTTATTCGCCGTTTTCGTACGGTAAGGTTTCCACTGCCCCTTACTCACTTTGCGCCGTAAAGCGGTTACTTCTCTTGTATCATCGCCTTTTAATATGCGGTCATTATACCACCGACGGCGAGCATTGTCAAGTAAATTTATATGCGCCGCAGGCACTTTATATTTTGTGCCGTAAGGCACACCTACCGTCTGATATCTGTTTAAAAAATTAACTGTGTTAATTCTTTAAACTTTGCAGTGGCGCCGGTATTCTGCCGCCGCGCTCGATAAACCTTTTAGGACTGCTTTTAAGGTTTACGGGCATTACAGGGCCCTCGCCCAAAAGACCGCCGAAGCTGAGCTCCTCGCCCTCACTCTTGCCGATAGCCGGAATCACTCTTACCGCGGTGGTTTTCGAGTTTACCATACCTATTGCCGCTTCATCCGCAATTATTGCCGATATAACCTCGGCAGGCGTATCGCCGGGTATCACTATCATATCAAGGCCGACGGAGCATACCGCCGTCATCGCCTCTAACTTCTCTATTTTAAGGTCGCCTGAGCGCGCCGCCGCTATCATTCCGGCATCCTCCGATACGGGTATAAAGGCGCCTGAAAGACCGCCCACCGATGAAGAAGCCATAACGCCGCCTTTTTTAACCGCGTCGTTAAGAAGCGCAAGCGCCGCGGTGGTGCCGTGCGTACCGCAAACATCAAGTCCCATTTCTTCGAGTATATGAGCTACCGAGTCACCCACGGCAGGGGTGGGAGCCAGAGACAAATCCACTATACCGAAGGGCACGCCGAGCCGCCGTGACGCCTCGGTTCCCACAAGCTGACCCATACGGGTTATCTTAAAGGCGGTGCGCTTTATAACCTCTGCTACCTCGCCCAAATCACCGTCACACTTTTTAAGTGCCGAAGCCACAACGCCGGGACCTGACACGCCTACATTTATTACGCAATCCGGTTCGCCTACGCCGTGAAAAGCGCCTGCCATAAAGGGATTATCCTCAGGAGCGTTACAAAAAACCACCAATTTTGCGGGGCCTATGCAATCTCTATCCTCGGTAATCTCCGCCGCGCGCCGCACAACCTCGCCTAACAGGCGTACGGCATCCATATTTATACCCGATTTTGTGGAGCCAATATTCACGCTCGCGCAAACATTTTCCGTTGCCGAAAGCGCCTCAGGGATTGCCTCGATAAGCGCCTTATCGCCTGCCGAAAATCCCTTGTGAACCAAAGCCGAAAATCCGCCTATGAAGTTTACGCCGGTGCTCTCCGCCGCGCGTTGCAGGGTTTTCGCATACTTCACCGGGTCGCCGCCCGAAACGGCAACCAACATAGCTATCGGCGTTACGGAAATGCGCTTGTTTATTATGGGTATGCCGTATTCCCGTTCGATTTCCTCGCCCACGCTTACAAGTTTTCCTGCCTTTTCAGTGATTTTCTTATATATCTTTTCGCAGGATTTATCGATATCGCTATCAGCGCAGTCAAGCAGGGAAATGCCCATAGTAATTGTGCGGATATCGAGATTTTCGTGACTTATCATCGTCACGGTTTCCATTATATCATTTAAGTTTATCATTTTTTCCCCTTTTAAATGCGGTGCATTGCGTTAAAAATATCCTCGTGCATAACTCTTACATCAAGGCCTTCCTTTTCACCGAAGGCACGCATCTTATCCGAAAACTCACCGAAGGTGCAGTTTAATCCCGATATATCCGCCAGCATTACCATTACAAACATATCTTCCAGGACTGACTGTGTGATATCCACTATATTAACATTGCTTTGGGCACAAATAGCACTCGCCGAGGCTATGTAGCCGCATCTGTCTTTTCCTATTACTGTAATTACGGTTTTTTTCATAATGTTTCCTTTATCTCCTCTAAATCCTTTTCCCTTTGTTCGCCTAAAAGCATACCGAAAACGGCTCTTACAACCAAAAAGGTAAGTCCGCAACCGGCGGCAGCCAAAGCGATTATGTAAAACGGCTTATACTGCCTACCTGCCGCCACCGTTATCGCTGTAACTGCAAAGCAGGCGATGCTCGCGGCTCTGAGCAAATTCAGGTTTTTATCACCCAAAACAAGCCCTGAAAGCATATTCACAAGCAGGCGCCTTAACGATATAAGAATTGCCGCGGCAAAAGGTAAACACGGATAGCAGGTCAGCATAATCGTCGCCGGAAGGGTAGCATCGCGTCCTTTTTCCTCAACATACCAAGTAACTATAAAAGGCAAGGCAACTGCCGCCGCGGCAAGCAGCACGGCAAAAAGGTAAACCATATAGAGAGACGCCTTAACAGATGTCTTGTAATAAGCCATACAATCACCCCTTGATTTTATTTAAACATTATACACTACAAAGCATAAATATTCAATAATTTTATATTTACAATTCGATTTTATTATTCATTTAATTTTAAAGGCGCCCTGCAAATCCGCAAAGCGCCCAATCGGATTTTAAGATTTTTTCTTATCCGAAAAGTCCTCGCTTTTTATACGGCTCGGTTTCGGCGGAAACAAAGGTGTATCCGGTATCGCTTATGGCTTTTTTCAGCTTTTGTTCGTCTATTTCCCCGTCAAAAAGAAATGTTGCCTCGCCGTTTTTTCTCGATGCTTTAACCTTTTTAGCTTCACCGAACTCGCGCCTTATCGTATCGCAGATATGCGCCTCGCACATTCCGCACATCATTCCCTCAATTTTAACAGTTATCTTATTCATAAAATCCTCCGTTTAAGGTGCAGTGCCGCACCGAGTTAGCTTTCGCTAACTATTGTAGTGCAAAAAACCGCCTTTGTCAACTCCAAAAGCGGTTTTTTTAAATTTTCTTTGTGCTTATCACACAGTCACAGTTTTCGTCATCAACAATTATCTCGCCGATTTCCTCAGCTGTGATGCTTCCGCTTTTCGGATTTTTCACGCTTTGAATACCGCCGATTATTTTCGCTTTCACATCGGATTTTTCAAAAGCCAAATCGGCGTTTTGTGTTTTGCAGTTTATAAGCCTTAGCCCCTCGCAATAGCAAAGCGGCTGCGTGCCGATAATGGTGCAGTTTTCAAATGTCACATTTTTACAGTACCACGCGAGGTATTCACCCTTTATAACGCTGTTTTTTATCACAACATTTTCAGCGTGCCAGAAAGCGTCCTTTGTATCAAGCTGACAGTTTTCAAAAACCGAATTGGTAATATACTGAAAAGAATATTTGCCGAGCAATTTGAAATTTTCAAAACGAAGATTTTCGGAGCGCATCATAAAATATTCGCCCTCGGCGCAACTGTCTGCAATCTCAACATTTTTGTTATACCAGCCGAACTCAGGGGACTTTATATCGCAGTTGTCGATTTTTATATCGGCGCATTCCCTGAGTGCCTTTATACCGTGAAGCGAAGAACCGGAAATTCTGATATCCGCCGAATACCAAAGCGCCGCCCTGCAAAGAGAGGTCATCTCACAATTCCTTATAACTACTCCGCTATTATGCCAAAAGGGATATCTGAGGTTGAAAACACAACTGTCCGTCAAAACATTTTTGCACTCTTTAATCGCGCTTTCGCCGTCCGCCGGGCCGTCAAACCGGCAGGAATAAAGCTCAATATCCTGCTTACCGTATAGCGCCCGCTCTTCGTCAAACGCTTCGTTTTTATATGTTTTCATTATTTCCTCCGGCAATATAAACATTTTCTCAACAAAAAAGCACGGTATAAACCGTGCTTTTATCATTCCCTGAAAACCGAACAAAGGAAATGCGAAGAGAATCGAAGAAGGTCAAGCCCTCGGTCTATTAGTACAGCCTGGCACACGCGTCACCGCGCTTACACCTGCTGCCTATCAACCCGGTAGTCTTCCGGG
>CADBOD010000050.1 GCA_902796165.1 Oscillospiraceae bacterium | reverse complement strand
TGCAACTTCTTCGGCAGGCAACTCAAATACTTCTTCCTCAATTATTGTAGAATCAAAAATAATTGAGGCTTCGCTACTACTGCTGTTGCCTGAAATCTTTCCGTGAAAAAGGACAAGCGGTAATAAAACCGCAAGGATAGTGCAAGCAGCAACAAAGACTACAACTATAATTCTAAGCGTTTTAGTATTAACCTCTTGATTCAAAAAATCACCCTATATAGCAATATAGTTGATTTTATCACAACTTTCGAGTAATATCAACAAAAAAACTGCCCCGACAAATTCGGAGCAGTATTTTTTTATAAACTTATTTTCTTTCCTTTATTCTGCATTTAAGTATCTCTATAAATTTATCAAGCGGCATAGTTTCGGTTTCATCAGTATCTCTGCTTCTGACCGAAACTGTTTTGCTTTCAATTTCCTGTGCGCCGAGTATCAACATATATGGAACCTTATCCTCCTGGCGCGCACTCCTTATTTTATAACCGATTTTTTCGTTGCGGTCATCAAGCTCTACACGGATACCCTCGTTTTTGAGAATGCTGTAAACCTCTTCGGCATATTCAAGGCTTTTTTCGGATACCGGCAAAACTTTCGCTTGAAGCGGTGATAACCAAACAGGGAACACACCCTTGGTTTCTTCGATTAAATATGCTATAAACCTGTCAAGACTGCCGAGAATGGCTCTGTGCAACACCACAGGTGTTTTGTTACTGCCGTCTTTATCAACATAGGTCAAATTAAATTTAGCAGGCAGGCAGAAATCGAGCTGGCAGGTTGAAAGTGTATATTCAGCACCAACAGCCGGATGAACATTTACATCGAGCTTAGGCCCGTAAAACGCTGCCTCACCGATTTCCTCAGTAAACTCAATGCCAAGCTCTGTGAGCACCTCACGAAGTGCACTTTCCGCATGCTCCCACATTTCATCATCCTGATGATACTTAACCTTATCGTCAGGGTCACGAAGTGAGAGTACACAGCGGTAATCAGTTATTCCGAAATCTTTATATACATCAAAAATCAAATCAACTACCTGGCTTACCTCGCTTTTGATTTGCTCAGGTGTTACGAAAAGGTGAGCGTCATTCTGGCAGAAATGGCGACCGCGCTCAATACCTTTTAATGTTCCGCTTGGCTCGAAACGGAAATCGTGTGCTATTTCTCCTATTCTTATAGGCAAATCACGGTAGGAATGCATTTGATTTGCGTATATCATCATATGATGCGGGCAGTTCATAGGGCGAAGTACAAACTGTTCACCCTCAACATCCATTACAGGGAACATATTTTCTCTGTAATGCTCCCAGTGACCGCTTGTATGATAAAGGTCAACAGTACCGACACAAGGAGTAAGAACATGGCGATAACCGAGCATACGCTCTTTTTCTTTTATATAATTTTCAAGCTCCTGCCATATTGTGTAGCCTTTTGGCAAAAACATCGGAAGACCTTTACCTATTAAATCATCGGTCATAAACAAGTGCATTTCTTTACCGATTTTTCTATGGTCACGCGCTTTTGCTTCTTTAAGCTGTACTTCATATTCCGCAAGTTGTTCTTGCGTTGAGAACGCAACACCGTTAATTCTTGTGAGCATCTTATTGCTTTGGTCGTTTTTCCAGTATGCTCCTGAAACGGCAGTAAGGTGGAAGGCTTTTAGCGCCTTTGTATAGGTAAGGTGCGGACCTACGCACATATCTATATACTCGCCCTGTTGATAAAAGCTGATGATTTCATCAGGCGCCAAATCACCGATATGCTCAACCTTATATTTTTCGCCTCGGTCACTCATCAGCTTAATAGCTTCATCGCGCGGCAATATAAAAGGCTTAACCGGCAGGTTTTCTTTAACTATTTTTTTCATTTCTGCTTCAATAGCCGGCAAATCATCATCAGTGAGCTTAACATCACCTAAATCAATGTCATAGTAAAAGCCCTTATCTGTTGCCGGTCCGTAACCAAACATAGCATCAGGATATAATCTTTTAACCGCCTGAGCCAATATATGCGCCGCTGTATGGCGCAATACTTCAAGCTCTTGTTCTGCGGTAGCCTCTGAAACTGTACCGTCCTTAAAAACAATTTTCATATTTTACCCTCCAAAAAAATAAACTTCGCCCACAAAATAGGGACGAAGTAAACTTTAACTCCGCGGTTCCACCCGCATTCCGGAAATCCGGCACTTAAAAGTCTTAACGCGACTAAACGGCCATGTTGCTACCCATGACGCTCAAAGGTGGTATTCGTTTTTTAATTGATGCGCCGCTCACACCGCCCGACACTCGCTTAAAACCAATTTTAAAAAACTACTGTCCTTATCAACGCTTTATATACATAATAGTCTAAAAAGCTACGCTTGTCAAGCAAAAACAGACTTTTGTTTGTTCTCAGTGGACAAATATAATTTTTTTTTAAAAAACTCGAATTTTTTATTGACAGATAAATCCAAAAGTAGTATTCTAAAATATAATTTTTAATCAGGGGTGATTATAATGTTCAAATCAGAGTATTTAAACCGAGTTTACGCAGGCGTTGAAGCGCGCAACCCAGGTGAAAAAGAGTTTTTGCAGGCAGTATATGAGGTTCTTGAATCCTTAGAGCCTGTCGTTGAGGCAAATCCGCGCCTCGAGCAAAACGGTATTTTAGAGCGTATCGTTGAGCCGGAGCGTCAGATTTTCTTCCGCGTACCGTGGGTTGACGATGAAGGTAAAGTTCATGTAAACCGCGGATTCAGAGTTCAGTTCAACTCTGCAATAGGTCCTTATAAGGGCGGTATCAGGCTTCATCCGTCTGTTAATGCATCTGTAATCAAGTTTTTAGGCTTTGAGCAGATATTTAAAAACAGTCTTACATCGCTTCCTATCGGCGGCGGTAAAGGCGGTAGTGATTTTGACCCTAAGGGCAAATCCGATATGGAAGTTATGCGTTTTTGCCAGAGCTTTATGACAGAACTTTCTAAGCACATCGGTGCTGATACAGATGTACCTGCCGGCGATATTGGTACTGGTGCCCGTGAAATCGGCTATATGTATGGACAGTATAAGCGCCTTCGCAATGAGTTTACCGGCGTTCTTACAGGTAAGGGCTTAACATACGGCGGTTCTCTTGCTCGTACAGAGGCTACCGGCTTTGGTCTTTGCTATTTTGTTGAAGAAATGCTTAATTGTATGAAAAACGATAGCTTTAAGGGTAAAACTGTTGTTATTTCCGGTTCGGGCAATGTTGCTATCTATGCTAATCAGAAGGCAACCGAGCTTGGCGGTAAAGTTGTTGCAATGTCCGATTCCAACGGATATATAGTTGATAAAAACGGCATCAACCTTGATGTTGTTAAGCAAATCAAGGAAGTTGAACGCGGTAGAATTAAAGAGTATGTAAACCGTGTAAGCGGCGCTGAGTATCACGAGGGTTGCAGCGGTATTTGGACTGTTAAATGCGATATTGCTCTTCCTTGCGCTACTCAGAATGAAATCAACGAGGATAGCGCAAAGGCGCTCATAGCTAACGGTGTTATGGCAGTAGGCGAGGGAGCTAATATGCCTTCTACTCCCGAAGCTGTTGCCGCGTTCCAGTCAGCCGGTGTACTGTTTGCACCTGCTAAGGCCGCTAATGCCGGCGGTGTTGCAACAAGCGCACTTGAAATGAGCCAGAACTCAATGCGTTACAGTTGGACCTTTGAAGAGGTTGATGCGAAGCTGAAAGGAATTATGGTAAATATTTTCCACAACGCTTACAATGCAGCTGAGAAATACGGCAAGAAGGATAATCTTGTTGCCGGTGCTAATATTGCAGGCTTTGAAAAAGTGGCAGAAGCTATGCTTGCCCAGGGCGTTGCATATTAAGCAAGTAGTATTACATATCTGATATGCGATAGCGCGACGGTTTTTCCGTCGCGCATTTTTATTGCCTACTTAGTAAAATTTGTTTGACTATTTTGCTAAGTAGTGTTATAATATTTGTATAATTTAATACAAATTTATATTAAACGGAGGCAAAATTTATGAAAAAGCTTTTATCATTAGTATTAGTATTAGCACTGGTAGTATGTGCTATTGCTAATATCAGTCTTGTTATTCCGGTATCTGCTGAATCGTCAGGCGAGTTGATTATTTGCGCTTGTGATACAACAGACGGATGGACAAAATTGAACGGTATGCCGGATAACCCACTCACAATTACTTCTGAAAAGGCACAGGCGCAGAGTGATGACGGCGCAATTGCAGCAAATACAGGATATGGCTTTTTTAAGGCTTATTATGAATTTCCTGAGGCTGTTGATGTTTCCGATTACACCGCTATTGAGTGGGATGTATGCTACACCGGTGCAAATGGCATAAATGAGGTTTTAACCGCCTATGCAGAAGAAGGATATGTTCGTTTTTTCTCAAACAGTAATAGTCCTACAGACAATCAAAGTAATTCACTTATTTTCCGCTTTGATGATTTAGAGGTAACAACTATTAACACTAACTGGGCACACCTCAAAGCACCATTTGATAACGCCAGGGTTAATCGTAATTTTGATGCCACGGCACTTACCGCATTCCGTTACTGTACAAGTGAGAATACTTTTATAAACAGTGTGTCGCAAAACGGCGTTACGCGACTTGATAACATTAAGGTTACCGGTAAAGAAATAGAAGAACCCGCAGTTAAGATTATTGATACCGTTGTTACCAACTGCGATACTATTGAGGGTTGGACAAAGTTAAACGGTGATAAAACCTTTACTTTAACTACTGTTAGTGCTCAGGCAAAG
>CADBOD010000049.1 GCA_902796165.1 Oscillospiraceae bacterium | reverse complement strand
TGGCCCGCCCGAAGGGATTCGAACCCCCGGTCTTCAGAATCGGAATCTGCTGCGTTATCCAGCTGCGCCACGGGCGGATATTTGCCCTCGCAAGAGGGCATATTTATTTAGTTTTCGTAACCGTTAGGATTGTTTTTCTGCCAACGCCATGTATCTTCACACATTTCGTCAATACCGCGTTGTGCCTGCCAACCCAAAAGCTCCTTAGCCTTGGTAGCATCCGCATAAACCTCATCCGGATCTCCCGGTCTTCTCGGGTCAATTACATACGGTATTTCTATGCCGGAAGCCTTTTCAAACGCTGCGCGAAGCTCTAATACGGTAGTTCCCTTGCCGGTGCCGAGGTTGATTTCCTCACAACCCTTATTTTTAAGTGCCCACTCAACCGCTTTAACATGACCGAGTGCCAAATCAACCACATGGATATAATCACGCACACCCGTACCGTCAGGCGTTTTATAATCATTACCGAACACATGGAGCTTTTCAAGTCTTCCAACTGCTACCTGTGCTATGTAAGGCATAAGGTTATTCGGTATGCCCTTGGGGTCTTCACCGATTGTACCGCTCTTATGAGCGCCTATGGGATTGAAGTAGCGAAGAAGGGCTATTGACCAATCGTTATCCGATACAAATATATCGCGAAGTATATGCTCAATAAATAACTTTGTTCTGCCATAAGGGTTTATCGCGCCGGTAGGCATACCCTCTTTAAGCGGCATTTCCTTTGTAACACCATAGACCGTAGCAGAAGAAGAAAACACTATTTTCTTAACGCCAAACTCATTCATAACCTCAACGAGAGAAATAGTGCTTTCGAGGTTATTATCATAATACATTATCGGTTTTTTAACCGACTCACCTACCGCTTTAAGACCGGCAAAGTGGATAACCGCCTCGATTTCATTCTCCGTAAATATCCTTTTAAGCGCTGACTTATCACGAACATCAGCCTCATAGAATTTAAGGCTTTTGCCTGTTATTTTTTCAATTCTGTCAAGAGATTTTTTATTGCTGTTATCGAGGTTATCAATAACCACAACATCATATCCGCTATTTAACATCTCAACGCAGGTGTGGCTTCCTATGTACCCTGCACCGCCGGTAACTAAAACTGCCATATCGATCCTCCAAAAACAATATATTTTTATTATACCTTAACCAAAAAAATTGTCAAGCAAAAGGGAGCATAAAAACACAAAAATAACGGCGAGGGTTTTCCCCTCGCCGTATCTATTGTCTGCCGTCTGACATCTGTTATCTGAAATCTGATCAGTACATTCCACCGGCTTGTGCCGCTGCTGCGGCTGCTGCGGCATTTGCCGCGGCGGCATCCTCTTTTTTATCAGCTACAAGGCTCTCGGTTGTGAGCACCATAGCCGCTACACTTGCGGCATTTTCAAGTGCTGAACGGGTAACCTTTGTAGGATCAACGATACCGGCATCCATCATATCGCCGTATGTTTCATCATAGGCATTAAAGCCGTAGTTGTTCTTGCCGCTGTTTAAGATTTTATCAACTATAACCGAGCCCTCGATGCCTGCGTTATAAGCTATCTGACGGATAGGCGCTTCAAGAGATTTAAGAACGATATTAACGCCGGTCTTTTCATCACCCTGCGCCTTTTCCGCGAGCTTTTTAACTTCGGGAATAGCATTAAGAAGAGCAACTCCGCCGCCTGCAACGATACCCTCTTCAACTGCCGCCTTAGTAGCCGCAAGAGCATCCTCGATGCGGAGCTTTTTCTCCTTCATTTCAATTTCGGTAGCCGCACCGACCTTTATAACCGCAACACCGCCTGCGAGCTTTGCAAGGCGCTCCTGGAGTTTTTCTTTATCAAACTCGGATGTTGTAGTTGCGAGCTGATTTCTGATCTGCGCTACGCGGTCTTTAATATCATCCTTATCTCCGGCGCCGTCAACAATAATGGTATTTTCCTTTGTGATTTTTACCTGACGGGCACGACCCAACTGTTCAACAGTGGTATCTTTAAGTTCAAGGCCCAATTCCTCGGATATAACCTCACCGCCTGTGAGAACGGCTATATCACGGAGCATTTCCTTCCTTCTGTCACCAAATCCGGGGGCCTTAACACCAACGCAGGTGAATGTTCCGCGAAGTTTATTGACAATAAGGGTGGAAAGTGCCTCCCCCTCGATATCCTCGGCTATGATGACGAGCTTCTTGCCCGACTGAACTATCTGCTCTAAAAGCGGCAGGATTTCCTGAATGTTAGATATTTTCTTATCTGTTATAAGAATGAGAGCATCATCAATTACCGCTTCCATTTTATCCGAATCGGTAACCATATACGGAGTGATATATCCGCGGTCAAACTGCATACCCTCAACCACTTCGGAATATGTTTCAGCAGTTTTTGACTCTTCAACGGTAATTACACCGTCCGCCGAAACCTTTTCCATAGCCTCGGCAATGAGCTTACCGATTACATCATCACCTGACGATACGGTAGCAACACGGGCTATATCATCACTGCCGGAAACCTTCTTTGAGTTTTTAACGATAGTGCTGACAGTGGTATCAACCGCCGTTTTTATACCCTTTTTAACTATCATCGGGTTAGCGCCTGCGGCAACATTCTTCATACCCTCGGCAATCATAGCCTGAGCAAGAACGGTAGCGGTAGTAGTACCGTCACCCGCGGCGTCATTAGTTTTAACCGATACTTCCTTTACAAGCTGAGCGCCCATATTTTCAAACGGGTCATCAAGCTCGATTTCCTTAGCGATAGTTACACCGTCATTAGTGATAAGCGGTGAGCCGTATTTTTTATCAAGAACAACATTTCTGCCCTTAGGACCTAATGTAACCTTAACTGCGTTTGCGAGCTTATCTACGCCCTCTTGCAGAGCTTTTCGTGCGTCCTCACCGAAAATAATATTCTTTGCCATAAGTCAAGACCTCCAATTATTCAACAATAGCCAAAATATCGGAAATATGAAGAATTGTGTATTCTTCATCGTCAATTTTGATATCTGTGCCGGCATACTTTGCGGCAACCACCTTCTGACCTACTTTTATGCATTTGGTAGATACCTCTTTTCCATCTACCATACCGCCGGGACCTACCGCTACAACTTCGGCTATCTGCGGTTTTTCCTTAGATGCGGAAGTGAGCACAATCCCACTTTTTGTTGTTTGTTCAGCCTCTGTAGCCTTGATAACTACATTGTCAGCTAACGGTTTCAGTGTCATAAAAATTCCTCCAAACACTAAAATAATATTCTTTACAATTACCTATTATATCCACTTTTTTGTAAAAGTCAAGTAAAGTCAAAAACTTTTAACGAATTCTTAATATTTTCAAAAACAGACCTCGGTAAAACGAAATTTACTCCGCCCTTTATTATGCTGAATTTCATATGATTACTCTCTATAATCTCGCCGTCAAGATTAACAGGTACGGGTTTTTCAGAGGTAAACTCCATACTGTTACAGTTTCTCAACTCGGCATAGTCAAGAGAGGAATGAAGCCCTTTTTCGTAAAGGGATAAAAACTTCGGAACCTTCAGCTTTGAAATCGTTTTTACCTTGGTAAAATTGAGCACACCGTCAAAAGGATTGGCATCAGGTGCGCTTTTATAACCTCCGCCGTAGTAAGGCGCGTTGGCGATAACCGCAAAAAGACAGTTTTCGTTTTCGGCAGCGGACCCGTCAACCGAGAGGTTTATATTCACGCCGATTTTTCCGAAAAAGGTTTTAATAACCGCCAGCTTATATGCCATACTGCCGGAAACACCGCGCCAATCTTTAAAGATAATCATATCGCGCGCCACAACAGCATCCATTCCGACAGAGCAACCGTTTATGCAGTAATATTCGTTTGCCTTGATTATATCCGTAAGCACGGCGGTACCGCCGATTTGCTCGGCAATATCAGAGAAAGGCTCACTGCTTTCAAAAAACTTTAAAAAATCATTTGCGGAGCCGCAGGGTATAACCCCGAGCTTTACATTATCAAAGCCTACTATGCCGTTTAAAACCTCAAAGACAGTACCCTCACCGCCGCAGGCAAACACTGTAAGCTCCTCACCCGATTGTGCGGCGGAAGCGGCTTTACTTTTGGCATCTCCTGCGGCAGATGTAATATAAATCTCGTAATCCTCATTCTTATCCTTGAAATACCGATTTACAGAGTCTATTATTCCCTGTTGCTTATCTCCCTTGCCCGCCGTAGGATTTATAATGAATAAATATTTCATTTTCTCACGCCTTATTTTTAAAATACATAAACAGTTGACATTTTATCATACCGTTATATAGCTTTCTGCGCTTATCCGCAGGTCTGCCGAAAATCTTTTCAAACTCATCGTGCGGACTTATTACAAAATACTTTTTCCCTGCCTTTTCATCAAAACGCTCACCCATTATTTTGTAAAGCTCCTCAGCCGCCTTAACATCCAAAAGGCGTTCACCATAGGGAGGATTTGTTATAACGAGCAAACGCTCATCAGGTGTTTTAAAATTTTTAATATCGCCTATGCTTGCTTTTACATATTTTTCCACACCGGCTTTTTTGGCGTTTGCCAATGTAAGCTCAACGCAAGACTCATCAATATCAAAGCCCACCGCCTTGAAATCGACATTGTGGATAATATTATCCTGTGCGCGTGTGCGCTCGAGGCGCCAAACATTCGGGGCAAGAAAATCAAATCTTTCAGCCGCAAAATACCTGTTAAGTCCCGGGGCACGCTTGGTTGCCATAAGAGCCGATTCAATAAGTATTGTGCCGCTTCCGCAAAACGGATCATAGAGCTTCGTATCGGGATATATCCGTGCAAGATCACACATAGCTGCGGCAAGAGTTTCCTTTAAAGGAGCATCGTTTGAATGTTTTCTGTACCCGCGCTTATGAAGTCCCTCCCCCGAAGTATCTATCATCAGGGTAACTTCATCCTTTATAATTGTAAACCTGATCCTCAGCTCAGCACCGGTTTCTTCAAACCAACTTATCTTATATTTTGACGAGAGCCTGTCCACAATAGCCTTTTTAATTATCGACTGGCAATCAGGTATGCTGTAAAGCACCGAATTTATGCTGGAACCCGTCACGGGAAAGGCGTTTTCTTTACCGATATATCTTTCCCATTCGAGCTTTTTAACGCCGTCAAAAAGTTCAGTAAAGCTCGTGGCGCTGAAAACACCCACATTTATCAAAATACGCTCGGCAAAGCGGGAACAAATATTGGCACGGGCGAGCATATTGCCGTTACCCTCCAATAAAACGCGCCCGTTTTGAGAGGTAACATTTTCAAACCCCATTCGCCTGAACTCATCAGCCGCGATACCTTCAATCCCGAAAAGCGTTGGAGCAATTAAGTTATATTTTTCATCCATAAGGTCAAATCTCCGCTGTTAAATGTCTTGTAACATGGCAACCGATATTAACGGCTACCGGCAATCCCGCAATATGTGTAGGAGCGGTTTCTATATTTACTTTAAGCGCGGTGGTTTTACCGCCAAAGCCCTGCGGCCCGATACCGAGCTTATTTATCTCGTTTAACATAACATCTTCGAGTTTTGCATAGTATTCATCCGGATTTTTCTCATCTGTGCTTCTTATAAGAGCCCGTTTTGACAGTAGCGCACAGCTTTCAAAATCTCCGCCTATTCCTACGCCCACCACTATCGGCGGACAGGGCTTGGAGCCTGCGTCCTTTACCGTCTTGATTACGGCGGAAATCACGCCCCCCTCACCGTCCGCCGGGGTGAGCATATAAATTTTACTCATATTTTCACTGCCGAAGCCCTTTGGCGCAACCGTTACCGTAACCTTTTCGCCGGGCACAATCCTTGTATGTATAACCGCAGGTGTATTATCATCCGTGTTTTTCCGGCGAATTGGGTCTGATACGATTGATTTTCTCAAAAGCCCCTCGCAGTATCCGATAGCAACGCCCTCATTTACGGCTGAATACAAATCCCCACCCGTAAAATGAACATCCTGACCGATATCTAAAAACACAATAGCCATACCTGTATCCTGGCATATCGGTATATCGAGCTCCTTGGCATCAATCAAATTCCGATATATATCGGAAAGCACTGATTTTGATGTGGGCGTATCCTCAAAGGATACCGCATTTTTTATACGGCTTGACAAATCCTTTGGCAATACTTTATTTGCTTTAACACACAACCTGCTTACCGTATCACGCACAACCGAAACATCTATTTCTCTCATAACCCTCTCCATAACAAAAAGGCAGAGCGCAAAAGCGCACCGCCACAGTTTATCTGCCGCCTGCTCCCCGTTTTGTACGACGAGCTTCGGGATTTTTTCTTTTTAAATCGGAAATTTTTTCATCGCTACGCTGCTTAAATTTGCTCATCATTTCCTCAAAACTCGTAGGAGCCGTTGTATCAGCCTCCCAAACATACGAGCTATCGGGTTTTGAAGGAGCTTTGGGAGTATAAGGCTTTTTCTCCCTTTTAGGTTTGACCTCATCCGGCAAAGCCCTGCGAATGCTGAGTGCAATCTTCCCATCTTCCCCGATGGAAATAATTTTCATCTTTGCAGTATCGCCTATCTTCAAAAAATCATTGATATCGTTTACATATGTACGCGAAATCTCGGAAATATGAACCATACCCGAAACGCCTTCACCTATATCGGCAAAAACTCCGAATTTGGTTATTCCCGTAACCTTGCCTTCTACGATGTCGCCTTCTTTAAACTGCATAAATTTAAGCGGTCCTCCTGATATAAATACTTTTAATTGCCTGAAATATCAACATATACCTCTTCATTTGAGTAAACAAAGCCGAGCCTCTCCCTCGCAGCCTTTTCAATAATATCGGCGTGAGAGCCATCACTGAGCAATGTTTTATATTCTTCAATCTGAATTTGTTCACTTGCAAGAGTAGCTTTAAGCTCTGTGAGCTTATTAAGGCTCTCGGAAAGTTCTCTGTAAAGGCCTATCAAAGTTATAACCATATAACTCGCCGCAAAGAGAACAATAAGCCGTACTATAATGCTTTTTGAGCGCTTACCGCTATTACTCATTCACATCATACTCCAATTTACTTTTATCTTTCTTAGTATATAACATACTATACATATTTTTCAAGACTTTTTTTATATTTTTAAATATGCGAAAAAATATTCTTGAAATTCCGCCGAAAGCCTTTCTCAATCCTCTCATTATATTTGTGCAAGCAACGGCAATTATATCAACAGTCCTTTTGTAAAATTTAAGGATAAATGACAGGAAAAAAGCAGTTACATTAAAAAGCAATCTACCGACTGTAAATCTATAAATTATAAAGCCCACAAGACAAAAAAACAATATGTAGCCTCGCATCTCGCCGTTGGTTACGCTGACAAGGAAGAGAAAAACTACAACTGTACTGCAAAGCCAAAACAGCATATCGCCTATAAACACAGACAGATAAGAATTTATGCCGACCTTGCGGAGTGCCCTGAAAAAATCGTAAAAAACGCAAAGAATTGCGCCGAGAGCAAGTGAATAAAGGCACGATACCGCTTGACCGCTTACACTGATTTCCCACATACTATCTGAAAAGGCGTGATAAAAATCCGCCGCCGGTATTTTCGCTCGCCATATAGACTACCGCGTGAACGGTGCCCGTAGCTTCAAGCTCACCGCTATCAACATTGAAGCTCTCTATTTTAAGATTTTCTCCCTTAACGGTCATACGGGCAAGAGTGGTTTCGAGTATTACGGTTTCATCATCAAAATTCACTACCTGCTTTACACCTGAAATACTCAGCTTTTTTCTGCTCTCGATTATTACATTTTGTATGGTACGGTTATTTTCTTCCAAAACAAACACCCCTCAATAATTTATATTGAAAGGGTGCTTTTATTATTCGATTATTCGGTAAAGACTTGCGGCATCTTCCTTTTTTATAACATCCTTAACATCTAAAACTTCCGCTTTAACAGCTCTGTTACCGAAAGTAATCTCGATAATATCGCCCATTTTAACATCATAGGAAGCACGGACGGTTTTGCCGTTCACCTTTACCCTGCCGGCATCACACGCTTCATTCGCGATGGTGCGGCGCTTTATTATTCTTGTTAGCTTTAAATATTTATCAATTCTCATAATTATAAAAATGTAAGCCGCCGATAACGGCGGCTTACTTTAATCAAATTATTTTATTGCGTCTTTAAAAGCTTTGCCGGCTTTGAATACCGGAGTTTTAGAAGCAGCAATTTTAATTTTAGCGCCGGTAGCAGGATTTACGCCCTCACGAGCAGCACGCTTGCGAGCCTCGAAAGTACCGAAGCCTACGAGCTGAACCTTATCACCCTTCTTAATAGCCTTTGTAACCGACTCGATTACTGCTGCCAATGCTTTTTCAGCATCTTTCTTTGTAAGTTCTGCCTTCTCGGCAATAGCTGCAACTAATTCTGTTTTGTTCATAATATGAACCTCCTGTTTTTTCTTTTAGGAAAACTATTCCTTAATTGTCATCAAACCCCTAATATTATCAAAGGGTTTATCTATTTGTACCATATTTTTCAGAAAAAATCAATATCTTTTATTAAAAATTTTCAAAAAAAACGGCTTTTTCCCCACTTTTTAGGCGGTTTTTACCTTACAAGACGGATTTTTTTGCAAATGCTTAGTATTTTATCGCCTTTCGGCAGTGTGAGAATATCCTCACTTTCGAGAACTCTGAACACGCTCAATGCGATTATATACACGATAACCGCCGCAAAAATAGCCGCCGCGGTTGCAACAAAATTCCTATGCAAAGCACTTAATACTATGCCATATGCCGCAAGTGCCGCCGCCGAGGAGCACAATCCGGCAAAAAGCGGCTTTATGAGTATAGAATAATAATCGAGCTTTACGCCGGTATGCCTTATAAGGCAATAAAGATTTGCCGCAAATATATAAAGGTAGCACACGGTGGTTCCAATGGGTACTCCGTAAATATTTATGCTCGGAGTGCCTACGAGTATATAGTTTGTAACTATTTTAAGCACCGCACCAACGGCAATATTCTTAAGCCGAACAACCTCTTTACCTACTGCTTGAAGCATAGCGATTACCGGTGAATTTATACCGGCGAAAATCGCACAGATACCTAACACTCTCAAATTCGGTGCCGCCACGGATATTGCGTTAGCATCACTGTACAATAAAGAAAGTATGCCCTTTGATATAGCAAACATACCAAGTCCGCAAGGCATTACTATTACAGCGGTGGTTCTGATAATCGTTTGTATATTGAATTTGACCGCCGCAATATCCTTATTTGTCCATGTTCGGGCGAGCACTGGGATAGCACTGATACCGAGTGTTGTGGTAAGAGTGGGTATAAGATGATAAATAGAAAACGCATATCCTCTATGGCAGCCGTAAAGTGCATTCGGCAAATCTCCGGCAAGGCTGAAATGCTTACCTTCCTTTGCCATTTGGGCGGTTTCCGAGCTTATGAACGCACTGAATGTTTTCGCAAAATAATCAGGCGCTTTGCCTATTGCAACCGCCAACTGCTTTTGCACCATAGCAACATCTATAAGGCTCGTTATATTGTTTACGAGTGAGCCTAAAACCACGGGAATTGCAATCGCTATCATTGTTTTAACAATCCTCTTTGCCCTATCAGGCTCAGGCGAGCTTTCATAAAGCTCAGAAGGAAGACTTTTTTCACCGAAAAACTTATATTTTATAAAAAGATACGCAGTCGAAAGCGCCTCACCTATGGTTATACCCAAAAGTGCACCTGCCACGGCATAGGAGGTATTGTTTGTGCGTGATAGGGTGATTGCCGCGATTGTCAGCCCGAAAATGAGCTTGCCGAGTGCTTCGAACACCTCACTCACGCCGGTAGGCGTCATATTTCCAAGTCCCTCAAAATATCCCCTGTATGCCGACATAATGCAACAAAACAGTATAGAAGGTACAATACACACCATTCCCGGAAGCGCGCCGGAATTCAGCGCTTTAAGCGTAAACTCATGCCCAAAAACCGAAAAATGCGTGTTGCCCGTAAGTATAAACGCAAGCGCCAGCATAAGCGCAAAGCCTATGCCGCCGGTAATCAAAAATGCCGCCTGCGCTATATGAAGCGTCTTTTTAACATCCTTGTACCTTCCCCTTGCGGAATACTCAGCCACCATTCTTGATATAGCGGTAGGCAGGCCTGCCATAGCGATTGAATACATCGGGGTATATAAATCGTATGCGGTGGAGAAATACCCCATACCGCGCGGCCCCAATATATGTGCCAAAGGGATACGGTATATGGCGCTTATTATCTTCGCCGCAAAAGTCGCGGCTATAAGTATGAAGGAGCCGTGCAAAAAGCTCTGCTGCTTTGTTTTACTGTTTGACATTTTTACACCTCTGCACAAATTGATTTAAGGCAATCAATAAATGTTTCAGCGAGAGAGCCGCCCTCGTTTTTATACATTTCACCGTATTTCTGAACCGCATCATCCGACGCATCATCAGATATGCGCCTGAGGCTTAAAAAAGGCAACTTCATAAGGTGGCATACACTTGCTATCGCCGCGGTTTCCATATCACAGCTTGACGCGGAAAACTCATTTATCAAAAATTCACGGCTTTTTGTATCGTTTACAAAGCGGTCGCCGCACGCGGCAACGGACACAACGCTCGCGTTACAGCTGTTTTTAAAGGCTTCGAGCAAATCACGGTCGGCTTTATAAATATAGGTCTGTCCCGGCTTTTCACAGGGCTTGTACCCGAAAGGTGACAAATCAAAATCATATTCAATAAAGCTATCGGGCAAAATGAATTGACCGGATTTAACACCTGAAAGTCCGCCGGAAAGTCCGAAATTTAAAATCACATCGCATCCGCGTTGGGCTAAAAACATTGTAGCCGTTGCGGCATTAACCTTGCCCATACCCGAACAAACTGCATACACACGGGAATTTCCAACCTTAAAGGTTATGGATTCTTCGAATGGGGTATCATAATCCTCCCTATCGCCAAGCACCTTTAAAAACGGCTCATATTCATCCTTATCGGCGATAATAAGTCCAATCTTTTTAAAACTCATAAAATACTAATCCTCAAACGAAAGTTTTTCGCCGCAAACACTGCAATAAATTGAGTTTTTATCAATAGCGGCACCGCATTTAGGACAAATACGGCGGTTTTTAGCACTTTGAACCTCAGCGGCAAGTCTATCTATTTCAGCACTTTTTTCTTTAATGTTGTTTATAAGCTCTTTTACAGCCTCAGGTGCGCCATCATCATCCTTTACAAACTCGAAATAAATTTTACCGAGTGCGGTATAATCCTTCTCACGCTTGTTTTTAAGCGACGCCATATCGAATTTCTGCTTTTCGGTGGCTATAACCTCCCCTGTTTTCTTGGAAACGGTTTCAAAAACCTCCTTGGTCTTGTTTACTGCATCATCAAAAAATTCCATACTTATTACCTCTTTTTTCTTTTATTTATTCATTACCTATAAACTCGCGTATTAGCGAATTTTCAGGCACAAATTTACTTTCCACAGAGCAAAAGTGTTCAAGAGCATCGACAGCCCTTATAAAATAATCGTAACAAGGTGTGCTTTTGCCTACACTGTTTTTCATACCGCAAAACCTTTTTTTATAAACGCACAGCTCATACGGATGAAGTGTATCAAGCCTTACATCCGCCGTATCCTTAAAGCAGTAAAGATATTTACTCTCACCGCTTACCACATTATTCCAGAGTTCAAGCGTTTCTTCCGGTGACGCCGCGCGGAATTTTTCATCTCTCAGTATCCGCCTTATAAGCCTTATTTGACGGCTTGATAACACCTTTTTTCCCTCTTGGAATATTGTAACATTTACGCTTATATATATTTTAAGAATATTTTTATGCGGCACAACATCCGTGATTTGCGGATTTATAGCGTGAAGCCCTTCAACTATTGCAATACCGCGTGAGCCTATATTTATTTTCTTTGCGTTTTCTCTTCTCGTCTTGGTTACAAAATCAAATTCCGGCAAAAGAGCCGTACCGCTTTCTATAATATCCCTGAATGCTTTTTCAATTCGTACAACATCCAAAGCTCTTACCGATTCTATATCACGGCTTCCATCTGGGTTATACGGCAATTTATCAAAAGAAAAATAAAAATCATCCAGTGATACAACGGCGGTTTTTTCATTCAGCTTTTCAAGCTCACGCATAAGTATATGCGCGGTGGTGGTCTTGCCCGAAGCGGAAGGCCCTGCTATTGCCACTATTTTTATATCATCATTATCAGCAATACGCTTTGCCAACGCCGCAATTTTGCTTTTATACTCTCTCTCGCACAAATCAATAAACGAAGCCGTGTTTTCTTTTATACTATCATTTATTTCCTTTACGGTATTTATCATAATAAATCTCTATTCCATTCTTTCGGGATAATATTTCATCAAACCTGTTTATATATTCATACGGATATTTAAAGTTAAATATTCGCTCTATATTATCCCCGCCCGGTTCTTTCAGCTTGCTTACCGCCGATGCTCCGCAGGCGAGAATGGTATGGGTTTCATCCATTATATAAACATTATAAAGCCCCTCAAAGCCTTTTTTTGAATATCCCACATTTTCAAGATTGCCGACGGTTTTACTCTGCCTATACATATAATACGGCAAAAGACCGCTTTCTTCAAGTGTTTGCCTTGCAAAATCCACCATCAGCTCCACATTTCTGCCTTCGGAAAACTCCGGCAAATCACCGCTTCTTGTGATATTTGAAGCCCTTTTTACCGATAGCGAATGCACTGTTACGCTCTCAGGGGAAAGCTCTGTAATTTTTAAAACCGAGCTTTTGAAGGTTTCAAGAGTATCAGACTGCAAGCCTGCGATTAAATCGGTATTTATATTATCAAATCCGGATTTTCGTGCAAGATAAAACGCGTTAATCATTTGAGCGCTTGTATGGTGCCTGCCTATAAACGAAAGAACATTATCATCCATACTCTGAGGGTTTATGCTTATCCGTGTAGCACCTGCCGCCTTTATTACTTTTAGCTTTTGGGCGTCTATTGTATCAGGTCTGCCGGCTTCAACGGTAAACTCTCTTACAAAGGTAAAATCAAAGTTTTCTCTTATTGCAAAAAGCAGACCTTCAAGTTCATCGGCAGAAATAGCGGTAGGTGTACCGCCGCCCACATATACCGTTTCAAGCCTTAAATTAAGCCTTTTAGCGATATCTCCGGTATATTCCAATTCTTTTTTCAAAAGCCGCAAATAATCCGGAATAATCGGTTTTGCGTTTTCAACAGAGTGTGAAACAAAGGAACAGTACGAGCATCTTGAAGGGCAAAACGGAATGGACACATAAAGGCTGAAAGACATATCTGTACTGAGATTTGTTATGCCCTTTTCACTTTCGGCACACACCTCGCAAAGATTTACCTTTTTCCCGGAGCAAAGGTAATCGTTTTCAAAAACCGTTTTTGCGGCTTCTATGCCGATATTTTCTGATATATGTGAAAACAACTTTGCAGGTCTTATGCCCGTGAGTATCCCCCAAGGGCTTTTATATCCGGTAATTTCACAAAGGCAGGAATAAAGGCATCGTGTGACGGCAAGCTCCTTTTTCTTTTCATCATCACACTGTGAAATCCGCTCTGTTTTAAAGCTATGCTTGCCAGATATGCTTACATCCGCTTCCGCCGTAAAACAGTCACTTAAATAAGAAAGCCTGCATACCGCCGTATCAACGCCGCCGATAAGCTCGTGTGAAATATTTATTTTTTCATAAGGAAAAAATATTCTTATTACCTTTTCGGTTTCATAATCAAAATTATGCCCTATATTACAAAGCTGCATTTTTTACCTCAAATAAGGATTGTTTTTTCGTTCTTCGCCAATCGTAGTAGGCTCATCGTGACCGGGATATACCTTTACATCATCACCAAAAAGCCACATAATACGGTCAAGAGAGGCGCGCATTTCATCGTTGTTGCCACTTAAAAGGTCGGTACGGCCTATGCTGTTTTTAAAAAGCGTATCGCCGGAAAAAAGATTATCGCCTATAAGATATACCATACTGCCCTTTGTGTGCCCGGGTGTTTCATAGGCCTTTATTTTTATATCACCGACCGTTACCGTTTGCTCATCCGATATAAGATAATCCGGCTCAAATTTATGAATTGGATTTCTGAGCCTAGCGGATAGGTTATATTCCGGATTGCATAGATTTTCCGCCTCGGTTTTACCGATGGCGATAGGCACACTTGTTTTCTCCCTTAATTTCTCCGCGCCGAGAATATGGTCAAAATGAGCGTGAGTTAAAAGGATGAGCCTTGATTTATCGGCGTTATTATTAAGAAAATTTTGCAGTGCCAAATCATATTTGCCGCAATCGATTACCACCGCGGCGTTATCCGACAAAACACCGTAGCTGTTCGACCTTGCAATATAAAGTCCGTTAAGTAAAAGTTTAACTTCCATTTCTTCTGAAAACCTCAGTATCAAGCATTATTGTAACCGGGCCGTCATTTATAAGCGATACCTTCATATCAGCACCGAAAACACCCTTTTGAACACTTTTCACCCCGAGCTTTTTAAGCTCTTCACAGTAGATATCGTAAAAATCACTCGCGGTATCCGGCGGCATTGCCTTAACAAACGAAGGGCGATTGCCTTTTTTTGTATCTGCGGCAAGAGTGAACTGAGAAATGCACAAAATCTCGCCGCCCACATCCAAAACGGATTTATTCATTTTATCGTTTTCATCCCTGAAAACACGAAGGTTTACGGTTTTTCTTGCCAAAAGCGATATATCATCCATAACATCACTTTCAAGCGCACAGAAAAGTATCATATACCCTTTTTCGCATTTGCCGACAATTTTTCCATTCACGCTTACGCTTGCCGACTGTACTCTTTGAATAAGCGCCCTCATTTTATCACTCTTTCCACGCTGTAAACACCGTTGACCTTTTCGATTTGAGAAATAATGCTCTTTAAATGCTCAACGCTTTCGGCATTTATAGTAAGCGAAATAACGCAGTTTCCGCCGCCTGTTTTTTGAGCATTCATGGCGTGAACGGCAAGACGCATATTATATGCAACGCCCATAATATCCGAAAGAAGACCGTCACGGTCAACCGAGTATATACGGATAGCGGAGATAAAGTGTTCACGCTTTGCGTTATCCCAGTGTGCAGGTATCCAGCGGTCAGGCTGTTCACAAGCGGATATATCCTCAGGCACATTTGTACAATCCCTTTTATGAATTGAAACGCCGTGCCCACGGGTTATAAATCCGATTATATCATCGCCGGGAAGCGGTGAGCAACAATGTGAAAGGCGAACCAGACAATTATCTATACCCTCTACCACAACGCCCTCGCTTGAAGCTGAGGTTTGTGTAGTAGTTTTGGGAATTTCAGTGGGCGCGGAGGTTTGACGACGGTTATAATCCTCCCTTATTCTCGGCATAATTTTAGATATAAGTATGCCGCCGTAGCCTATTGCGGAAAAGAATTCATCCACCTCGGTATAATGCAGGCGGCGAGCTAAATCAGCCGTCATTTCCGCAAACTCTTTATCGGTGAACTCTATACCGTTTCGCCTGAGCTCCTTTTCAAGCTCATTTCTGCCGGTTTCGATATTCTCCTCCCGTTTTTCCTTTTTAAACCAGGAGCGTATCTTTGTTTTTGCCGAGTTTGTAACGGCAATATTCATCCAATCACGGCTTGGTCCGTGTCCCGCCTGATTGGTTGTGAGTATCTCTATTACCTCACCGGTTTTTATCTCGTGATTTATAGGCACAATCTTTCCGTCAACCTTAGCGCCTATCATTTTAACGCCGACTGCCGAGTGAATGGCAAAGGCAAAGTCAACCACAGTAGAGCCTACCGGAAGATTTATAACATCACCCTTAGGTGTTACGGCAAAAACATCCTCTTGGGATAAATCAACCTTAATACTTCTTACAAGCTCCGAATTATCCCCCGAAACCTCGCCGGTTTCAAGTATCTGCCTTATCCACGCGAGGCGCTGTTCAAGTGATTTATCGTCGCCGTCTATACCCTCTTTATACTTCCAATGCGCCGCGATACCGTATTCAGCGGTATGATGCATATCATATGTTCTTATCTGTATTTCAAAAGGCACACCCTCACGGCTTATAACCGTGGTGTGAAGCGACTGATACATATTAGGCTTAGGAGTTGAAATATAATCCTTAAACCTATTCGGTATCGGTCTGAACATATCGTGCATAATACCTAAAATATTATAGCAATCGGTAACCGTATCGGTTATTATCCTTATGGCATAAATATCATATATCTCATCAAAGCTCTTGTTTTGAAGATACATTTTACGGTATATACCGTAAATTGATTTCACCCTGCCTTGAAACTGCATATTAACATTCGGCATTTCTCTGTTAAGGCGGCTTTCAATGCGGGATTTTATATCGCTGAGTATGCTTTCTCTTTGAGCTTTACGAACAATAAGGGACTCCTCAATCTCACCGTATGCTACCGGGTCAAGATGCTTAATTGCCAAATCTTCAAGCTCCTCTTTTACCGAACGGATACCGAGCCTATGAGCTATCGGAGCGTATATTTCAAGTGTTTCAAGTGATTTTTCACGCTGTTTTGCCTCGGGGATAGCATCGAGCGTACGCATATTATGAAGCCTATCGGCGAGCTTGATAATAATAACCCTTATATCCTTGCCCATAGCGATAAGCATTTTACGAAGGCTCTCCGCCTGCTCCTGCTCCTTTGAGCTTATGGAAATTTTGCCGATTTTTGTGACGCCGTCAACCAGCAATGCGACCTCGCTGCCGAAAAGCTCTTCGATATCATTCAAAGTGGCTTTTGTATCCTCAACAACATCGTGCAAAAGGCACGCCGCTACCGACTTACTGTCAAGCCCCATAGATATTATGATTTTAGCCACCGACAAGGGGTGAATGTAGTATTCCTCGTTAGTCCAACGCTTCTGCCCCGCGTGCATAGTAACGCAGTATTCAAAAGCGCGTTTTATAAGGTCCTCATCGTAGCTTCCGCCCTGGGAATTAAGGCATTTAAGCAAATCGTTATAATCGGATAAATACTTTTCGTTCAAATCAAGTCTCCACCTTTTAGTCGCCTGAAAACATCGGAGTTCATAAGGTCGGTTTTTTCGTGTTTTTGAGATACGGTATAATTACCGTTAACAAGTGAAATCAGCCCTAAGTCACTTAACACCATAAGAGCCGTCATAGTTTTAGCATAACCGGGATTGTTTAAAAACTGATATTCGAGCCTTTTTGCCGAAACGGGAGAAGCCGCAATACTGCGGTAAATCAAGGCAATATCCTCTCTTTCGGGACAGAGCCTCTCACTATCAACCGAATACCCTGAAACAAAATCATCAAATGCACAAACATCGCCAAAAACGCTATCGTTATATTCGCCGCTTAGTCTTATAGCTTTAATCTGCACCGAAAGCATACTGTTTCCCTTGTATTCGTTTATATCAAGGCATACCGCTATATCGCATATATCGCCGACCTTAAAGCAAAACTTATCGGCACTGACAGAGAACAAAAGCGCCTTAAAGACTGTTTCATCCTTTTTAAACATCAGCTTTAAATGCTTACCGCCCGAAAGCTCGGTTATTCCTTGAAGCCTTACACCGAAAATACCGAACTGCGGCGTGGGATTTCCGGGGCCAAACGGTTCAAGGCTTTTAACCGAATATGCCATATCAATATTCATCCCCGCGGGGTTGAGCTTTAAATCTAACTTTAAAACAGGGGGAATATACTCTTTTTTAAGAGCATATTCGTTTATCTTTTCCCTGAATAAATCGATATTTTCATTTTTAACGGTAACGCCTGCGGCAAGCGCGTGACCGCCGTATTTTTCGAGCACATCACTGCACGCATTTATTGCATCATAAAGTGCAAAGCCCTCATAGCTTCTGCCGGAGCCGTGCGCCATATCCGCGTTTTTAGATAAAACAATTACCGGCTTTAAATACCTCTCGGTAAGCCTTGCCGCCGCTATGCCGATAACGCCGAAATGCCAATTATCACCTGCAACTACAATAACTCTGTTATATTGATAACCGTTTTTCTCTATATTAAGTACCGCTTCACTTAAAATATCCTTTTCGGTTTTCTGCCTTAAAGCATTATCATCTTCAAGCTCACCGGCAATTTTCAGCGCGTTCATCATATCGTCACAAAGCAATAGCTCCAACGCGCGATTTGCGCTTCCCATTCTGCCGGCGGTATTTATACGCGGAACTATACCGAAAGATATTCTACCCGAATTCAAGCTGTTTCTATCAATACCGGCACTGTTTATTATTGCCGATATACCGATGCGAGGCTTGGACTTTATAAGCCTTAACCCGTATTTTACAATAGAGCGATTTTCATTGATAAGCGGCATAACATCGCCCATTACGGCTATCGCAAGCAAATCACCGTATTTATAAAGAAGCTGTTCAGGCTCCTTATCCTCCATAACGCATATCAGCTTAAAAGCAACCTGCGCGCCGCAAACCTCCTTAAAGGAGGATTGGCAATCCTTCCTATGCGGATCAACCACGGCGACGGCATCAGGCAGTTTTTCAGGTGGAAGATGGTGGTCGGTTACCACAACATCAATACCGAGTGTTTTGGCATATTCCACCTCTTCTGTGCAGGATATGCCGTTATCCACTGTAACAATTACATTAACACCCTGCTCGTGCAGCTTTAAAACAGCCGCCTTACTCATACCGTAACCCTCATCTACTCTATCGGGTATATAGGATAAAGCGGCAACGCCTCGGCTTTTGAGATAATCAAGCATTATTGCGGTAGCGGTGACACCGTCACAATCATAGTCACCGAAAACCGCTATTTTCTTATTCTCCTTAATTGCGTTATTCAAAAACTCCGCCGCAACCGATATGTCCGCAAGCTCTCTCGGCTCGCAGAGAAGCGGCTCGTTTGACATCATAAGTTCAAGCTCGTAAGGAACGTTTATACCGCGGCTTACCGCTATCAGTGCCGCGAAGGTATCAATATCGCACTCGGCGGAAATCTCTTTTGCCACCTGCTTATCGGCAATACCGACCTGCCATTTTTTAAAAGGCACAACATTCCCTCCTTCACTCAATAAATAGTATTTCATTTTATTATAACACTATATGTAGGATATTTCAATAATTTTGTAACAAACTCCGACACGCCAATAAACCGAAGCGGCACGGATTTAACATCCGTACCGCTTCAATTTGTTTATAACTTTATATCTTGTATCTCGCCGTTACTGTCATAAAACTTAGCTTCTATACTTTTTGAAAAAACAACTCCGCATCCCGCGTGGTAGTTTTCTTTTACATCAGACCCCGAAATCACCGTGCAGGGTTGACCTAAGCTATCCCACTTTTTATCCCCAACCTTAGAAACGAAGAGCTTGTGGATATGCCCTGCAAGCATAACATCGGGCTTAATATTATCCCTGATAAGTTTTGCCCACTCACTGTAAATATCCTTTTCAATATCAAAGGGAGGCTTTTGAATATAGGTAAACGGGTTATGACAAACTATAATTTTATGCTTAACTCCCTTTGCCTTATATTCATCCTTTTTGTTCTTTATAACTTCCTTTATAAACTCGGTTTGACGCGCTCTGAATTTATGACAACTCACTGTGAATCCGTATTCAGCGTGCGAATCGTCTTTATCCTCGCCGCAATCGAGCACCAATCCCCAAATACTGCCTACGCGGAATGTATAGTATGTATTACCGTTAAAATTCGGAGTATGCTCGGCAATTTGCTCCGCAAAGTATCCGCGCATATCGTGGTTGCCCCTTGCAAAAACTATCGGCACGCGGCCGCCTGTAAGTGCATCGGCGATTTTGTAAATGGTATCGTAGTTTTCAATAGCTCCGCTATGGTCGGGAATATCACCGTTCATAATAAGCAAATCAATTTTTCCGAAAAGCTCGGCTGCCTTAACGGGAGCCGCGATTTGATTGTGGGTATCGGCCATATGATACACACGCGCATTATCTTGCGGTACAGAGCAAAACTTGAATGTCGTTTTTTTGGTATCCTCAGTTTCCGGGAAATAGGGCTTGCGGTCTATTATTTCACGCTCGCACACGGTATATTCGCCGGCCTTGTCCAAAATTTCCATAGGAACGCTTACTCTATGGGTTGAACAAATTGAGCGCATTATTCCGTTCTGCTCATCATAAAAGCACTCGCCGCCGACTTCCACCCAAAAAAGACTATTTCCCGCAACCGGCACCATTATTTGATACTCTCGCCCTACTGCGAACACGGCAGGAGATGTCTTCATCATATCTATTCCTCCAAAGGTTATTATGCTTTCCTCAGTATTTTAATATCACTCTTATAATCCGCACTGTAATCAATCACAATTCCGAAATTCATAAGATATTCACCGGTGAACCTCTTGCCGCTTTGGTCTTCATAAACAGCATCGCAATCCAAACCGCGCAATTTTATAAAATCATAAGCGGCGTTAGGCACGCCTTTAAGAATGTATGAGCAAACGATAACTGTGTTTTTATCCTCCGATATAAACTCATTTACCGCGGCGTTGTTTCCTATGGGAGTTAAAAGCCTGTATAAGTCGCCTTTGTGGAATACCAGGCTTAACTGCTTATAATCCTCAATCTGCTTTTTAACACAATTCAAATCTTCATCATTCAGCTTATTAAGGTCAAGCTCATAACCGAGCTGACCGCAAATCGAAACATCACCGCGCATTTTCATAGGAGTAGTTCTGAAAACCTGATGATTAGGCACCGCGGAAACATGCGCACCCATAGAGGAATAGGGGTAACAAATACTTGTTCCGTACTGAATATACACCCTTTCAAGCGCATCGGTATCATCGCTTGTCCAAACCTGCGGGAAGTAATGGAGAATGCCGCCGTCAAACCGGGCGCCGCCGCCTGAACAGCCCTCAAATAAAACATCGGGATATGTTTTTGTAACATAATCCATAATCTCATAGAGTCCTAAAACATA
>CADBOD010000048.1 GCA_902796165.1 Oscillospiraceae bacterium | reverse complement strand
GTAACACTCCTCTTTTTGTCGGTTTTTGTACCGCCTGCGGCAGCCGCAACGCAGGGAGAGATTACAGGTGACGGTGTAAGAATAAGATCCGAAGCAAGCACCAAATCAAGCGAAATTGGGAAACTTAATAAAGGTGTTGTGGTTACAATAAACAGCAAGGTAAGCGGTGAACAAGTAGAAGAAAATTATGGCACTACCTGGTACAATGTAACTTACAGCGGAAAAACCGGCTATGTTTACGGAAAGTATGTTGAAGTAATAACCGTTGACCCCGATTTTGAAAAAAATCTTTTAAACTTTCCCGAAAGCTACCGCGCGGCGCTTCGGGCAATACACAGTGAATATCCTAATTGGATATTCAAGGCGGATAAAGTAGGTATAAGCCTTGATGCGGCGATAAACTTAGAACATAACGCAGGCAGTGTAACTAAGATAAAAAAATATGTAGAGCTTGCATACGGTGTAGAATGGCGTGACCCGCGCGCCGGCAGTTTAGAGGCTGAGGAGGGTTGGACTTATGCGTCAAGGGATGCGATAGCCTTCTTTATGGACCCGAGAAACGGACTGACGGTGACTGCGGCAAAAGCATCATATCCTAATATTTTTACCTTTATGGAACAGTCGTATGATGGTACTACCCAAACCGTTGAGGGTTTAAGAACGATAGTCAGCGGTACATTTTTAAATACCAATGATTATGTAAATATAATTATGGATGCCGCAAGAGCTTCGGGCGTGAGCCCTTATATAATAGCTTCAACGATTATTACAGAGCAGGGTGTAAAGGGTACAAGCTCTCTTATAAGCGGTACATATAAGGGATACGAGGGATATTATAACTTTTTTAATTACGGCGCTTCCGGCAGTAATGTTGTGGTGAACGGTCTTGAATATGCTAAAAAACAGGGATGGGACAGCAGAGCCAAATCAATAACAGGCGGAGCCGTAAAGTACGGCTCAGGATATGTCGTAACGGGTCAGGATACATATTACTATATGGATTTTGATGTGAAGAATAACTGCACACATCAATTTGCAACAAGCGTTTATGACCAGTGCGTAAAGGCAAATAATGCCAAAAAAGCGTATATTTCAAATTACAGCGGCGCGTTGACATTTAAAATACCGGTGTATTCGCAACTGCCGGAGAGCATATATCCGGCACCTACGATTGAAAACTATAATTCTCAGCCTTCGCCTACGCCTTCGTCGGACCATTCAAGGAGAAAGGGCGATTATGACGGTGACGGGCAGGTAACCGTAAAAGAGCTTGCAACGATAAGGATGTATCTTTTAGGGGTAAAGCAATTATCACCCGAAGAGTGCGGATATCTTGATGTTACCGGTGATAACGAGCTTACAGTCAAGGATTTGGCTACCGTAAGAATGTATCTTCTCGGGTTGGTAACTATCTGAATAAGGGGGATTTTTAAATGAAAAAAATTATATGTATAATTGCCGCGGTGCTTTTAATCGCTTGCGCCGCGAGTGTTCCGGCTTTTGCCGATAGCGCAACCATTTCGCTCAGTAAATCAAATGTAACAGTAGGCTCTAATGTTACCGTTACATTAGGCTACAACGCCGGTTTTGCTATGTACGGTATAGATATTTCCCTTACATATAATAGCGCGGTGCTTCAATATGTTTCGGGTGGTACAAACAGCGGCTCAACCGTAAAAATCGTTGAAACATTAAGCGGAGAAACATCCAAAAGATTCAGCGTTACCTTTAAGGCAATAGCGGCAGGCGCGGGGTCTTTGAAACTATCGGCTAAGGCTTCCGGTTCCGGTGACGGTACAGCTTCGGCAGGGGCCACCGTAAATGTTACCACGCCTCAGCCTTCTTCAAACGCAAATCTCGGCTCGATAAAACTCAGTGAGGGAACGCTCAGTCCTGCGTTTAAACAGGGAACTACGAGTTATACCGCCGCCGTTAAATATCAGACCGAAAAAATAAGCATAAGCGCAAACGCCGCGGTGGGCGACTCTACTGTTTCCGGCGCCGGCACTTACGACCTTAAAGTAGGGGATAATAGCTTTAATCTTACGGTTACTGCCGCATCAGGTGATAAGAAAACATATACAGTAGTGGTAAAGCGTATGACCGAGGAGGAAACCGCCGCCGCTATAAAAGCTGAAAGGGATAATAACCCAAATCTTATTGAGGTTGACGGTGCAGATAGGTTTTTGAAGTCTGATTTATCAGCTCTCGGCAGTTTCGAGGGATACACGGTTTCCACCGTTCAGCGCAAGGGTGCCGATATAAGCGTTTTAAGCGATAACAAGGGTAAATACAAGCTCTTTTGGGCTACCGATGCCGAGGGCGAAAACGGCGCTTTTTACACGGCGGACGAAAGCGATAAATTCACACGCGTAAACTATATAAATCTTAATAACCGCCTTTATATTATTGAGCCTTTTGATAATGTTTTAAATGTCAATCCCGATTTTACCGCCGGAGAATACGATTTAAACGGCACTAAGGTTAAATGCTATAAATATAAAGATGATGAGCTTAACGATTTTTATGTGTTCAACTGTTATGTAGGCGGTGAAAACGGCTATTATAAATGTGACGCCGCCGAAAATACCATTCAGCGTGAGCCGCAATTTTTGGCAAAGAAGGTTGAAGCGGCAGTTGAGGAAAAAGATAGCGGTATTTTGGATAAATTCAATAGCCTGAGCGTTCAGGCAAAAATAGTTTTGGGGCTTTTAAGTCTTGCGGCGGTTTTGGTTATAGTGCTTGTAGTGCTCTTTATTGTGCGCGCGGCAAACAGTAAAAAGCATTCGGGCAAAAAAGCAGCAAATGACATTATGGATTTTGATTTGGCTTTCGGCGGTGATGCCGAACAAGACCCGACAAATTCGGCGGAAATCGAGCAGGAAGCGGCTGTGGATATAAATGAAAACACAGATGTATCCCCCGAAACCGATGAAGCACTTAACTTTGATTTTGAAGATGCACCTGATGATAAAAGCGACGAAAGTGAGTTTTTAGATTAAAGGTGAAAAAATACGGCTCGGTCAATTTTGACCGAGCCGTTTAAATATTTATCAACCCAAAAAGTCCTTCACCTTATCGAGAAAGCTCTTTTGCTTTTTGTAATTCTTATCGTTTGTAGAAGAGTCAAATTCCTTGATTTTGGCCTTCTGTTCTTTGGTGAGATCCTTTGGTATCTCAACGCTGATTTTCACATATTGGTCACCGCGGCCGGGGTAATTAAGGCGCCTTATGCCCTTGCCTTTGAGCTTAAATTCATCACCCGGCTGAGTACCCTCGTGAATTTGGAATTTAACCTTGCCGTCAAGGGTGGGCACGGTTATTTCGTCGCCGAGAGCCGCCTGAGCAAAGGTTATAGGTATTTCGCAGTAAACATCATATCCGTCACGCTCAAAAATCGGGTGTGGACGAACATTTACGCTCACTCTTAAATCTCCCGAAGGTCCGCCGTTTACGCCGGCGTCACCGCCCGAGCGAACATTCAATACCTGTCCGTCATCAATACCTGCCGGTATTTCGACCTCTCTTTCAACCGTATGGCGAATTCTGCCTTTTCCCGCACACTTCTTGCAGGGCTTGTCGATTATCTTGCCCGAGCCGTGACAGCTTTGGCAAACAGACTGTGTCTGCATCTGACCAAACGGTGTTCTCTGCACACTTGTAACTCTGCCTGAACCGTGGCAAACGGGGCAGGATTTAGCCGTTGTACCCGTTTCGCAACCTGAGCCGTGGCAAACATCGCAGGTATCTATCTTGTGTACCTTAACGGTTTTTTTGCATCCGTTTGCCGCCTCTTCAAACGATAGATTTACATTTGCGCTTACATCTCCGCCGCGGCGCGGTGCATTCGGGTTGGCGCTTCTTCCGCCACCGAAGCCGCCTCCGAAAAACGAACTGAAAATATCGCCCAGGTCACCGAAATCACCAAATCCGCCGCCGCCGAAACCGCCGCCTCCGGGATTGAAATTCGGATCCACCCCTGCGTGACCGAACTGATCATAACGCGCGCGTTTTTCTTTATTTGAAAGCACTTCGTATGCTTCGTTTACTTCTTTGAAATTCTTTTCGGCTTCCTTATCGCCCGGGTGCAAATCGGGGTGATATTTTTTTGCCGCTTTTCTGTAAGCCTTTTTAAGGTCATCGTCGCTTACATCCCTGTCAACGCCCAAAACGCTGTAATAATCTCTCTTTTCGTCAGCCACAACAATTTTCTCCTAAAAATTTATGTAGGGCAAAACGGGCGTTTGCGCCCGCTTTGCCGCTTATCTCAATTATTCTTTTTTGCTGTCGTCAACATCGGTATAATCAGCCTCATAAACATTATCTGAGCCGGCGCTTTGAGCGCCACCCTGTGCACCCTGTGCACCTTGTGCGCCCTGAGCCTCAGCCGCCGCTTTATATACCTTTTCGCTGATTGCGTAAAGCTCCTTTTGAAGCTCCTCCTGCTTAGCCTTTATAGCCTCAATATCCTCGCCTTTAAGGGCTTCTTTGAGGGCGTCCTTAGCGGTGTTAATCTTGTTCTTTTCATCGTCTGATAATTTATCTCCGAGGTCATTTATTGTCTTTTCGGTCTGATAAATCATCTGGTCTGCACCGTTTCTGATGTCAACAGCCTCACGGCGCTTCTTATCCTCCGCGGCATAAGCTTCAGCCTCTTTAACCGCCTTATCTATATCCTCTTTTGACATATTGGTATTAGAGGTTATTGTGATGTTGTTTTCTTTTCCGGTACCGAGATCCTTTGCCGATACATGAACGATACCGTTTGCGTCTATATCAAAGGTAACTTCAATCTGCGGAATTCCGCGCGGTGCCGGAGCGATGCCGTCAAGATGGAATACACCGAGCGTCTTATTATCCTTTGCAAACTCTCTCTCGCCTTGAAGAACATGAACTTCAACCGAAGTCTGACCGTCAGCCGCAGTAGAGAAAATCTGGCTTTTCTTTGTAGGTATGGTGGTGTTGCGCTCGATAACCTTTGTGGATACGCCGCCCATAGTTTCAATACCGAGGGAAAGCGGTGTAACATCGAGAAGCAAAAGACCTTTTACATCTCCGCCGAGTACGCCTGCCTGTAAAGCGGCGCCGAGTGCTACACATTCATCGGGGTTGATGCCCTTAAACGGTTCTTTGCCCATAAAATCTTTTATGGCTTCCTGAACAGCCGGAATACGGGACGAACCACCTACCATAAGAACTTTGTTTATATCGCCTTTTGAAAGGCCGGAATCGGAAAGCGCCTGGCGAACCGGGCCCATTGTAGCTTCAACCAAATCTGCGGTAAGCTCGTTGAATTTAGCACGGGTAAGCGTTGTTTCAAAGTGCTTAGGACCGGTTGAATCAGCGGTGATAAACGGGAGGTTGATGTTGGCGGTAGTCATACCCGAAAGGTCGATTTTTGCCTTTTCAGCCGCCTCCTTAACACGCTGCATTGCCATTTTATCGCCTGATAAATCAATGCCCTGCTCGGACTTGAAGGTGGAAACGATATAGTCCATTATACGCTTATCAAAATCGTCGCCGCCGAGCCTGTTGTTACCGGCGGTTGCCAAAACCTCTTGTACACCGTCGCCCATTTCAATGATAGATACATCGAATGTGCCGCCGCCGAGGTCATATACCATAACCTTTTGGTCGTCTTCTTTATCGATACTGTAAGCCAAAGCCGCGGCAGTAGGCTCGTTGATTATTCTCTTAACTTCAAGACCGGCAATTTTGCCCGCGTCCTTCGTTGCCTGGCGCTGAGCGTCGGTAAAGTAAGCCGGAACGGTGATAACCGCCTCTGTTACGCTCTGACCCAAATAGCTTTCCGCATCAGCTTTCAGCTTTTGAAGAATGATTGCCGAAACCTCCTGCGGTGTGTATTTTTTAGAATCAATTTCAACGGTATAGTTACTGCCCATTTCACGCTTGATAGAGCTTATCGTTCTATCCGGATTGGTAATAGCCTGGCGCTTTGCCACCTGACCTACCATTCTCTCACCTGTCTTTGAAAATGCCACCACGCTCGGCGTAGTTCTTGCACCCTCCGCGTTTGCGATAACTACCGCTTCGCCGCCTTCCATAACGGCTACGCATGAGTTTGTAGTACCTAAGTCAATACCAATAATTTTTCCCATAATAAAATCCTCCTTAAAAGATGTGATTGTAAATTTATTATAACCTGTATTTTAGGTTAATTTGCTACCTTTACCATTGCGGCACGAATTACCGTATCGCCTAATTTATATCCTTTTTGCAAAACCTCGGCAATTACATTTTCACCGAACGC
>CADBOD010000047.1 GCA_902796165.1 Oscillospiraceae bacterium | reverse complement strand
TTATCACCTTTCTTATAGTTCGGAGTTTGGAACCTCCTGATTTGAAATCGAAATTTCAAGATTGCCGTTTCGCTCACGGATGGCGTCTATCATTTCTTTTTCTTTTGCCCTCTCTTTAAGAGCAATATCGTATGTCAATCTGAACATACTTCCCATATTTGTTGTTTTAACCTTTCTGAGTTCGTATTTGTTTGTATAATTTTTAAGAATATCATCAAAAACTTCTGTGTAGTTGAGGTCTTCGGGTATGGTTACTGTCATTGTCTTGTAGCTCGATATACGCTTCTCTCCGAAGTTCAGAGAATTATAAAGCATAAATACGAGGCAGAGGATTACGGTAAATAAAACCGCGTATCCGAGGTATCCCATACCGGCTATAAGGCCTGCGCTCATTGCAAGGAAAATCATTCCTATTTCCTTAGCGGTCCCGGGAGCTGAACGGAAACGAACTAAACTGAATGCTCCTGCTACCGCAACGCCGGTGCCTACATTGCCGTTCACCATCATAATTACCACGCAAACCACCGCAGGAAGTATTGCAAGGGTTAAAAGAAAGCTCTTGGTGTATCTTGTTTTGTATGTGTAGCTTAGTGCCATTATAATTCCGAGCACAAGGCTAAGCCCTACGCAAAGTAAAAAGTTTGATACGCTGATAACCGAGGTTGTCGAGCTATCGAAAATTCCTTTAAATAATGTGTCAAGCATATTTGATTTCCTTTCTTAATTGGGGATAAATTGAATTTATATAAGCGTTTCCGTATTTTGAAAACGAGGTTTTGTAAAGTTCGGTCTTGGAAAGCGCCTGTGTGAGCCACTTCGGTATCGCTCCTGAACACTTTATTTCCATAAGTGTAAGCTCGGGCGGTAGTATATAATCACCGTATGCTTCAACTTTGAGCGACATATCTGTTTGCCTGCTTAAAATGTTTTCGTCGAATGTGATGCGAAGGTCGCCGTCGTTTTTGTGAAAATACGCCTCTCTCTCATAGCTTAAAAAGAGTGACGGTTTTAAGTTTTTGTAAAAATTTAAAAAATAATCAATTTCTCTTGCTATTTGTGTGTCTGCCGGTCGGCTTGTTTTACCGGATAACCAATCGTGCGCCTGTTTTTCGCTAAGCGGTATGCGTCTTTTATAAACTATGTGGTCGTATTTCTTTTTAAGCTCTACGAATACCGTGCTGTCATCATTTGCCAGCTGATAGCTCCTCACCCTCAGCTTTTCCTTATATACCGGTGATTCTATCGACCGGCGTATAAGGCGGTAATTATCAGTATCAAAATAAATATTTCTTATCGTTGTTCTGCCGTAGGAGTCAATTTCCATATTGTGTTTACTCATATATTTAAGCATCTGTTGCTTTTGTTTTTTTGTCATTATATATTTATATTCTTGTCTTTCAAAAATTTCTGTAAATGCCATATTGTTTCCTCCTTTTGACCAAAGTATAAAACGCGAAACTTAAATCAACTTAAAGTTTTGAAAACTTTTTTTAAAAAAATTTTAGTGATTTTTTGGGGTTGTTATGTTACAATGCGGATATAGAAAACTAATCGAGGTGAATTATGCGCATACTCCTTGCCGAAGATGAAAAAGCGCTCTCACGCGCCGTAATTAAAATTTTAGAGAAGAATAATTATTCTGCTGACGGTGTATATAACGGTAAAGAAGCACTTGAATATCTTGAAAGCGATAATTATGACCTTTTGATACTTGATGTTATGATGCCGGTGCTTGACGGTATATCAGCCCTTAAAGCACTCAGAGCCAAAGGAAATAATATTCCGGTACTTATGCTCACCGCAAAGTCTGAAATTGACGATAAGGTCTTAGGCCTTGATAGCGGTGCTAACGATTATCTTACAAAGCCTTTTGATTCAAAAGAACTGCTTGCGAGAATTCGTGTGCTCACAAGAAGTGTATCTTCGACGGATAGCAGGCTTACCTTCGGTAATGTGACACTCGATAGAGCAACCTTTGAGCTTTCAGCTCCGGCAGGCAGTGTAAATCTGCAAAACAAAGAATATCAGATGCTTGAAATATTGATGTCAAATCCAAATCAGGTTATACCTACCGAGCGTTTTATGGAAAGGGTATGGGGGTATGACAGTGACGCTGAAATAAATGTGGTTTGGGTATATATTTCAAATCTAAGGAAAAAGCTCACCGGTATAGGCTCAAATATTAAAATCAAGGCATCAAGGAATGTAGGTTACAGTTTGGAGGAAGTAAAATGATTTCCCGTCTTAAAAAAAAGGTTATCATACTTACCACGGTTTCGCTTTTTGCCCTTTTGGTTCTTATAGTAAGCGGTATGAATTTGATATCGTTTGTATCACTTAAAAACGAATCGGATGAAATTCTCAGTATGATTTCACAGTCGGGCGGAAAAATGCCCGAGCAAATAAGTGAAAAGCCGGAAGACAGCGGCTTTAAACCTAAGGATATGCCTCGCCGCTTTTCTCCTGAATTGCAGTTTGAAACACGCTTTTTTATGGTTGAGATGACCGAAAGCGGTGAGGTGATAAAAACCGATACCGGAAAAATAGCGGCGGTGGATGCCGCCGGTGCGGCTGATTATGCTGAGAAAGCTATAAAAATCAGTGGCGATAAGGGGTTTATTGATAATTTCCGATATTTAAAAACAAAGGAAAACGGTAATTACTTTATAACCTTTCTCGATTGCACCAGAAAGCTCGATTCTATGAAAACATTTTTGTTTTCAAGTGTAATAGTATCTCTTGCAGGGCTTTTGGTAGTGGTTGTGATAATGATAATAATATCCGGCAAAATCATAAGTCCGATTGCGGAAAGCTATGAAAAACAAAAGAGGTTTATAACCGATGCTTCACACGAATTAAAAACGCCTCTTGCAATAATCGGTGCGAATATCGACATTGTCGAGGATGATATAACCGATAAGGAAAGCGTAGAGGATATCCGAACTCAGATAGATAGACTTAAAGTTTTAACAGAGGACCTTGTAACCCTCTCCCGTATGCAAGAGGGAGATAACAGTATAATAAAAAAGGAGTTTTCGTTCTCCGAAGCGGCAACCGATGTTTTAAACGGCTTTAAGGCGCCGGCCGAGAGTAAAGGAATTTCTTTTGACGCTTCTATCAAAGAAAATTTGCTGATAGAGGGCGACGAGAAATCAATTCGCAGGCTTATTTCAATAGTGCTTGATAACGCGGTTAAATATACACCTGAATGCGGTCGCATAGAATTTAACCTGAAATATAACGGAAAATCGGTTGAGTTGGAATGTAAAAACACCACTGAAAACGAAATTACCAAAGAAAATGTAATTCATATTTTTGATAGATTTTATCGAACTGATAATTCAAGAAATTCTCAAACGGGGGGCCACGGAGTAGGCCTTTCAATAGCAAAAGCTATTGTAGAAGCTCACGGCGGCAAGATTTACGCCGAAGCACCGGAAAAATTTTTGTTTATAATAAAAGCCGATATTCCGCAATAAAAAATGCCGTGACATTGATTTGTCACGGTTTTTATTGACATTTTAAAAAGTTGATGTTATACTAATTTGCGAAACTTTCGCAAATTGAGGTGTAGATATGCTTAAATATGCAACTAAACAGCGAAAAATGCTTTTATCGTTACTTTGCCAAAACGCGGATAAACCGCTTTGCGTAGGGGATATGTCTGCCGCCTTAAAGGCGGAAAAAGTGAGTACAAGCGCTATTTATCGCAATCTTTCGGCGCTTGAAAAAGAGGGTAAGGTTCAGCGCCTTACCGTAGGCGGCAGTAATAAGGTGTATTACAGGTACACCGGAGCCAAGGAATGTGAAAAGCATTTGCATCTTTCCTGCTCTGTTTGCGGACAAACCTTTCATATGGATGTTCCGGCGACAAATAGTCTTATAGACGAAGTTATGAGTGGGTCGGATTTTAAGGTTGATAGCGCAAATACCGTGCTTTACGGCATTTGCGGAAAATGTATGAAAAATTGATAAGAGGTTGTTTATGAAAAAAATCATAGCTATTATGCT
>CADBOD010000046.1 GCA_902796165.1 Oscillospiraceae bacterium | reverse complement strand
TGCGCCGCGGCGCTTGAATGCGGAATAGATGCCGAAACTGTACAAAAAGCGTTTTTAAGTCTGCACGGTGTAAAGGGCAGGGCGGAATCCGTGCCTACCGGCAGAGATTTTTCCGTTATAATAGATTATGCACACACCCCTGACGGACTTAAAAATATTCTTTCAACATTCAGCCGCTGTGAAAAAAACCGCTTGGTTGTACTTTTCGGTTGCGGTGGTGACAGGGATAAAACAAAAAGGCCTATTATGGGCAGCATAGCGGTTCGCTTTGCGGATTATGTAATTGTTACAAGCGATAACCCACGCAGTGAAAATCCGGCGGCGATTATTGAAGATATCTTAGAGGGCACAGATGGCTATAACACTCCTGTAAAGGTTATAGAGAACCGAATTGAAGCAATAAAATTCGCTATAAAAACGGCGTTGCCCGGTGATATAATAGTACTTGCGGGTAAAGGGCACGAAACATATCAGATACTTAGTGATAAAACAATTCACCTTGACGAGCGAGAAGTAATAAGGGATGCTTTAACCGAAATCGGAGGATAATTAAATGAGTAATTTAACCGCCGTGATAGCGGCAGTAGTGGCTTTTGCAGTAACATCTCTTTCGGGATTTATTGTAATACCGTATTTAAGAAAGCTGAAATTCGGGCAAACTATACTCGAAATAGGTCCTAAGTGGCACGAGGGTAAAAAGGGAACGCCTACAATGGGCGGTGTAATGATTATTGCCGGAGTGTTAGTGGCGCTCGCCGTATCGTACGGGTATTCGGCTATAACGGTCAACGATTATTCCGAGGAACTTAAAGTGCCTTTCAGCGCTTCCGTTTTTTTTGCGGGAATTATAATGGCGTTGTGTATGGGTGCGATAGGCTTTTTTGACGACTATATAAAGGTTGTAAAGAAAAGAAATTTAGGACTTACCGCCAAACAAAAAACCTTTCTTCAATTATTGGTTTCGGCGCTTTATCTTCTTACCCTCGCTCTTTGCGGAGTAAAGACCACAAATATACCTTTCATAGGCGATATAAATGTTACAAGCGGCCTTGGCCTTATTTTCTGGCCGATAGCTTTGATGTTTGTTTACGGCTTTACAAATGCCGTAAATCTCACCGATGGGCTTGACGGTCTCGCTTCCAGTGTTACCTTGGTGGGCGCCTGCGCATTTATGCTGATTTGCGGATTTTTCGGTATGGGTCACGGTAATGCGACTGCCGCGGCACTCGCCGGAGCCTGTACGGGTTTTGTTGTTTGGAACAGTAAGCCTGCAAAGGTGTTTATGGGTGATACCGGCTCAATGTTCTTAGGCGGTATGATGGTGGCTCTGAGCTTTGCCACCGGCAGACCGGTGATTTTGATATTTATAGGTATTATTTATCTTATTGAAGCGTTTTCTGTTATGCTTCAAGTTGCATATTACAAAAAAACAAAAAAGCGCATATTTAAAATGGCGCCTATCCATCATCATTTTGAAATGTGTGGTTGGAGTGAAGAAAAGATAGTTTTGATTTTTTCACTTGTTACGCTTATAGCTTCTGTAATTACGATTTTCTTAACGATTATCGGAAGATAAAATCTTAAAGGGAGGACAAAAATGGCAAATACCGCTAAAACCGATAAAAAGAATAAAATCATTTTAAGCGGAAGGCTTGACATTTCTTTCCTTTCCTTTGTTATGATACTTCTTACAATCGGTCTTGTTATGCTCTTTTCCGCAAGCTATGCCTATTCTTATGAATACTATAACAACAGCTACCGTTTTATATTGAAGCAGGCGTCTCTCGGTGCCGTAGGCGTTGTTATAATGTTTATAGTTTCGAAGATAGATTATCATATTCTCAGAAAATTCAGTTGGGTGATTTACGGCATAACTGTTTTGATGCTCATAGCGCTTCTCGCGATGCCTCCTATGGTTAAAGGTATGGACGTTAAGCGTTGGATGATAATAGGACCGATAAATTTTCAACCATCAGAAATCGCAAAATTTGCGATAATTCTTTTGTTTTCAAGCCTTATAGCCGCAAACTATAATCAAATGGGCAATATAAAATTTGTGGCTATTTTACTGGGACTTTTAGGCTTCACCTGCGCTCTTGTGGCATTTGAACCGCACCTGTCTGCTACAATACTTATCTTTTTGATAGGTATTGTAATAATGGTTATCGGCGGCCTTAAAATGCGTTACATCATAGGCGGTGCCGCAGTAGGTGTAGGCGGAGTAATACTTGCGATAGTTACTAAAACGATAAGCTACGGCTCTGACCGCATAAAATATTGGCTTGACCCGTGGCTTGACGCTAAGGGCAAGGGATTTCAGACTATTCAGTCACTCTTGGCAATAGGCTCAGGCGGTATTCTCGGCAGGGGAATAGGTCAGTCAAGGCAGAAATACCTTTGGGTACCTGAACCGCATAACGATTTTATTTTCTCAATCGTTTGTGAGGAATTGGGGCTTGTCGGAGCTATTGTAATTATAGTGCTTTTTGCACTGCTCGTTTGGAGGGGATTTGTGATAGCTATGCGCGCGCCGGATAAATTCGGCTCAATGCTCAGCATAGGTCTTACATTCCAGGTGGGACTTCAAGCAATGCTTAATATATGGGTTGTTACTAATACAATTCCAAATACAGGTATCAGTCTTCCGTTTTTCAGTTACGGAGGCACATCCCTTATAATTCTTTTAGCGGAAATGGGAATTGTGCTATCGGTATCGCGAATGTCGAATATAGAAAAGAGTTAAATTTAAGGGGCGATTATATGCATATTCTGTTTGCAGGCGGAGGCACTGCGGGTCACATAAACCCTGCTCTCGCCATTGCCGGATATATTCGGGAAAAACACCCTGACGCGCACATAAGCTATGTGGGTACGCCTGATAAGCTCGAAGCAAAGCTCGTGCCGGAAAAGGGTTATAATTTCAGAACAATACAGGTGACAGGACTAAAACGCTCACTCTCGCCTAAGAATATGGTTAAAAATATCAAGGCGGTAACGCTTGCTGCAAACGCATCTGTGAATGCAAGAAAAATACTTAAAGAGCTTCAGCCTGATGTTGTAGTAGGCACGGGCGGATATGTAAGCGGTCCGGTGCTAAGAGAGGCGGCGAAGCTCGGCATTAAAACCGCAATTCACGAGCAAAACGCATTCCCCGGTGTAACAACAAAAATGCTTGCGTCAAAGGTTGATGCGGTTATGCTTGCAATGCCTGAGGCTCAAAAATATATGAAGCTGAAAAGAAAACCGTATATAACCGGCAACCCGGTAAGGCGGGAACTGCTCAGTGCTTCAAGGGAGGCTTCGCGTGCATCCTTGAATATAGATGAGCGCCCATTGATACTGTCTTTTGGCGGCTCACTCGGTGCTAAGTATATAAACTTAGCCGTGGCAGAGCTTATTAAGTGGCATAACGGCAGCGGTAAATTTTATCATATACACGGCACCGGCAAATCCGGATATGAGTCTATGATGAACGCTTTTAATGAAGAGGGAATTACACTGTCAAAAGAGATAGATGTAAGGGAATATATAAAGAATATGGATGAGTGTATGGCGGCGGCTGACCTTGTGATTTCACGCGCTGGCGCTATAACGCTCAGTGAGATTACATCACTCGGCAAACCGGCAATACTTATTCCTTCACCCTATGTTGCGGAAAATCATCAATTCCATAATGCTATGACATTGAAAAAGGCAGGCGCCGCCGAGATAATAGAAGAAAAAGACCTCACGGCAGAGCGTTTGATAAATGTGGTAGAGGGGCTTATAGAAAATAAGGAAAAGCTCAAAAAAATGTCAGAAAACGCCCGTAAAATTGCTATTACCGATGCAAACGAACGCATATATGATGTAATAATGAAGCTATATACAAACGCATAGTAGTTTTTTAATAGCAAAAAGGCGACTTTCGCATAGAATGGACTGTAACATTTGCGGGAGGCGCCATATGCAAAATCTAATTATTAACGGTGGCAAAAAACTAAACGGCACAATTAAGGTGCACGGCGCTAAAAACAGCGTTTTACCGATAATATCGGCGTCAATTCTTATGAACGGCAAAAGCGTTTTGCATAATTGCCCTGATTTATCCGATGTTGACGCCGCCCTCGAAATACTGAAATTTTTAGGTATAAATTCCCAAAAAAGCGGTTCTGATATAAGTATAGCTTCCATAACGCCGGAAAACTATATAATCCCCGATGAGCTTATGAGAAAAATGCGTTCTTCGGTTATGTTTTTAGGGTCAATACTAGGCAGAACCGGGAAAGCGGTTATAACTACGCCGGGCGGTTGTATGTTGGGGCCAAGACCGATAGATATACATATTTCGGCGCTGAAAAAACTCGGAGCGAAGGTTAAAGAAAACCGCGGTACATTGGAGTTCAGCGCGAAAGGCGGACTTAAAGGTGCGGATATTCTGCTTGATTTTCCGAGCGTGGGCGCTACTGAGAATGTAATCCTTGCGGCGACGCTTGCAAAGGGTATCACAATTATAAGAAATGCCGCATTAGAGCCGGAAATATCCGATTTGATAAATTTTTTAAACGCCGCAGGCGCAAGAATATCGTCGGGAGGCACCGGAACTGTTATAATTGACGGAGTAAGCGAGCTTGACTGTGCCGAACACACCATAATACCCGATAGAATTGAAACGGCTACCTATATGGCGGCAGCGGCGGCAACCGGTGGCGATATCAGCCTTAAAAATGCTAATGCAAGTCATATGTTATCGGTAATAGAGGTGCTTCGGAAAACGGGATGCGAAATAATTAGCGGCGATAGCCTTATCAGTATTCACGCGCCTGAACGCTTAAAACCCGTTAAATCGGTTAAAACAAGTGTATATCCGGGGTTTCCTACGGATGCGGGGCCGCTTTTAATAAGCGCGCTGACCACCGCATCGGGAACTTCCGTTTTTTGTGAAAATATCTTTCAAAACAGATATGTATTTGTAAACGAACTGTCTCGCTTTGGCGCTAACATCAGCACATATGGTACTATTGCGATAGTCGAGGGAAGAAGAGCGCTTTCATCGGCACACTGCCGGTGTACCGACCTTCGCGGCGGTGCGGCACTGGTTATTGCGGCGCTTAAAGCCGAGGGAGAAAGTGAAATAGGAAATATTTGCCATATTAAGCGAGGATATGAAAATATAGCGGAAAATTTCAGGCAGTTGGGTGCCGATATTAAAGAAGTATAAAGGAAAGAGCTTTAATGAAGAAAAAACTTAGCGAAGCCGAATTAGCGCGCCGTGAGCGCAGGAAAAAAATCAGAAGAAAAAGACTGGCTATTCTTGCACTTGTGCTTATAAGTATAGGCGTTATTGTGTTCGTTATCCTGCTTAAAACCAAGCTCTTCCCGATAAAAAGCGTAGTTTCAAAGGGAAGTAAGCTATACACATCTCAGGAAATAACGAATGCCAGCGGAATTACTGATGATACGCCTATAATGAGCATATCCGAAACAAAAATCGGTCAAAGACTTTTCCGCCGCCTTCCATATATAGAAACCGTAAAAATCAAGCGAAATTTCCCCGACGCTGTGGTTATAACAGTTACGGATGCAAAGGAGTTTTATGCTTTTAAAAGCGGTGAAAAATATTATGCCGTAAGTCAAAAGGGCAGAGTGCTTAAAAAGTACGATGAACTGCCTGAGGG
>CADBOD010000045.1 GCA_902796165.1 Oscillospiraceae bacterium | reverse complement strand
ATCAAAAATGAACCATAAAAATGGCGAAAACCCCAGATAAAATCTGAGGTTTTCGTGCTTTTTGCCTTTTTAGGCGATAATCATGGCAGGGGCAGAAGGACTTGAACCCTCGGCACTCGGTTTTGGAGACCGATGCTCTACCAACTGAGCTATACCCCTATACACATAATAAATTCAAAAAGAAAAACCACGCAAAATGCGTGGTTTTCTCTGGTGGACCAGCAGGGACTCGAACCCCGGACCGACCGGTTATGAGCCGGTTGCTCTAACCAACTGAGCTACTGGTCCTTGCACTCAGCCACGCGGCTGACAACAAAAGATATTATACCTTTAATTTTACTCTTTGTCAACAGAATTTTTTAAAAACTCATTATTTTTCGTAAAGTTTTTTGCAAAGCCCTATTACGCATATTCCTACTATCACCGCCATAACGATAACTCCGGGAATAATCCACCCTTTAAGATATTCGTATCTCTGCACCCGCGTTGTCATATCCCGGGCGGTAAAGGTTGAAAAAATATCTTCTATTTCTTTTGAGGGGGAATCGGAAGGATTATAGCAGGTTATAACATAAGTTCTGCCGCCGGCAACGGTTACATACTGCGTGCAGGTATAAACGCCGCCGCTATCCTCTAAAACCTCGGTTGTTTTAGCAAATCTTCTGTTATCGCTCTCTATTAAATCTACCGAATTATCCGTACCGCTATACAGAGAAATCATTTGAGCGGTCTGCTCTTCTGTAAGATTTTCAGCATCATAAACATCGGAGGAAAAATTATCGGCAAAACGGGAAATTCTCACCTGGGTTTTTGTATCCTCGGATACCGCGATAAATATAAGGTCATTTTGTTTAAAGTAGGATACTGCCTCTTCCCTGTCTATACCCAATCTTTCCGCCACTTCATCCACTTCCGAGGCTTTTGTGGCAACGGCAAAGCTATCATCAACCTCGATTGAAAAGCCGCTTCCGCCCTTAAATCCGGACAAAACGAGTAACGCCACAATAGCAAAGGCAAATAAAAGGGCGCTGACACTTTTTTTCATTTATTTCACCTACCGTTTTGCCTTTTAGCGGCAGTAAGAGTATTTTTCATAAGCATCGATATTGTCATAGGTCCTACACCGCCGGGAACGGGAGTTATGTAAGAAGCCTTATTTGCAACCTCATCGAAACAAACGTCACCGTATAACTTACCGCCTACTCTGTTCATACCGACATCAATAACCACGGCGCCCTCTTTGACCATATCCGCAGTAACAAAATTTGCCTTGCCCACTGATGATACCAAAATATCCGCCTTACTTGTGATTTCAGCCAGGTTTTTTGTTTTTGAGTGACAAACGGTAACTGTGCCGTTCCTGTGCATAAGCAGCATTGCCATAGGTTTTCCTACGATGTTAGACCTGCCGATAACCACGCAGTTTTTACCCTCGATATCTATATTGTAGTTATCCAATATCTCAATAATGCCGGCCGGCGTGCAGGGAAGAAAATCAAAATTTCCTATCATTATTCTTCCGACATTAGAAATATTAAAGGCATCTACATCCTTTTCGGGAGAAATAGCCGCGATTACCTTTTGTTCGTCAATATGCTCAGGAAGCGGCAGTTGGCAAAGTATTCCGTTCACGCTTTTTTCGCCGTTCAAATCACTTATTAAGGATAAAAGCTCTCCCTCACTTGTGCTTTTATCAAGCACATACTGAAAGGATTTTATGCCTACTGCTTCACACGCTTTTTTCTTGTTTTCAACGTAAATCTTAGAAGCAGGGTCATCACCTACCAAAATCACGGCAAGTCCTACCGATATACCCTCTTCTTTTAATTCAGCGACTCCGGCGCCAACCTTTTCTTTTACACTTGCCGCCACAGCCTTACCGTCTAAAATTCTACTCATCTTCGTCCTCTTTTGCTTCTCTATTATCCTCTGAGAAAACCTCAACATAGCTAAGATTGCTTTGGGATTGATTTTTCCTCAGTTTAAATGTTATAAGTACCGCCACTGCTGAAACCGCTATCAAAAGCGACAACAGGAAAGAAACCTTTATAGGCCCTATCATTAAGCTATCGGTTCTGAGCAGTTCTATAACAGCTCTGCCGAAACCATACCAAGCACAGTAGCAAAGGGAAATCTGACCGCTGAATTCTCTTTTTTTACTAAGATAATTCAAAAGGAAAAATCCCGCAATACACCAGATTGATTCATATAAAAAGCACGGGTGAACGAGCCCCTCGCCCATTTCAAGAATTGTGCGCTCGCTTTGCATACCCCAAAAGCTGCTGCCCGTAAAAGAACCGTACGCCTCCTGGTTCATAAAATTGCCCCATCTGCCGATGCCTTGTCCTATTAAAAATCCCACAGCGGCAAGGTCAAGCGCGTCAAGAATCTTTATATTTTTGATTTTACACATAACAGTTCCGCAAACCGCCGCGCCTATCACACCGCCGTAAATTGCGAGTCCCGAAAAGCCGGAATTATTACCGAAGCCGAAAAAATCCGATATGCCGGAAATCTTTTCCCCGTCAAACAAAACATAGTATGTTCTCGCGCAAAGTATTGCCACCGGAGTAGTAACGATAACGACATCTAAAAGGCGGTCAAAATTGATATTGAACCTTTTGGCATTCTTTGCAGCATATAAAACCGCGAGCAAAAAGCCTGACGCAATAATTATACCGTACCAATAAATATCCCACCCGTTTTTGCCAATAGGCAAAGTAAAGGCTATCGGATGAATTTTCAAATGAATACCGAAAAGAGTAACATTATATGTTGTCATTTTTTATCTCCATTCAACGGCGAAATAACCGACAGCACAGACAAATCATCATCAAACACATCAATTCGTTTGAGCACATCCGCATAGCTTACGGTTTTTAGTAGCCTTATTTTCTCAAATAAATCATAATCCGAAATTGCACATTCGGTGAATGAAAGCGCTATTGCCTCTACACTGTTGAATGAGCGCACCGCGTCGCCGTAAAGCGCGCATTTAACCGCTGAAAACAGGCGTTTATCAAAGCCGTTTTCGCGGATTTTTGCTATTTCCTTACTTATTTCCTCCGCTACGCGCTTGGGGTCAGACGACTCACCTGAGAAAATCACGCTTGCATAATCCCTGCCGGTGAAGTACTCAAATTCAAACTCATCGTTTATAAGTCCTTCATCTACAAGTCTTTTATACAAAGGCGAAGCCTCACCGCATATTATTTCGAGCAACAGTTCAACGCAAACCTTGCTTTTAAGCCGCCTATACGGCGTTTTTATCTTTTGCTTATATCCGTAACAGAATATTGGCGTAAGCACCGGAAAACTCTGCTCTACATAGTTGCTGAGAACACTATCCGGCTCATCAAAGCCAACCCTGTCTATTTCAACGCGCTCACACGGCTTAATTGAGGACTCAATTATACTTAAAACCTCTTTTGTATCAACATTGCCGGCAATACAGATATACATATTGGCAGGGTTATAAAATGTTTCGTAGCATTTATAAAGCAAGTCACTGTTAATCTCCGCGATAGACTCTACCGTGCCGGCAATATCAATTTTAACCGCGTGGTTTATATACATCTGCGAGAGCATATTGAAAAGCACCTTGAAAGACGGACTGTCATCATACATCCGGATTTCCTGGCCGATTATGCCCTGCTCTTTTTCCACCGTTTCCTTTGTAAAATAAGGTGACTGAACAAAATCCAGCAATATATTGAGGTTTTCATAAAACCTGTCACTGCACGAGAATAAATAGCAGGTGCGGTCAAATGAAGTGAAGGCGTTTGCCATAGCGCCGGTTTCGGCGTACTTAGTAAACGCATCGCCATCCTCACTTTCAAATAGCTTGTGTTCAAGGAAATGCGCAATACACTCCGGAACGCTCACCGCCTCACCGCCGTTTTTTGAAAAACGGGTATCAATCGAGCCGTACTTCGTACCGAAGATAGCATACGCCGAGGTATATGAAGGCTTTTCGCATATATAGATTTTAAGGCCGTTATCAAGGGTTGCAAGCGTATAGCTTTCCCCTATTTCGCTTTCAAAAATCTGTTTTTGCATTATATTTCCTCCTCGCCGTTGCCGCTTTTTTCGGGCATAAGCATATAAACCGTGTGAAGCTTCACGGTCTTTGCGGCTTCTATCACCGCGTTTTTATCTACTTTTTCGATTAGCTTTGCAAAATCCTCCGGAGAAACCGGGCTGTTCACGGCACTTTTTATTGTAAACCACGCATCTACCGCTTCCTGATGGTCGCCGTAGCCACGCAGAGAATTAACAATACTTTTCTTTGAGGACTCAAACTCAAAATCGGTGAAATTTCCGCTTTTTACAATTTCAAGCTGACGAAGAATTTCCGCCTCTGCCTTTTTGGCGTTTTGCGCCTCAACGCCGCTATCCACCATTAAAAGACCTTTTCGCTTTTCTATCGAAGCCGAACAATAATAGCATAGGCTCATCTTCTCACGAACATTTGCAAAAAGTCTTGAATACGGACCTCCGCCGAAAATATCACACATAACGGTAAGCGCCGCGCCGACTTCATCGTCAACGGAAGTTCCTGCCGAAAATCCCATAACGAGTTTACCCTGCGCCACATCCATTTTCTCCTCAATATGCTTTGCCGCATACAAGGCGCGTGTAGGTCTGCTCGGCAAAACGGATATCGCACGGCTTCTGTCAATACCCGAAAGCTGTGATTTTATATCACCGAAAATATTGTTCGGCAAAACCCCAGATACCACATTCACAACGATTGATGCGGTGCTCAGCATATACTCCCACGCTTTATAAAGGTTTTCGGGAGTTATCCTTTCAACATCAGCCTCTGTTCCGCATTTAGGAGTTCCGTATATATCGTCCTTATACATTTCTTCAATTAGGCGGCGCCTTGCATACAGGCGCTTTTCAGCTATTTCCCCTCGTATATGCTCAATAGCCTTACGCTTTTCGCGCTCAACATCCTCACTGAAAAAAGCATTATTTTCGGTACGCGGCAGGAAAACAAGACTGTTTAAAAGCTCAGCCGCTTTGAGTACCAGCTCTTCCCCGTCAAGCGCATATTTATCGTCGATTACCGAAATACTCATTTTAAGAAGCTGGTAATCCCCCACCTTTTCCGCCGATGCCGAAAGAGAAGCTGAATAGAGTTTATTCAGCTTGAAATTCAACTTTGAAAAATCGGGATACTCTTTTCCGCAGGTTGTCAGAATAAACGGCAACAGTGCAAACTGAGCCGCATTTTCCTTTTCGAGTGGCAGATAAAAATTATAAGAAATATATGTTGTTTTGAACCGCTGACTCTCAATAAAAAATCCCTGCGCCGAATTACCGAGCGCAACACTGTTTTCAAGCATTTGTTTCCTCCGACTTTTCACCTAAAATTTCAACACCGATGCCGCGAAGCATATCCGCCAACATTCCGACAGGCAACCCGTACACATTAAAATGATCGCCCGATATTTTGCTCACAAAAATAGTCGATATACCTTGAAGTGCATAAGCCCCCGCTTTATCGAGCGGGTCCCCCGTTTTAACATAGGCATCTATTTCGGCATCGCTCAAATCCCTGAAAGTCACCTCAGTTTGAGCATCTCTTGTATCCGTAATATCGCCCTTTGTCACCGTAACACCGGTAATCACCTTATGTGTTTTACCGGACAGCAACTTTAACATCCGTTTTGCATCCGAAGCGTTTTCAGGCTTGCCGAAAACACTGCCGTTTAAAATCACCACCGTATCAGCGGCTATTACTATATCGTCCCCCGATACTTTGCTTTTAACCGCTTCTGCCTTTTTTAAAGATAGTCGTTTGATTTCTTCCTCAACCGGAGCATCGGAACTTATCGTTTCATCCACATCCTCTGTTATAACCTCGAATTCAAGGTTTAAAAGCGATAAAAGTTCCCTTCTCCTCGGCGATTTTGAAGCGAGAATAAGCCTCAACTAACAACACTTCCCTTTTGTTTTTATCATTTTATCACAAACGCCTGTCTTTTGCAACCAAAAAGAATAGTTTTTACTTGTAATTATACACATTATATGGTATAATCATAAACAATAATATGTATAGGTGGTTGATTTTATGAAATGTCCGTTTTGCGCCTACGAGGAAAGCAAGGTTATCGATTCCCGCCCAACAGATGAGGGCGAGCGCATAAGGAGAAGGCGCGAATGCCTTAAATGCGGTAAGCGCTTTACAACTTATGAAATTATCGAGAGCCTGCCCATTATAGTTATTAAAAAGGATAAATCCCGCGAGGTGTTTGACAGGCAAAAGCTGATGACCGGTATGCTCCGCGCTTGCGAGAAGCGCCCGGTTTCCATTGAAACACTTGACAGGGCTATTGATGATATCGAGGCTTTAATACAAAACTCGCTTGACCGTGAGGTTAAAAGCGATAAAATCGGTGAGCTTGTAATGGAGAAGCTCAAAGAAATCGACGAGGTGGCATATGTTCGTTTTGCTTCGGTTTACAGGCAGTTTAAGGATATAAACACCTTTATGTCCGAGCTTAATAAATTACTTGAAAATTGAGGTTAAGAATGAACGACAATGAACTTTTAGCAGAGCTTTTACTGCCAAACATTGATAAAACTCCCGATTATTACGAAAATTTATATCCTGCACGCAGTCTGCCCGAGGGCGCACGCGTAACGAGGGTGGCGCCGAGTCCTACGGGATATCTGCATTTAGGCACCCTTTTTACATCCCTTGTAAACCGAATAACCGCCACAAGCAGTAACGGCATTTTTTATACCAGAATTGAGGATACCGATAAAAAAAGAGAGGTTGAGGGCGGTATTGCCGATATTATAGGCGGCCTTAACAGATTTGGCATTTCGATTGACGAGGGATTTGTAAACGAAACCTGCGAAGAGGGCGATTACGGCCCGTATAAGCAGAGCCTTAGAGCCGAAATATACCAATGCTATGTTAAAGACCTTTTAAGAAAAGGTCTTGCCTACCCCTGCTTTTGCACTGCCGAGGAATTATCTGCTATGCGTGAAGAGCAGGAAAACAGAAAAGAGCGCACAGGATACCACGGTGTTTGGGCGCGCCACAGAGATATAACATACAAGGAAGCTAAGGAGCTTATCGAAAAAGGCCTTTCGTTTACGGTAAGGCTTCGATCCGGCGGTGATGAAAGCCGGAAAATTGTATTTGACGATGTAATCAAAGGTAAAATAGAGATGCCGGAAAACGATGAGGATTTTGTAATTCTTAAATCGGACGGTATCCCCACCTACCACTTCGCCCACGCGATAGACGACCACCTTATGCGGACTACTCATGTTTTCAGGGGAGATGAATGGATTTCATCTGTACCAAAGCATTTAGAGCTTTTTAAGGTTTTGGGCTTTAAACCGGTAAAATACGGACATATTTCACCCATTATGAAGCTCGACGGCGGCGCAAAACGCAAAATATCCAAGCGTAAAGACCCGGAAGCCGCCGTTCATTTCTTTGCACAAGAGGGATATCCCGTAAATGCGGTTATAGAATATCTTATGACCATTGCCGCTTCGGATTTTGAGGATTGGCGCCGTGCCAATCCCACCGCCGATTATAAAACATTCAAGTTCAACCCCAAAAAGATGAGCGTTTCCGGTGCTCTTTTTGATAACGATAAATTAAACGATGTAAGTAAAATAATCATCTCAAAAATGGCAAGCGGTGAGGTCTATGAGAAGCTGACCGCCTGGGCAAAGGAATTCGACGGTGAGTTTTACACCATTCTTACCAAAAACCCGGAATACACAAAAAGTATGCTGGCGGTTGATAGGGATAACGCCAAAAACGCCCGAAAGGATATTGCAAAGTGGAATGAGGCAAAAGAGTATTTTGCTTATTATTTTGATAACCTTTTCACTCCCTCATACACATTACCTGATAGAGTAAGCGCAGATGATGCAAAGGCATTTTTAGAAAGATATAAAAATGTTTATAATGCCTTAGATGACCGTCAGGTATGGTTTGATAAGATAAAAAGAATAGCGCCAGAAATAGGTTTTGCCGCCGAAACAAAGGAATACAAGGCGGAACCCGAAAGGTTTAAGGGCAGTGCCGGCGATTTAAGCTCTGTTTTGCGCCTCGCGGTTACCGGCAGAGCCAACACCCCCGACCTTTGCGGCATTATGAGTGTTTTAGGCGCTGAAAGAAGCATTGATAGAATTAACGAATATATAAACGAGATTTGAAAGGCAGTTTCTATGGAAGAGAATTTAAGTTTAACAGAGAATACCTCTAACGCCAATTTTATCCACGATTTTATTGATGAGGATTTGAAAGAGGGCGTTTATAACAAGGTTCAAACGCGCTTTCCGCCCGAGCCTAACGGGTATTTGCACATTGGTCACGCAAAGGCTATATGCATAGATTTCGGCACGGCTGAAAAGTACGGCGGCATATGTAATCTCAGGCTTGACGATACTAACCCCACAAAAGAGGATGTCGAGTATGTTGACGCTATTATGGAGGATATAAAATGGCTCGGCTTTAACTGGGCAAATGTTTATTATGCCTCCGATTATTTCGATTTCATATATGAGTGTGCTTTAAAGCTCATTGATAAGGGACTGGCGTATGTTGATGAAATGTCTGCGGATGAAATCCGCGAAATGCGCGGCACCCTTACTGAACCCGGCACCGAAAGCCCTTACAGAAACAGACCGATAGAGGAAACCCGTGAGCTTTTCAAAAAAATGACTGCCGGAGAAATTGAGGAAGGCAAAATGGTGCTCAGAGCCAAAATCGATATGTCCTCCCCCAACCTTAATATGCGCGACCCGGTTATTTACAGAGTTCTTAAAGCTCATCATCACCGCACGGGTGATAAATGGTGCGTTTATCCGATGTATGATTTTGCACATCCGCTTTCAGATGCGAAAGAGGGCGTTACACACTCGCTTTGCTCGCTTGAATTCGAAAATCACCGTCCGCTTTATAATTGGGTGCTTGAAGCCGCGGATATTAAAAATCCGCCGAGGCAAATCGAGTTTGCAAGAATGAATGTAAACTACACTCTCACAAGCAAGCGCAAATGCTTAAAGCTCGTGAAGGACGGTTTGGTTTCCGGCTGGGATGACCCGAGAATGGCAACCATTTGCGGTATGCGCCGCCGTGGTTTCCCGTCAGCCGCGGTGAGAGAATTTGTCGATAAAATCGGCGTTTCAAAAGCATACAGTGTAATTGATTACGCACTCTTAGAGTCCTGCGTGAGAGATAATCTAAACCTTAACGCCGAGCGCGCTATGGCGGTGCTTCGTCCGCTTAAAATCATAATTGATAATTACCCCGACGATAAAACCGAGGAGATAAGTGTTGAAATAAACCCGAACAAGCCTGAGCTTGGCAATAAAACGGTTACTTTCTCAAAAGAAATCTACATTGAGCAGGATGATTTTATGCTCGATCCTCCCGGCAAGTATTTCAGGCTATGTCCTCAAAAAGAAGTTCGCCTCAAAGGCGCTTATTATATCAAGTACGCTTCCCACGAAACCGACAGCGAAGGCAACATCACCGCCGTTCACTGCACCTATGACCCCGAAAGCCGCGGCGGCGAAACGCCGGACGGCAGAAAGGTCAAAGGCACGCTTCACTGGGTCAGCGATAAAAGTGCCGTAAAGGTTACCGTAAGGCTTTATGACAGATTGTTTAATGTGGAAAACCCGAGTGATGAAGAGGGCGTTTCCTCATTTGCGGATAATCTTAATCCGCAGTCACTTGTAGTGCTTGAAGGCTGCCTTATGGATAAAAAAATAGAAAACGCAAAACCGGGCGATACCTTCCAGTTTATGAGGCAGGGCTATTTCGCGGTTGATAAGGATTCAAAAGAAGGGGCGCTTGTCTTTAACCGCACCGTAGCGCTTAAAGACTCGTTCAGTAAGAAAAAATGATTAAAGTAAAAGATATTTTATCTTACCTTGAAAGCCTGTATCCGAGTGATACCGCTTGTGATTTTGATAATGTGGGTTTACTTGTAGGTAATGGGGACAGCGAAGTCAAATGCGCCGTTGTTGCGCTTGATTGTGATATAACCGCGCTTCAATTTGCGAAGCAGCAAGGCGCTAATCTTATTATCACTCACCACCCCGTAATATTTGAGCCTTTAAAGGCGGTAAGAGAAAACGATATTGTTTTTAAACTTATAGAAAGCGGAATATCGGTAATATCTATGCACACTAATTTAGATGTAGGTGCCGGCGGCGTTAATGATGCCTTGTGTACCGCATTGGGTCTTACTGACATAAAACCTTACATCGCGGAAGACGGATATATGCTAAAATCCGCAAAGACCGATAAGCACTCAGCCGATGCCTTGGCTTTGCATATTAAAAATCGCCTCGGCGGTATGGTTAAATATGTGGGTGGTAAAGAGCCTATAAATAATGTGCTTGTCTGCTCAGGCTCCGGCGGAAATTATTTAGACGAGGCAATTTCCGGCAAATTTGATGCTCTTATCACTGCCGATGTAAAACAAAATCACTTTATTGCCGCAATAAATGCCGGCATTTCACTTTTTGACGGCGGCCATTATAATACCGAAAATGTCGTGGTACAGCCGTTGTGTGACAGATTGAGCAGTAAGTTTTCAGATGTAAGTATTTTTCCATTTTCCCCCGAAAGTATAAAAATCGTATAATTTTATCATATTATACAAGCCCCTTTTCATACCCTCAAAGTATAGGGATGAAAAGGGGCTTTTATTATGAAATACTTTATTATCACAAAAAAACAAATTGCTTTGGCGCTTGCGGTGCTTATTTGCGCCACCGCGGCGATTATAACATCTGTTTCGGCATTTGCCGGGTCGAATAGAAAACTGCCTATTTACTGCGTTGATACGCCGGATAAAAAAATCGCCATCAGCTTCGATGCCGCTTGGGGAAATGATGATACACACACGCTTATAGAAATACTGAAAGAATATAATGTGCCGGCTACATTCTTTGTTGTGGGCGCTTGGGTTGATAAGTACCCCGAATCCGTAAAGGAGTTAGCCGATGCCGGTCACCGCATACAAAATCACTCTAACACCCACCCTTATATGACACAACTGTCAACCGCGCAAATGGCCGATGAGCTCACCGCCTGCAACGAAAAGATAAAGGCAATAACCGGGGTATCGCCCACCCTCTTCCGCCCGCCTTACGGTGACTACGATAACGCCGTAATAGAAACGGTGAACGGAATAAATATGTATCCGATACAGTGGTCTGTCGATTCTCTCGATTGGAAAGAAAATGCCACGGCGGATAGCATTTATGACAGAGTTACAAGTAAAGTGACAAACGGCTCAATAGTTCTTTTCCATAATGACGCCGAGCATACGCCGGAGGCACTACCGAATATACTTAAAACGCTTAAAGATGAAGGCTATGAATTTGTATTTATAGACGACCTTATTATGAAAGAAAATTATACAATAGACCATTCGGGCAAGCAGATTAAAAACGCCGGTGCTTAAAGCACCGGCTT
>CADBOD010000044.1 GCA_902796165.1 Oscillospiraceae bacterium | reverse complement strand
GTTTGAATTTATTGATTTGTTACAGTAATTATGATAAAATGCTTTGGGTGATACGAATGACAAACGGGGAAATTCGCGCAAGGCTTTTTGAAATGCAGGATTTAAAATACAAAGAATTCCACTCAGGACTATGCCCCGGTACAGATAATATAATCGGGGTGAGAACTCCGGAGCTTCGTGCGCTTTCAAAGCAAATAGCAGAAGGCGATATTGACGAGTATTTAAAAAATGCTCAAGACCGATATTATGAAGAAATACTGCTTCAAGGTATGGTAATAGGTCTTATAAAGAAAGATATCAAAAAGGTTTGTTTCCACCTTAAAAGCTTTATCGGGAAAATTGATAATTGGGCTGTTTGCGATTTGACGGTGACGGGGCTTAAAATCACCAAAAATCACCAAAACGAAATGCTTGATTTTTTAAAGGATTATTTGAAATCCAAAAACGAGTTTGAGGTGCGGTTCTCAGTGGTTATGCTTCTCAGCTATTACATAACCGATGATTATATCGATACGGTTTTAGATGTGTTAAAAGAAATAAAACACGAAGGTTATTATGTAAAAATGGCTGTGAGCTGGGCTTTATCGGTGGCTTTTATAAAGTACCGTGAAAAAACCATGAAGTTATTTAAGCATAATGATTTTGATGATTTCACGTTTAATAAGGCAATTCAAAAAATAAATGAGTCATACAGGGTAGAAAAGTCGGTTAAAGAAGAACTCAAAAAAATGAAAAGATAAATTAAGAAAATTTTGTATAAATTTCGGGCGGATGTGAATAATACCTTTGAGGTGATTATTATGACATTAACGCAAAAGGAACAAACATTACTGAAAGATATGAAGGATGCCGAAAAGCTATGTATTGAAAAATACAAAAAGGCATCCGATGCCGCCCGTGACCCTCAGCTTAAAAATCTGTTCAGCACTCTTTCAAGCGCGGAGCAGCAGCATTTAAGCATTTTTGAAAAAATGGAGCAGGGAACAGTAGAGCAGCCGCAAAGCGGAAATTCCGGACAGACTACCTTCACTGCCACCTACGGTAAAGAGGATTCGCCGGATAAGCAAAACGATAGCTTTCTTTGCTCGGATTTGCTTACCGCGGAAAAACACGCTTCTCATCTTTACGATACCTGCGTGTTTGAGTTTACGGATGAAAACGCCCGCAAAGCCATAAATACTATTCAGGCGCAAGAGCAAAATCACGGCAAATCAATATATGATTATATGAAAGTCAACAATATGTATTCATAAGTTAAAAAGGCATAAAAAATGCAACTCTCCGAAACGGAGAGTTGTTCTCTTTTTTGGGGGATTACCGTATTCATACACTTATTGTATAATATTTCCAAAAGGGGGAAGGCGCTTGAACATAATGTTTTGCGGCGATATAAATGCCGAGCGCGGTATTCTTTTTTGTATCAGCGCAATTTGCCGATATGAAAAGTCACCGATAAATTTTTATATTCTCACCGCAAATATTGAAAACAAGATAGAGGGCATTAAAAGCGATTCTTGTGACACTCTCAATTTGTGTGCAAAAAAGGGCAATCCTGCAAACAAGGCGGTACTTCTCGATATAAGCAATATGTTTTCTTCGTATCTGCCTACCGCTAATATGTCAACAAGATTTACGCCGGCGTGTATGCTTCGCCTTTTTGCCGATTTAATTCCAGAAATGCCCGATAAGGTGCTTTATCTTGATACGGATGTTCTGTGCCGCAAGAGCTTTAAGCAGTTTTACGATACAGATATATCCAATGTTGAAATTGCCGGTGTGCCGGATAGATACGGCAAATGGTTTTTCGGTAATGTGCTTTTACATAACTATCTGAATTCGGGAGTACTGCTTCTTAATATGAAAATGATAAAGAAAAACGGTACTTTTGAAAAATGCAGAAAAATGTGCCGCGATAAAAAGATGTTTATGCCGGATCAAAGCGCGCTTAATAAGCTCGCCAAAAAAAGAAAGGTTGAGAGGCGTTATAATGAGCAGGCGGGAATAAGAGAGGATACGGTTTTTAAGCACTTCACGACATTTTTCAAATTCTTTCCGCGCTTTCATCATATAACTGTAAAACCGTGGGAAAAAGAAAAAATGCATAATATACTTAATATTTACGAATTTGATTATTTGTTTGAGGAGAATTTTTATGAATAAAGAAATACCCATTTTTTTCACAATTGATGACGGTTATGTGCCCTTTTTGGCGGTGGCTTTGTCATCAGCGGTTAAAAACTCAAATAAAGACCGCTTTTATCACGCGATAGTGCTGCACGAGGGAGTGACGAATGAGAACAGGCGCAAGCTCGAATCACTCGCAAGCGATAACTTCAAAATCGATGTTATTCCTATGAAAAATAATTTTGAGGCGCTTGATGACAGAATGAGCAATCGCCTTCGCTGTGATTATTTTACACTGACTATTTATTTCCGCCTTTTTATTCCGGCAATGTTTCCGCAGTATGATAAAGCAATTTATATAGATAGTGATGTTGTAGTAGCAGGGGATATAGCCGAGCTTTTTGATATTGATATCGGCGAAAATTTTATTGGTGCTTGTAATGATTTGTCCATTGCAGATGTACCGCCGCTTGTGGCTTATACTGAAAACGGCGTAGGCGTTAAGGCTCACGAATATATAAATTCCGGTGTGCTTCTTATGAACCTTAAAAAGCTCAGGGAGGAAAAATTCGAGGAGCACTTCTTAAATCTTCTTAATACATATCATTTTGATTCGATAGCTCCCGACCAGGATTATCTGAATGCTATCTGCAACGGAAAAATTCATTATCTTGATAAGCGGTTTGACGCTATGCCTAATAAAGCCAGACCGGAATGTGAAAATCCGGTTATTATCCATTATAATCTTTTTGAAAAACCGTGGTGTTATGATGATATACAGTACGAAGATGTGTTTTGGCACTATGCTGAGGACTGCGGATTTATAGAAGAAATTAAGGAATACAAGAAAAATTATACCGATGATAAAAAGCAGTCGGATAGCGATTGTCTGAAATTGCTTGTAAACAGAGGAATAGAAATTCCCGAAAAGGGTGTAACCTTCAAAAAAATGAATGAGAGCGGAGTTAAAGTAAGATTATGATATCCGAAAACACGAGATTTCAGGTTATAGAAAATATAAAAAATTCTCTTAAAGAGAATGAGTTTTATAACAGGGTAGAGGTAGATGACCCGATAATCACCGCCGAAGAGAGCAAGGCAATTACCGATGCGTATATTGATAATCGCCTGAAAATCGGATTTAAGGTAAAAACTAAGATTGCTTGCGTCGCCGCGGATGTTGCGATGAAGGTGATAAACAAGGATACTGAGATTATCGGACTTGAAAAAATACCTGATAACCTCGGTGGCGTTATTATTACAAGCAATCATTTTTCGCCGCTTGAAAATACTATTGTAAGGTACTTAAACCGTAAAATAGGCAGAAAAAAGCTAAATATAATCTGTAAGGATTCAAATTTTGCGATGAGTGGTCCGATAGGCTTTTTGATGAATTATGCCGGCACAATTCCGATAAGCATTCAACCGAGGTATTTAGCGCGGGATTTTCTCTCTATACTAAAAGAAAAGCTCGTTGATAAAAAGGAAAGTGTGCTTTTGTATCCTGAGCAGGAAATGTGGTTCAATTACCGCAAACCCCGTCCACCTAAAGGCGGAGCATATTTTTACGCGGCAAAACTCAATGTGCCCATTATATCCTGCTTTGTTGAGATGATAGATACAAATGAGCCTGACGGCAAAAGCGGCAATTTCAATAAAGTAAAATACAAGCTGTATGTTTTAGATGTTTTATATCCGAGTAAGGAATGTAGCACAAAGGAAAACACAGAAAGGCTCGCCGCAACCGATTATAAGCTCAAAAAGGAATGCTATGAGAAGGTTTACGGCAGAAAACTGAATTATACCTTTGAGCCTTGCGATATTGCAGGCCTTAATATTTAAGCAGATGAAAAAGGTAAGATATTATAAAGAGTTTACAGATGATTTTGCTCAAAGCAAAAATCAGTCTTTCAACCTGCCGGATGATTATGAATACATAAAAACAGACTTTTTATCAAAGTTTTTATCGGGTTTTGTTTATTCACTTGCCGTGATTTTTTCAAGTATATATTTAAGACTTTTTTTGCATCTGAGGTTTTCCGGTAAGGAAAAGCTGAAAAAGGTCAAGGGTGGTTATTTTATCTACGGTAATCACACGCAGAGCGTCGGCGATGTATTTATTCCGGCACTTGCGGCACTTCCTCGCCGTATATATACCATTGTTTCAACCGCAAATTACGGAATACCGGTAATAGGCAAGATTTTGCGCCCACTTGGCGCACTGCCGATAATACCCACCTTAAAGGGTATGCGAAATCTTGAAACGGCGATAAAGACGAGGGCTGAAAATAATCACCCGATAGTTGTTTACCCTGAGGCTCATGTGTGGGATTATTATACGGGTATTCGGCCTTTTGCGGATACTTCTTTTAAGTATCCGGTAAAATTAAATATGCCGGTATTCAGTATGACCGCTACTTACAAAAAATCAAGGTTATTTAAAAAGCCTGTAATAAATGTTATAATAGACGGGCCTTTTTATCCCGAGGGTGAAGCGGTCAAAAGCAAAGCTAAATCCCTGCACGATAAGGTGTATAACTGTATGCTTTCGGCGGCAAAGGAAAGTGATTACAGTTTTATAGAATATAAAAAGAAAGTGTGACAAAGGAGAATATTTATGTGTAAAACAAGTGAAATTTTATTTGGTGGCGAAAATCCACTTGACCGTATGGCTGCACCTCTTAAACTCGCAAGCATTTTTCGTACCATTGCTTGTGTCGGCGATAGCCTTTCAAGTGGTGAATTT
>CADBOD010000043.1 GCA_902796165.1 Oscillospiraceae bacterium | reverse complement strand
GTGAATCCACCAAAAAACGCAACACCTCATTTTAATCTATATAAAAGCGATACTGCCGGACTAATGTCCGGCAGTATCGCTTTTTATATGCTCTATAAGAGCCTTACAACCGTTTAAAATATCGTTGTATGTTTCTTCAAAATTTCCGTAATACCACGGGTCTGCCACATCCCTTTTATTTCCGGTGTATTCTAAAAGAAAATGTATTTTTTCTTCCCTGTCCTCTCCGAAAATTCGCATTATGTTCCTTAGATTATTGCTATCCATTATTATAAACAAATCAAATTTATCATAATCCTCCGCTTTCAGCCGCGTGGCATAATGCTCACTGAAAGGAATGTTGTGCTTGCGCATTACATCCTTTATGGGAGGATATATCGGATTGCCTATTTCCTCTGCGCTTGTGGCGCTTGACTCAATATAAAGCTCATCCGATAGCCCCTGCCTGCTCGCTAAATCCTTCATAACAAACTCCGCCAACGGACTTCGGCAAATATTGCCGTGGCACACAAACATAATTCTTTTCACAAAATACCACCTTTGCGAACTTTGCATTTTGAAAAAACCTCACCTATCGGAAGATTTATTTCGTCTTAGTATCCTCAGTAAGCACGCCGACAACAAGGTATCTTTCTTTATCAACATTCGTGCAGGTGGATAGCACCACGAGCTTGCTATCCTCGTTTATCACGACATCTTCTCTTACATTCTTAACAAGCGATTTCGGGTTTAAAACTTCTTCAACAAAGGAGTTAAATCCGTGAATATCACTGAAATCAAAGGAATACATAATATGGCGGTCATCATACACGAAGGCTGATTTTATCGTGTATTTATAAATATGGCCGGGAACATAGATATAAAAGAATTTATTTTTATCAAAGCTCTCCTTTTCCCTTAAATATTTAAGGGTGCCGAACATTGTGAGGTTTCTCATATTGTGACCGTAAACCACGGTGCAATTATCCGTAAACTTCTCAGAATTCATTTTTTGGATATAAACCGTGCCGCCCGTACTGTAATTACCTTCAAGGTCACGGCGAAGGTAATAATCCTCTTTCTTTTCCTCACCTGCGCGCACAATAGGATAATCTATCGCAATATCCTCACTGTCAAACCTTATCCACGCGCACACATCTTCGTTCTGCTCTTTTAAAGCGGTAAAATTTATGGGGTTTTCCGCAAGAGCTTCTTCAACTATCTTAGGTTTATTTTTAAACTCGCTGAAATTTTCCTTTTTAGGCCAATAATGCTTTACGGCAATTATTGCCGCCGCCGCTACCAGAAGCGCCGCGATAATACCCAACACTATTGAAATCAGCTTATTGATTTTTCTATCGGAGTATGCCATAAGCTCACCTATTTACATACTTGTTGATTGCCTTTATCCGTGACTTCCCACCCATATAAGGTCTTAAAGCCTCGGGTATTTTAACGCTGTAATACTCACCGTCAAACTCCAAATTATTTTCAAGCAGGGCTATGAGCATTCGAGGCGGTGCAACAACGGTATTATTAAGGGTGTGAGCCAAATACTTTTTACCGTCAGCTCCCTTAATTCTGATACCAAGTCTTCTCGCCTGCGCATCGCCGAGGTTTGAGCAGGAGCACACCTCAAAATACTTTTTCTGCTTAGGGCTCCACGCCTCAACATCATAGGATTTAACCTTTAAATCCGCAAGGTCGCCGGTGCAGCATTCGAGGGTACGAACCGGTATGTCAAGACTTCTGAAAAGCTCTACCGAGTAGCCCCACATCTTATCAAACCACTTCATACTATCCTCAGGTTTGCAGATAACTATCATTTCCTGCTTTTCAAACTGATGTATGCGGTAAATGCCGCGCTCCTCAATACCGTGAGCGCCCTTTTCCTTTCTGAAACAGGGTGAATAGCTGGTAAGGGTCAAAGGCAATTTTTCTTCATCGGTTATGGTATCGATGAATTTGCCTATCATAGAGTGCTCGGATGTGCCTATTAAATACAAATCCTCGCCCTCGATTTTGTACATCATAGCATCCATTTCCTCAAAGCTCATAACGCCCGTTACAACGCTTGACCTTATCATAAATGGCGGGATATGATAATTAAAGCCCTTATCAATCATAAAATCGCGCGCATAGGCGGTAACCGCCGAATGCATACGGGCAATATCGCCCATAAGATAATAAAAGCCCTCGCCTGCAACCCGGCCTGCCGCCTCTTTATCTATACCGTTGAAAAGCGCCATAATATCGGTATGATAAGGTATCTCGAAATCGGGATTTGTTTGCTCGCCATACTTCTGAACCTCCACATTTTCGCTATCATCCTTACCTACCGGAACACTGCTATCCACAATATTCGGTATCTTCATCTGGATTTCACGCACACGAACGGCAAGCTCGTTTTCCCTCTCTTCAAGGGCTTTAAGCTCCTCTGCCTGCTCGGTGACAAGCCGCTTTGTTGCCTCAGCCTCTTCCTTTTTGCCCTGAGCCATAAGCACGCCTATCTGCTTGCTTATCTTATTGCGGTTTGCGCGCAGGTCGTTTGCGCGATTATTAACATCCTTTTTTTCGTTGTAAAGAGAAATGACCTCGTCAACAAGCGGAAGCTTATCTTCCTTGAATTTTCGCTTTATATTTTCCTTCACGATTTGAGGATTATCGCAAATGAATTTAATGTCTAACATTTTATAACTCCCTTATATAATTATTCAAGTTATTATATCATATATATTTTCTTATATCAAGAGTATTAAATCACTTTTTGGGTGCAAAATAATATCAGGTGATACTATGAAGCATGAAAACGAAAAGGATAAGAAAATATCTTCCGATAAGCCGCCGATCGGGGAAGTGTATGATGCCGAGGATGTTGTAAACAAGTTCGGCACATATAATATTCAACCTACCGCCGATACAAAAAATCTGTTCCCGGCCATAGCGCAGGGCTTGCCGAGGCAAAAAAAGGCAAAAGACGGCGAAAAGTGAAAAAGCGCCTGCACGGGTTTTCCGCGCAGGCGCTTTTTATCAAACAAAGAAATAGTTTATATCCCACGCCGGAAGGCAGGGATTGTGCCTTATATAAACCTTATATTCACCGTGAAGGCTCAGCACGCTTTTCGGTATATCAACAAGGTCGCCGCTTCTATGATACGCGGCTATCTGCATTTTAGGCTTATACCTTTTTATTGTATCCGCAGCTCCCGATATGGCGGCGGCTTCAAAGCCCTCAATATCCATTTTAATAAAGGTGGGCTTAATGTTGAGCGAGTCAACCGTAACTGTTTCTATCTGCACCTTTGCACCCTTCGCCGCAACGCCTCGTGAGCCGTTCATATTAAAAATACTTTTTGAACATTCATCCGCCGCCGCGGCATTTATACATTTTATATTGTATATTTTTTCTGTGGCTAAAACGAGCTTTTTAAATGTTTTTATATCCGGCTCAACCGCGACAATGTTATTCCATTTTCCGGCTCGCTCGCAAAAGGACAGCACTGTATCTCCTCTATATGCGCCGAGGTCTAAAAAGGTTTCGTTCTCCGATAATTTTAAAAATGAGGAATATGCCTCATCCTCATCCGTTTCGCAATTAAACAGGTATTTTACATCACCCGTGAGCTTATAATTCACCGTGTTTTGAAACACCTTTTTCGATTGCTCATCAGCAAGAATATTATATGCCGCATCAAATTCCGATTTGCGTTTTTCATAGTACTCAGCGCAAAAAAGCTCTTCGCCGTAAACCGGAACATCGGGAGCTAAAAGCTCACACTCACCGGCTATCCTTTTTATATTATCAATGACATCGCAAAGGTGAGTACCAAAGGATAAAAGCACCGTCATATCAGGAAACGAACTTTTGGCGGTTTTATAGCTTGTAACCGGCATACCGTGAAAGATTTTTGAGCGCACAAAGGAATCGGACGAGAACACGCCCGATATTTTTATGCCGTACATTTCACACACCGATATTATCTTATCGGCACCGTTGCCCATACCGTAAAGAACAATCGGTTTTTCAAGTTTTTTAAGGTAATTCCAAATATCTTTCATATAATAAATATAACACATTCGGGGCGTTTTAACAAGGGGCTTAAATATTAACAAATTGTAAAAGGTCAGGGAAAGTCAAAAATTTTTTGAAATTTTTCTTGACTTTTGAGAAAATGTGGTTATAATGGTATTTGTCAGGGAAAGTCAAACATCCATTAAGACGCATGGAGGAAGAAAATGGAAGAAGAGAAGAAACTCAATAATTCCGAAGAAGAGAAGTCCGAAACAAAAAAGGCAAAGAAGCCTAAGAAGGACGGAGAGCTTCAAAGGCTCAAAGAAGAGCTTGAAAAATCAAAAGAACAGCTCTTACGCACGGCGGCGGAATTTGACAATTATAAAAAGCGCACCGACCGTGAGCGTGCAGGTATTGCGGAATACGCCAAATGCGAGGTTATAAAAAAACTGCTTCCGATTTTTGATAATATCGACAGGGCTTCCGCGGCGGACAG
>CADBOD010000042.1 GCA_902796165.1 Oscillospiraceae bacterium | reverse complement strand
GGGGGGTACATATATGTCATACAAAACCGATATTGAAATCGCGCAGGAATGTGAAATGAAACCTATAACGGAAATAGCACAGCGTGCGCATCTTGATGAAAAATATATTGAGCAGTACGGAAAGTATAAGGCAAAGGTTGACCTGTCACTTTTAAGCGATACCGATAAAAAGGACGGTAAGCTCATACTTGTAACGGCTATTACACCAACGCCGGCAGGCGAGGGTAAAACCACAACCACAATAGGCCTTGCGGATGCACTCTCTCGCATAGGCAAGGATGTAACAGTGGCACTCAGGGAACCCTCGCTCGGTCCTGTGTTCGGTATAAAGGGCGGCGCCGCAGGGGGCGGATATGCCCAGGTAGTGCCTATGGAGGATATAAATTTACATTTTACCGGAGATTTTCACGCAATAGGTGCGGCAAATAATTTGCTTGCGGCAATGCTTGATAATCATATTCATCAGGGAAACGCCCTGGGTATTGATACAAGGAAAATTACCTGGAAGCGTTGTGTTGATATGAACGATAGGCAGCTGCGCTTTGTGGTTGACGGGCTCGGCGGCAAGGTAAACGGCGTGCCGCGTGAGGACGGATTTGATATAACGGTTGCAAGTGAGGTTATGGCTGTGCTCTGCCTTTCAAATTCGGTATCCGATTTAAAAAGGCGCCTTTCAAATATAATTGTAGGATATACCTTTGACGATAAGCCTGTAACCTGCGGAGATTTAAAAGCCGCCGGCGCTATGACCGCACTGCTTAAAGATGCCTTAAAGCCTAATTTAGTTCAGACGCTTGAAGGTACGCCTGCCTTTGTTCACGGTGGACCATTTGCAAATATCGCCCACGGCTGTAACTCGGTTATGGCTACAAAAATGGCTCTTAAAATGGGGGATTACGCCGTTACCGAAGCCGGCTTCGGCGCTGACCTCGGAGCTGAAAAGTTTTTGGATATCAAGTGCAGGAAGGCAAATTTAAAGCCGGATGCGGTGGTTGTAGTTGCAACTGTAAGGGCACTTAAAATGCACGGCGGACTTAGTAAAACAGAGCTTTCAAAAGAGGATATTCCGGCACTTGAAAAGGGAATACCAAATCTTCTCCGCCATATAAGCAATATTAAAAATGTTTATAAACTGCCCTGCGTTGTGGCGGTCAATCGTTTTCCGGTTGATACGGATAGAGAAATTGATTTTATTATGAGCAAATGCAAAGAACTCGGCGTTAATACAGTTCTTTCAACCGTTTGGGCGGACGGCTCAAAGGGAGGGGTAGATTTAGCGCGCGAGGTGGTGCGCCTTTGCGAAGAGGAAAAAGGCGACTTTACTTATGCTTATGATGATGATTTGTCGATTGTTCAAAAAATAGAAGCGGTAGCAAAAAAGATTTACGGCGGGGATGGCGTGGATATCACGCCTAACGCAAAAAAGGAAATTGAAACACTTGAAAAACTCGGGTTTTCAAAATTTCCCGTTTGTATCGCAAAAACGCAGTATAGCTTCTCCGATGATGCCGCACTGCTCGGAGCACCTACCGGATTTAAAGTGACCGTCAGAAATGTAAGGGTTTCGGCAGGCGCGGAATTTATAGTTGTGCTTACAGGGAATATTATGACTATGCCGGGGCTTCCAAAATCTCCCTCGGCAGAGCGCATTGATGTAACGGAAGACGGGAAGATTACGGGGTTATTCTGATATGAGTAGAGTTTTAACAGGGCTTAAACCCGAAAGAGTATTTGAAATTTTTGAGGATATATGCTCAATTCCTCACGGCTCTGGCAATACAAAGGCTATAAGCGATTATTGCGCTGATTTTGCAAAGAGGTGCGGACTTTGGTATAGTCAGGATAACCTTAACAATATCATCATAAAAAAGCCGGCGTTTAAAGGGTATGAAAACGCCGAACCGGTTGTGCTTCAAGGGCATCTTGATATGGTGTGTGAGAAAGAAAACGGTGTAGATTTTGACTTTGAGCGCGATGGGCTTAAACTTAAAGTTGATGGTGATTTTGTGTCTGCCGCAGGTACTACGCTCGGTGGGGACGATGGAATTGCCGTAGCGATTGCCCTTAGTATCCTTGAAGATAAATCTGTTCGCGCGCCGGAAATTCAGGTGATTTTTACTACGGATGAGGAAACGGGAATGTACGGCGCAGTCGGTATAGATGTTTCATGCATAACAGCCAAAAAGTTTATAAATATTGATTCAGAGGATGAAGGAATATTTACGGTAGGATGTGCCGGAGGCGCGCGGGTTGATATTAAACTTCCGCTTAAATCCGAATTGAACACCAAGCCGGCATACACAGTTCAAATAAAAGGACTTACAGGCGGACATTCCGGAACGGAAATAAATAAGGGAAGGCTAAACGCAAATAAACTGCTCGGTAAGTTTTTATCCGATACCCAAAATGTGCAAATTGGTGAAATTAAGGGCGGCAACAAGGATAACGCAATACCTGTGTTCGCGTCCTGTACCGTTGTGAGCGATAGCGATATCATAAGCAAAGCGGCGGTTTTTGAAGAAAGTAACAGAGTGCCGGAGGATAATGAGCTTACGGTAACGGTAACGCCCTGCGAGTGTGAACGCCTTTTTGATTTGGAGTCCTCAAAGAAAATAATCGGGCTGATAAACAGCCTGCCTTTTGGCGTGGTGGCGTTAAATCCCGATATTGAGGGCTTGGTGGAAACATCGCTTAACATAGGTATTATAAGGTCGGATGAAAACGAATTTTCCGTATCTTTATCGGTCAGAAGCTCAAAGCGTTCTCAAAAGGAAGCCTTGATTGATAGACTTAAAACTATCGGCGAAAGCTATGGCGCCGCGGTATCTGTTCGGGGCGATTATCCGGCTTGGGAATACCGTAAGTGTTCAACGCTCAGGGATAAAATGAACGAGGTATTTGAAAAAATGTACGGTAAAAAGCCGAAAATCGAAATCATTCACGCAGGTCTTGAATGTGGTCTTTTCGGTGAAAAAATCAAGGATATTGATGCGGTTTCCATAGGACCTGACCTGTTTGATATTCATACACCGCGAGAGCGGCTGTCAATATCATCGGTAAAGAGAACCTATGAATTTATATGCTGTGTTTTGGAGGAACTGAAATGATTAAAAACAGAATAGAAAATATAAGGGTGAAACTGCCGGCAAACTCGGCGGCGCTTTTTACAAACGAGGCGGATTGCTTCTATCTTTCCGGCTTTAATAAAAGCGAGGGTATGGTGCTGATAACGGGGAATACCGCTTGCCTTTTTGTTGACTTTCGCTATATAGAAGCGGCAAAGGCCGCTTGCAAGGATATGGATGTTAAGCTCACAGGCGCATTTCTTAAAGATATTTACGAAGTGCTTAAAAATGAAAACATTAAAACCGTTTTTATAGAGGGCGATAGCGTAACTGTTAAAGAGGCAGAAACAATTAAATCTGTATTCTCAGGTATTGAAGTGTCAACCGAGCTCGGCATAGATAAAATTGTAAGAGATATGAGAGCCGTAAAGGATGAAGGTGAAATATCGCTTATAAAATCGGCTCAGGCAATAACCGACAGAGCCTTTTCGTATATACAAACCAAAATTGCAGTAGGCAAAACAGAGAGGGAAATCGCTCTCGACCTTGAATTTTTTATGAGGGGCGAGGGAAGCGAGGGTGTCGCCTTTGATACAATAGCGGTTTCCGGTAAAAACTCATCAAAACCTCACGGCGTACCGGGAGATAAGAAAATAGCGGATGGTGACTTTTTAACCCTCGATTTCGGCGCAATAGTCGGAGGCTATCGCTCGGATATGACGAGGACTGTCGCAATCGGTACCCCGTCAGATAAGATGCTCACGGTTTATAATACCGTTCTTAAAGCTCAAACGGAAGCAATTAAGGCAATAGAGCCCGGCATCAGCTGTTTTGATGTGGATAAGGTAGCCCGTGATATTATAAACGGAGCCGGCTTTGAAGGGTGCTTCGGTCACGGCCTCGGTCATAGCGTGGGTATCGATATTCACGAAAACCCGTCCTTTAATACACGCTGTAAAGACTTAACCAAACCCGGTATGGTAATAACCGTAGAGCCCGGCATTTATCTTGAAAACGAGTTCGGCGTTCGCATTGAGGATATGATAGTCGTAACCGAAAACGGCTGTGAAGTATTGACAAAGAGTGAGAGGTCCCTTATCATTTTATAATCAAAATCACAATTTACCCGCCTTCTGCGTATAATGTAAGGCAAGAGATATATTCTTGAATTACAGTAACCAGGAGGCTATTTTTATGGCAACTTTTACCAATCAGGCAACGCTGAGCTATAATGGTATCAGAGTAAGCTCAAATGTTGCTACCGGCGAAATGCTGGAGGTTTTGGAAATAAGCAAAACTGCCGCACCGGATACCTATGTTCCGGGTGATGAACTGACCTATTCCGTAGCACTTGTCAACACCGGAAACACCACGCTTAGCGGCATTACACTTACCGATGACCTGGGCGGCTACACCTTCGGCACGGTGGGCACTGTTTATCCGCTTTCATTTGTAGAAGACTCGGTTATATACTACATCAACGGCGCGGTACAGCCGGCGCCGAATGTAGTGCCGGGTCCGCCTATGAGCATAAGCGGTATCAATATACCGGCAGGCGGAAACGCGGTTATAGTATATAGAGCGAATATTACGGAATACGCCCCGCTTGAATCGGATGCGCAGGTAGTAAATACGGTTACAGCCGGCACTGCGCCTGAATCACTTGCGACCGCAAGTGAAACCGTAACCGCGGCAAGTGTGGCAAACCTTGATATAACAAAGAGTATGTCGCCTACGGTTGTAAGTGAAAATGATACAATAACCTACACATTCGATATCACCAACACCGGAAATACCGCTGCTGATACCACGGTTGTTTTAAGCGATACCTTTAATCCGGTGCTTTCTGATATCAGCGTGCATCTTAACGGCGTTGAGCTTACCGCCGGAACACAATACACCTATGATGAAACCACCGGCGAATTTGAAACGGTCGCAGGTGTGATAAGCGTGCCTGCGGCGACATATACACAGGCTGCGGACACAGGAGTTATTACCGTATCGCCAGGCACTACCGTTATGACGGTTTCGGGTACAATATAAAACAACAGGGAAGTGCTTTTGCGGAGGGTTTGCCCTCCGCAATTTTTATATATTAAACATTAAAATTCGTCAAAATATACCAATAAAATAAATATTTTGGAAAATTGCAAAAAAAGGCTTTTCAAATCGATGAAAATGTGTTATTATCTTAAATGATAAAAATATAACTATTATTATGTCTTTTCATAATATTTGTTGTATTATTTTTAGGGAGGAACCGTTGATGAAGAAAAAAATCAGTAAGCTTCCTTTTAAAGGCACTGCCGAGCAGGAAGCGCAACTTAAAAAGGTTATTGACGAGTTTAAGGACGATGAGAGTAACCTTATGGTAGTTATGCAGAAGGCTCAGGATATCTATGGCTATCTGCCTTTTGAAGTGCAGGAAATGATATCCGAGGGTATGGGAGTATCGCTTGAAAAGATTTACGGCGTTGCAACATTCTATGCTCAGTTTTCACTCGCACCTAAGGGCGAATACAATGTATCTGTATGTCTTGGCACTGCGTGCTATGTTAAAGGTGCGCAGGCAATATTCGATGGCCTTTCTGAGAAACTCGGTATCGGTGTTGACGAGTGCACACCTGACGGTAAATTTTCTCTTACCGCTTGCCGTTGTATCGGCGCTTGCGGTTTAGGCCCTGTTCTTACAGTAAATGATGAGGTTTACGGTAAACTTACTCCTGATGATGTGCCGAAGATTTTGGCAAAGTACGGAGCATAAGTTTATTTAATATTGGTGCTGTATATGACAATTAGAGAAATTAAAGATTTGATCGGTGCAGAGGTTCTTTGTTGCGAGCAAAATCTCGACCGGGATGCCTATTCTGCTTGCGGGTGTGACCTTATGAGCGATGTATTGGCTTATGTGAAGGACCAGGCTGTTCTTTTGACAGGTCTTGTAAATCCGCAGGTGGTTAGAACGGCGGAAATGATGGATATGATTTGTATAGTTTTTGTTCGCTCCAAGACTCCTACAAGGGAAATGCTTGATTTAGCGGAAGAAAGCGGAATTGTCGTTATGAAATGTGATAAAAGGCTTTACGAGGCTTGCGGTCTTTTGTATTCCAACGGTCTTGTAGGGAATAAGGTTAAAGATTGAGCGAACCTTTAATTTTTCATTTTGATATTAACGGTGATGATTTTTCCACCGCCGGTCAAGCTTCTGTACAAATCAAAAATAATTTAAGGCAATTAGGGCTTTCTCCCGAAATCATACGGCGCGTTTCTATTGCAATGTATGAAGGGGAAATCAATATGGTCATTCATGCAAACGGCGGCACTGCCGATGTAAAGGTTTATGAGGACTGTATTGAGATTATTCTCGCAGATAATGGGCCTGGAATAAAAGATATAGATATGGCTATGAAGGAAGGCTATTCTACCGCTTCGGATTCCACAAGGTCTCTCGGCTTCGGCGCAGGTATGGGATTGCCGAATATGAAGCGTTATACCGATGATATGAGGATAGATTCCACCGTCGGAGTAGGGACTACGGTCACTATGAAGATTAACATAGCCTGACACTCAGTATTAAAGGGTGTAACATTATGAACGAATATAAACATTCCGTTTTATTGGATGTTACAAAATGCAAGGGTTGCACCACTTGCTTAAAGCATTGCCCCACTGAGGCAATAAGAATAAAAAACGGTCATGCGCAAATCGAGCGCCAAAGGTGCATTGATTGCGGTGAATGTATAAGGAATTGCCCGTATCAAGCTAAGAAAGCGGTCTGCTCAAAGCTCGATGCAATGGATGCGTTTAAGTATAAAATTGCTTTGCCTGCTCCTACTCTTTACGGTCAGTTTGAAAATCTTGATGACATTGATTATGTGCTTAACGGACTTTTAAAAATCGGATTTGATGATGTTTATGAGGTTTCCAAAGCGGCAGAGCTTGTTTCGGCATATACAAGGATGTATCTTAAAACAGAGGGCATTAAAAAACCTGTTATTTCCTCTGCCTGCCCGGTAATTGTAAGGCTTATTCAGCTGAGATTTTCTTCGCTGAGCGGTAATATACTTCATATGCTTCCGCCTATGGAGGTTGCGGCTCGGCTTGCAAGAAAGCGTGCAATGAAGGCTCACCCTGAGCTAAAACGCGAGGATATAGGCGTTTGCTTTATATCTCCGTGTCCGGCAAAGGTAAGTTATGTGAGTAACGGATTTGCCGATTATAAAAGCGAAGTTGATGTTGTAGTATCAATTAGTGATGTTTATTTTAAACTCGTAAATGAGATGAAACGCACCGGTGATATGGAAAGTCTGTGCGAATCGGGTATAATCGGTCTTAGCTGGGCAAGTTCAGGCGGCGAGGCAACTGCAATTTTCAATGAAAAGTATCTCGCGGCGGATGGTATAGAGAATGTTATAAGAGTTCTCGACCAGCTTGAAAACGGCAATATCTCTCAGCTTGATTTTATTGAGCTTAATGCGTGTCCCGGCGGATGTGTAGGCGGAGTGCTTACTATTCAAAATCCGTTTATAGCGAAAGCACGGCTCAGGTCTTTGAGGCGAGGGCTTCCTGTATCGAGGAATAATGCCGAATCGGATGATTACATACCTGATGGATATTTGTTTAATGATCTTCCGGAGTATGCGCCGATAACGCAGCTTAGTCACAATATATCCGAATCTATGCGTATGATGGCGGATATACAAAGAATTAAATCCGAGCTGCCTAATATTGATTGCGGCGCTTGCGGTGCTCCTAATTGCAGGGCACTTGCGGAAGATATAGTAAAAGGTAAGTTGACTATTGATGCCTGCCCGATAATTAAGGGAAGGCATACTGAGGGTGTTAAAAATGAAGGTCGTTGAGTTGGCGTCGCTATGCGGCTTTGAAACATTGTGTATGCCCGATGGTGATAGGCAGGTTTCGGGCGCATACATCGGTGATTTACTCAGCTGGGTTATGGGCAGAGCCCGTGCCGATAGTGCTTGGATAACAATTATGAGTAATGTAAATGTCGTTGCGGTAGCATCCTTGGCGGATGTCGCTTGCGTGATACTCGCCGAAGGCGTAACGCTTGATGATGAGCTTATAAAAACAGCCACAGCCAAAGGCGTGAATATACTAAAATCCGAACTGCCGGCTTACGAAACGGCAACAGAGCTTATGGGTAAGGTTTAATGAACCGATATTACTACGATATGCATATTCATTCCTGCCTTTCTCCTTGTGCGGATGATGATAATACCCCGAATAATATTGCGGGTATGGCATCCTTGTGCGGTTTGAATATTGTCGCTTTAACCGATCATAATTCCTGTAAAAACTGTCCGGCGTTTTTTGAGGCTTGCCGCAGATACGGCATAATACCGATAGCCGGTATGGAGCTTACCACCGCTGAGGATATACATGTTATATGCCTTTTTGAAGAGCTTGAAAATGCTATGGCATTTGATGAAATGCTTCAAAAGCATAGGGTGCTAATTAAAAACCGTACTGATATTTTCGGCAATCAGTTTATTCTTGACGGTGAGGATAATATCATAGGTGAAGAGGAACATTTTCTCTCAAACGCCACGGATATATCTGTTGAAAATGTTCCGGATTTGGTTTCACCGTATGGCGGAGTTTGCTATCCTGCTCATATTGATAGGCAGGCAAACGGTATTATATCGGTTTTAGGTACTTTTCCTTCAACCCCCGATTTTAAATGTGTTGAGATAAACAGGCGGGAGAATATCGAAAAGTATATAAACGATTATAAGCTCAGCGATAAGCTCTTAATAGTCAGTAGTGATGCTCACTACCTTACTGATATAAGGGATAAGGAAAACTATTTCGAGCTTGAAGATGAGCCTTACAGTACGGCTTTTGTGAGAAAAAAGCTGTTTGAAAAATTAAGGTAGATTATGAAGGAATTATCACTTAATATACTTGATGTGGCGGAAAACTCCGTTAAAGCGGGAGCCACACTCACACAGATATCAATAGATGAAACAGATGAACTGCTTACCCTTAAAATTATAGATGACGGTTGCGGTATGAGTGAGGAAACGGTAAGGGCTGTAACCGACCCGTTTTATACCACTCGCACCACAAGAAAAGTAGGCCTCGGCGTTCCGCTTTTAAAGCTCGCCGCTGAGCAAACAGGCGGTAGCTTTAATATAACCTCCAAATCAGCCGAGCAGTACGAAAAGGAACACGGAACGGTTGTTTCGGCGTCATTTTATAAAAATCATCTTGATTTTACGCCGCTTGGCGATGTTGTTTCTTCGGTCACAACCCTTATTCAAGGTCACCCTGATACTGATTTTTTGTTTACCCATTCGTTTTCGGGTGAAGAGCGTGTAAGGCTTGATACAAGACAGTTGCGGGAAGTGTTAGGAGATGTTTCACTGAGTGAATATGATGTCATAAAGTGGATAGAAGAGTATTTGAAAGAGCAGTACGAACAATTTGGCTAAATTTTAATTTATATAATTGCATTTATAGGAAGGATGAATTAAACTATGAAATCATTAGCAGAACTTCAGGCAATTAAGGACAAAATGAAGAACAAAGTCGTTCTTCGCGAAGGCACAAGCGATATAAGAGTTGTTGTCGGTATGGCAACTTGCGGTATTGCGGCAGGCGCGCGTCCGGTCCTTAATGCGCTCGTTGAGAGCGTAAACGATCTCGGATTATCCGATAAGGTTTCCGTT
>CADBOD010000041.1 GCA_902796165.1 Oscillospiraceae bacterium | reverse complement strand
CTAGTCCGGTCGAGGGCGCACGATTGGAAATCGTGTAACTGCTACAAACAGTTCGAGGGTTCGAATCCCTCCATCTCCGCCAGAAAAAAGCACTGCTTTCGCAGTGCTTTTTTCAACTCTATTTGGCATCACCGAGTTATATTGCGCTTCGCACAGTTAAAATGCGAATAGAATATCACTGCTCCGAAGGAGCAATATCCCACATTTTCGGCAAAGCGGTTAAGACCTATATCGCACATTTGCGGCGGCACTGTCAACACTCTGATAAATAGCGTTTTTCAGTTTTAGGTTTCTTTCTCAAATCAAGCCAAGCTCTTTATTAAAGAATATGTATGTGCCAAACGTCCACCCAAGCATAGCGCCTGCTTTATACTCCGCACCGGCTATGCCGCCGGTGTTACCGTCATATTTCTCCCAAAGATTGCCGGTGCTTTCAAAATTTGATTCAACCAAATTTACATATTTTTCTGCAACAATCTGCGCTTTATCATCATATTTGTAATTTTTAAGCGCTTTATACATTACAAACTGCAACGGCGCCCAAACATTTGGATAATCCCACTGGCAATTAAGCTGACTTTTTGATTCGCCGGCGCTTATACCGTATTTCAGATTAAGATCATCAAAAAGCGCGACTGTTTTTTGAGCCTGCTCGACTGTTGCAACCTTCATATACATAGGATAAAAGCTCGCAACGGTGGCATATGTGGAAAACTCACCTGTTTTAAAGTTCCTGTCCATAAACAGATTTCGCTCTTCATTCCACAAAATACTCATTTTTTCCTTGCGCTTTTCTTTTCTATCCTCCCAAACACCGGTTTCACCCGTTTTGAGTATTTCGGAAAAATACCTCATATTCTCTTCCATACCGTAAAGCAAAGAATTCAGGTCAACGGTATTGAACTCATAACCCTTATCCTTAAACCGCGACGAACAATCCCATCCGCTTTCATAAGAGGAAACTCCGCCGTAATATGCTTCAAGCAAATCTTCCCTCGTGGGATTTTTTTTAGCAACTTTACCTACTCTTCTAAGAAAATATGTATAATTCCTCTCTAAAACATCCTCAAAAATATCATAACCTGTATATCCGTTAAGACCCGTTGGTGTATTTCTCTTATTCTGCCAGAAATCATACTCTTTTTTTAGAACCTTATATGCGTTTGAAAGCCAATTCTTATCGCCGGTAGCTTCAAAAAGGTCTTTTACCATCTCGGAAAGAAAAGGCGGCTGCGACCTGTTAAGATAATATGTTCTGTTGCCGTTTGGCATAAAACCGTATTTTTCAATAAGGTAAAACATATTTTCTATATTGTTCTTTGCAAGGTCTGCCCTGCCGGATATAATAAATCCCACATTAGTAAAATACGTATCCCAGTAATACATTTCCTGATAGTTATCAGCAACGCAAGGTGTTGTAAAAGAAAAAGGAAGGCCTATAAGCGTATCGCAACTATCGTGAGCCACTCTGATGGTTTTTTCGACATTTTCATCCAAAAAAGCTTTAATCGCACTATTCATAAACATTCTTCCCATCTATCGTATTTTGTACTATTATACATAAAAAATATATTGTTGTATATTATATTTTTGCGATTTTAAACATATTTTTTGGATTTTAAGGCTTTTTTGCAAATTTTAAAAAACCGCAAAAAATAAAATATAAAATATTGCATTTGGAAAATTAAAGTGTTATCATTCTAGCAAAGAGGTGAGAAGTATGGACAGGGTTTCAGTCAACGAAAAGACTGCTTTTAATTGCACAGAAGATGATCTTCCTTTTTATATTGACTGTCTGCACCGCAAAATCCAAAAATCATCACCACAACCCATATACCACTATCACGAAAAAATCGAGTTGCTATACTGCATTAAAGGTGAGCTTGAAGTTACACTTTTTTCACACCCTGTAATTCTTAAAAAGGGTGACTGCTTGTATCTTGCGCCTAACACTCCTCACGCCACATCGGCGGCAAGCAATTCGAATGAGCATATATGCGTTAAGTTCTTATCATCGGTAATACATGTGCCATCAAGCAGAAGAATACCTCCTGAGAATTATTATATTTCTCTGACGCCTGACCACAAGCTGTTCAAGGCCGATGAAGATAACAGTGAGCTTTTCCGAAAGCTGTTTTTCTCCTGCATAGAAAACTTTTCACACGATGATTATTTCAAGCGTCTTATTCTGCGCGCAGATATTATGCAGATTATGGGCTATGTTTTCGAGAACACTATAATTGACGAAGTAGTAAAGCCTGCGGATAATATTTCCACCGTATTTCTCAATGTTCTTGATTATATTGATAAAAACACCTCTACCATAACGCTTGAAGAAGCCTCGGATTATTGTTTGTTATCATACAGTTATTTCAGCCGAACATTCAAATCGATATTCGGCGTATCGTTTTCAAAATATGTTATAAAGAAGCGTATAAAGAATTCGCTGAAGCTCATGCAGGAAGCAAGTATGAGCCTTAACGATATAGCGCTTGAATGCGGATTTTCAAACCTCAGCCATTTCATAAAATGCTTTAACAATGAAATGGGAATGACGCCTAAGCAATTCCGCACAACAATAGCGGCAAAAAAATAATACACACAAAAAAGTGCCATTTCCTGATTGGAATGGCACTTTTAGTTTTAATATAACGCTCAATTATTATCATGCCCGTCGGACTGCGACTCTGACGGTACAGTCGGCTCTGCCGGCGCAGATGGTGAGGATTCACCGCCTGACTGCTCATCCTGCTTGCTTGCATTATCTGTACTGCTTGCGGCGGACGAGCTTGAAGCCTGCTCCTTTGACGAATCTGTCTTCTCAGAGGTGTCCTTTTTCTCATCAGTGTTATAAGTATGTTTGCCGTTACAGTACTTATAAGTAACCTCGGGAACACAGTATCCCACTTCGGTTGAAGAACAGCCGGATCCGGCTCTGAGCCCTGTATTAGTACAGAATCTTGCGGTGATGACACCGTCACTCATCTCAAAATCCTTTTTGGGAAGATTTTTATGAATGTTTGTCATAACGGTTTTCCAAACCGTCGCCGCAAGCGAAGTATTCTTCATATTCTCAGGTTGGTCAAATCCGCACCATACGCTCGCAAAATAATACGGTGAGCCGCCCACAAACCACGAATCGTTAGCCTCGGATGAGGTGCCGGTTTTACCGTATGCACGCATATTGCTGTAACCCGCAACCTTTCTGCCGGTGCCGCCCTCATTATAAATAACGCCTTGAAGCATTTTATTCATAATATCAGCGGATTCCGGCTTTAACACCTGCTTGCCCTCTTCCCTTACAAGCACCGGATTTCCGTTTGCGTTTACAACCTTGTAGTATGTTTTTGGTTTGTTATAAACGCCGTGATTGCCGAATATGGAATATGCCGCGGCGGACTGTGTTGTTGTAATACCGTATTGGCAACCGCCTATCGCAAGCGAAGCGGGGTTTATATCAACATCAGTCAAATAAGTTAAATTCAAATCGTATTTTAAGAAAGAAAATGCATCTTCAAGGCCTATTTTGCCAATAAGCTGAATAGGAATTGTATTAGCGGAATGTGCGATTGCCCTTCGCACAGTTATACTGCCCTCATAAAAGCCGTACCACTCCTTAGGTCCTGCCTTGCCGTTACCGTAGTAATTTGGCACGGGTTTATCCTCAACCACGCTTGAATAGGAAATAATCCCGCGGTCAATCGCTAACGCATAAGCGCCGAGAGGTTTCATTGTAGAACCCGGTTGGCGCGGAGATTCCCACGCCCTGTTAAGACCTCGGTTAACCGTCTTTTCCCCGACACCTCCGACAACTCCCTTTATATTACCCTCGTAATCAAGCAGCGTCATTGCGGATTCAACATTTTTATTTTTATCTTTCCGTGATTTAATGGGAAAAAACTTATCGACATTATTATAGACCGATTCCATTTCCTCTTGAATTGAAGGATTTACGGTTGAATAAATCCTATACCCTCCGTTATACAAGAGCTTTGCGGCAGACTCTTCGGAAATACCGTTAAGCTGTGCCAAATCAGCCGATACATCACTTATAAGCGCGTCTATAAAATAATTATTTATAGGTAGCTCAAAACTGCTTTGCTGTTCCTTATTTACAATAACATCGCTTTCGACCGCCGCTTGATACTCGGCATTGCTTATCATTTCAAGTTCGAGCATTTTATCAAGCACCGATTTGCGCCGCTTTTGGTTGTTTTCCGGTTTCTTATCCGGATTGTATTTTGAAGGATTTTTGGTTATAGCAGCAAGGGATGCACATTCCTGTAATGATAACTGTGCCACATCCTTATTAAAATAGTAGTTGGCGGCAACCTGCACACCGCAAATGCCGCTTCCGAGAGAAATTGTATTGAGATACGCTTCAAGTATTTCTTTCTTCGTGAGCTTTTTTTCAACATACTGAGCACGCATTATTTCTCTGAATTTGCGTTTTATGCTCTGGTCTTTATCATTGGTAATATTCTTTATGAGCTGCTGTGTAATCGTAGAGCCGCCCTGATTTGAACTATAAAGATTTACAAACGGCAAATAGTTTACAAACGCGGAAAAGGTGCGCTTCCAATCAACGCCGCCGTGGTTGTAAAAACGCTGGTCTTCAATAGCGATAAAAGCATCAATGAGGTTCTGCGGTATGTTTTCGATATCGACCCAAATTCTATTTTCATCACCGTGGAGCCGCTGGTATTCCTCCCAAGCTCCCATATCGTTCTGAAAATACACTACCGAGGTCATATTAAGCTCATAGTTCTTTATATCGGTTACTACCTCGCTACCGCCAACTATGCTATCAATAGTTTTGAAAAAATCCTTCATACTTGAGGCGAGCAGAACTGATGAAGCGATAATTACAACGGTCATAAAAAGGCATAACCATTTAAAAGGCTTTTCCAAAACTTCCACCTCCCCAAAAAATTCACTATATATTATATCACTAAATACTCTTTTTGGCAATTATTTTTATTTAATTCATAATTTAGTTATAATTCTCTGCTATAATGGCAAAGTATTACATATAAAAGTTATGGAGTGTTTTTATGCTTGAACTGAAAAATATCACCAAAATATACCGAACAGGCGATACCGTTGTTACAGCGCTCAAAGGTGTGAGCATAGCTTTCAGGGATAATGAGTTTGTATCCGTTTTAGGTCCCTCCGGTTGCGGAAAGACCACCCTTTTAAACCTGATAGGCGGACTTGACAAATACGAGGACGGCGACCTTATAATTTCAGGCGTATCCACAAAAAAATATCGTGACAGGGATTGGGACACCTACCGCAATCACACGATAGGCTTTGTTTTTCAAAGCTACAACCTTATACCGCACCAAAGCGTGCTTAAAAATGTTGAGCTATCCCTCACCCTTTCCGGCGTATCACGCGCCGAGCGCAGAAAACGCGCGGTTGAGGTTTTAGAGCGCGTAGGTCTTGGCGACCAGTTAAATAAAAAGCCAAATCAGATGTCCGGCGGGCAGATGCAGAGAGTGGCAATCGCACGCGCGCTTGTAAACAACCCTAAAATTCTCCTCGCCGATGAGCCGACCGGCGCGCTTGATAGTGAAACAAGCGTGCAAATAATGGATTTGCTCAAAGAGATTGCCAAAGACCGCCTTGTTATTATGGTAACTCACAATCCTGAGCTTGCCAACAAGTATTCCACAAGGATTGTAAATCTTTTGGACGGTAAAATCACCGGAGATACAAATCCATTTGAGCCGGTTTACGAAGAACAGCAGGTTAAAAAGGCAAAAAAGCCGTCAATGTCGTGGCTTACGGCTTTTTCCCTTTCGCTTAACAATCTTCTTACAAAAAAGGCGAGAACAATTTTAACAGCCTTCGCAGGCTCAATAGGTATTATAGGTATCGCGCTGATACTCTCCCTTTCAAACGGTGTAAACGCGTATATCAACCGGGTTGAAGAGGATACTTTATCGAGTTATCCTATTATGATAGAGCAAAGCGGAACAAATATCGGAGATATCATATCCGAGCTTATGGATTCAAACAAGCCGAAAGAAGGCAGAGATGCAAACCGCATATACTCGAATAATATAATGACCGATATGATGACTTCTATGATAAACGGTTCAAGCGAGAATAACCTCAGCCTTTTCAGAGAGTATATCGAAAACGGCAAAAGCGATATTAAAAAGTATAGTTCGGATATAAAATACTCATATAAAACCACACTTAATATATACACTCCCGAAGGTTATAAGGTCAATCCGAGCAATGTATTTGAGGACCTTGGGTTTACAAGAGGCAATAATCCTTATGTAGCAAATTCCGCATTTAACAACTCTGATGTATGGCAGGAGTTGCTTGATAATAAAGAGCTTCTTGAAAAGCAATATGAGGTGCTTGCCGGTAAAATGCCGCAAAGCTCCGACGAAGTAGTAGTGATAGTAGATAAAAACAATCAGATTAGCGATTACACCCTTTACTGCTTAGGTCTTAAAGATGCAGAAGAGTTAAAGGAAATGATAAAGAAAGCCGAAAACGGTGAAAAGCTCGAAAAGCAGAAAGAAACAAGCTACACTTTTGACGAGATTTTAAAGCTGCGCTTTAAAGTGCTCCCCAGTACCGATTATTTTAAGCTAAACGAATTAGGCAATTATGACGATATGAGCGAAGATGACCTTTATATACAAACTGCCCTTGATAATTCCCGTGAGCTTAAAGTGGTAGGCATCTTAAAGGCGCAAAGCGATTCCGCATCAAATACATCGTCAAGCGGAAGCGTGGGCTATTTAAGCTCACTTATGACCGAGCTTATAGATGATATCAATAAATCGGATATCGTTAAAAAGCAAAAAGAAGACGAAAAAACCGATGTGTTTACAGGTTTTCCGTTTGCCGAGGATAAAGAATATACAATGGATGACCTTAACGCTTATATAGCAACTCTGCCGAGTGAAGCTCAGGCTCAGTTTAACGGCTATATTGCCTCTATGCAGGCGGAAGGGCTAAATGATAAGCAGATAGTTTCAAAGTTTGAAACATATCTTAAAGCCGGTACCAGCAACGCAACTTACGAGGGCAACCTTGAAAAGCTCGGTGTTTCGGATATAAGTAATCCGAGCCGAATAAGCATTTATCCAAAGGATTTTAATTCTAAGGAAAATATATCCGATATAATAGACGATTATAATAAAGGCGTAAAGGAAAAAGACCGCATAACCTATACAGATTATATAGGACTTATGCTTTCCTCCGTTACAACGATTATAAACGCCATAAGCTATATACTAATAGCATTTGTAAGCATTTCGCTTGTGGTATCCTCTATTATGATAGGAATAATCACCTATATTTCGGTGCTCGAGCGCACAAAGGAAATAGGCATACTGCGCGCAATGGGCGCTTCCAAACGCGATGTATCAAATGTGTTTAACGCGGAAACGATTATTATTGGTCTTTTTGCGGGCGCTATCGGCATAGGGGTTACACTGCTATTACTGATACCCATAAACGCCATTATAGCCGCCATTACCGATATTGCAGGGCTTGCGGTATTGCCGACATCCGGCGGTATAATACTGGTGGTAATAAGTATGTTTCTCACCTTTATTGCAGGTCTTAT
>CADBOD010000040.1 GCA_902796165.1 Oscillospiraceae bacterium | reverse complement strand
TATCGCGGCATAGCATAACATATTACCCTTGAAACTATGGGGGAATTTTGGTATAATGAAGCAACAGCTTTAAAGGAGGATATTATGAAAGTAACAAAGGATATTAAATATATTGGTGTCAACGATAGGAAAATTGACCTTTTTGAAGGTCAGTATGATGTGCCTAACGGTATGGCGTATAATTCGTATCTTATAATTGATGAAAAAATCGCCGTTATGGATACGGTGGATGCAAATTTCACCCACGAGTGGCTTGATAATTTATCCGGTGCGCTTGAAGGCAGAAAACCTGATTATCTTGTGGTTCAGCATATGGAGCCTGATCATTCGGCAAATATACTGAATTTTACAAAGGTTTATCCGGAAGCAAAAATAGTGACTTCCGCAAAGGCGCTTATTATGATGGCGCAGTTTTTCGGCGTTGATTTTTCCGATAAGGCTGTAATTGTAGGCGAGGGTGATGAACTTGACCTCGGCAAGCATACGCTTACATTTATAACCGCGCCTATGGTGCACTGGCCTGAGGTTATTATGACCTATGATAAAACCGATAAGGTGCTCTTTTCGGCTGACGGATTTGGCAAATTCGGCGCTACCGATACGGATGAGGATTGGGCTTGCGAAGCGAGGAGATATTATTTCGGTATTGTAGGTAAGTACGGCGCTCAGGTGCAGGCGGTTTTAAAAAAGGCGGCAGGTCTTGATATAAGTATCATTTGTCCGCTTCACGGACCCGTTTTAAGTGAAAATTTAGGATATTATCTGAACCTTTATAATATCTGGTCGTCATACGGTGTAGAGAGTGAGGGCGTAATGATAGCCTACACTTCCGTTTACGGCAACACTAAAAAAGCCGCCGAGCTTTTGGCTGAAAAACTGAAAGAAAACGGTTGCCCGAAGGTAGCTTTAAATGACCTTGCGCGCTGTGATATGGCTGAGGCTGTTGAGGATGCTTTCCGTTACGGTAAAATAGTGCTTGCCACAACCACCTATAATGCCGAGATTTTCCCCTTTATGCACCATTTTATACTTGACCTTGTCGAGCGCAATTTCCAGAATAAAACCGTAGCTCTTATCGAAAACGGCACTTGGGCGCCTATGGCGGCGCGCGTTATGAAGGGTATGCTCGAAAAGTGCAAAAACCTTGATATTATAGATACTATTACCATAAAATCCGCATTGACCGCTGAAAACCGCGAGCAAATAGATAAGCTCGCCGGTGAGCTTTGCAAGGATTATATTGCGAAGGACGGCGAAAAGGCTGATAAAAACGACCTTAAAGCACTTTTCAATATAGGTTACGGTCTTTATGTTGTTACAAGTAATGACGGCAACCGTGATAACGGTCTTATAGTAAACACCGTAACTCAGGTATCCGATTCACCGAACAGAATAGCCGTTACGATAAATAAGCAAAATTATTCGCATCATATAATTAAGCAAACAGGTGTTATGAATGTAAACTGCCTGTCTATCGATGCGCCGTTTAGCCTGTTCGAGAAGTTTGGCTTTGTAAGCGGTAGGGTAAAGGATAAGTTTGAGGGCGAAGAGGTGCTTCGCGCCGATAACGGACTTGTCTTTTTAAATCAGTATATAAATTCCTTTATGTCATTAAAGGTGGAGGATTATGTTGACCTCGGATCTCACGGTATGTTTATCTGCTCTGTGCGGGAGGCGAGAGTTCTCTCCGATAGAGAAACTATGACCTATACCTATTATCAGAAAAATGTTAAACCGAAACCCGAAACAGAGGGCAAAAAAGGTTTCGTTTGCAAGGTTTGCGGATATGTTTATGAGGGTGACGAATTGCCTGAGGATTTCATCTGCCCGCTTTGTAAACACGGCGTCGCCGATTTCGAGCCGATAGAATAATGAATTTTCGGCTCCCCGGAAGGGGAGCCGTTTTTGCAATATAAAACGGGCGTTAGCCTCATATCAGGATACAAAAACACGCGGTTGACCGTCCGGTCAACCGCGTGAAGACTTTTGCATATTATTTTTTAAATCTTTTATGATTACCGTGAGGTTTGCGTGGTTCTTCATCCTCACCGTCATCCTCAACCACTGCACCGTTTACCTCTACGAGTGCATCGCGGCGGGAGAGGTTAATTCTGCCCTGGTCGTCGATTTCGGTAACCTTTACAAGCACCTGATCGCCTACATTTACAGCATCCTCAACCTTGGCAACCCTCTTTGTATCGAGTTTTGAAATGTGAACAAGTCCCTCTTTGCCGGGGGCGATTTCAACAAATGCGCCAAATGTCATAAGGCGGGTAACCTTGCCGCTGTAAATAGCGCCGATTTCGGGGTCATTTGCTATAAGCTCGATTATACTGATAGCCTGCTTTGCTTTATCAACATCAAGGCCGGAAACATAAACATGACCGTCTTCCTCAATGGTGATAGTGCATTCGCACTGCTCTTGGATAGACTGGATAACCTTGCCCTGCTTGCCGATAACATCGCCGATTTTATCAGTAGGAATAACAGTGGTGAGCATCTTAGGAGCATATTTTGAAAGCTCTGCACGAGGCTCGGCAATACATTTAAGCATTACTTCATCAAGGATATAATCTCTTGCTTTATGAGTTTTAGCAAATGCTTCTTTAATAATTTCAGGTGTAAGACCGTGAACCTTTAAGTCCATCTGAATAGCGGTGATACCCTTGTGGGTACCGGCAACCTTAAAGTCCATATCGCCATAGAAGTCTTCAAGGCCCTGGATATCAACCATAGTCATAAAATCACCGTAAACGCCCTCATCCCCTGTGATAAGACCGCAGGAAATACCGGCAACCGGAGCCTTGATCGGCACACCTGCCGCCATAAGTGCGAGGGTTGAACCGCAGATAGAGCCCTGCGATGTTGAACCGTTTGAGGACAAAACCTCGGATACTACGCGGATAGCGTAGGGGAACTCCTCAACGCTCGGGATTACAGGTAAAAGCGCACGCTCAGCCAAAGCTCCGTGACCTATTTCTCTTCTGCCCGGACCGCGTGACGGCTTTGTTTCACCTACCGAGTATGAGGGGAAATTGTAGTGGTGAATATATCTCTTCTGGGTTTCCTCATCAAGTCCGTCGAGCTTTTGCGCTTCGCTTACAGGAGCCAAAGTTGCAACAGATAAAACCTGAGTTTGTCCACGGGTGAACATACCTGAGCCGTGAGCGCGGGCAAGCAAATCTATCTGGGCATTAAGAGGTCTTATTTCATCAATCCCTCTGCCGTCAACACGCTTATGCTCATCTTTAAGCCAGGATCTTACAACATGCTTTTGAACAAGATACATAATCTCATCGAGTTTAGCCTCGTTACCCTCAAAACGCTCGTCAAACTTTTCGTGAACAGCGTTATAAATCGGGAGAAGAGCGGCATCGCGAACATTTTTATCGTCAGTATCAAGAGCACGCTTTACATCCTCAATGCAGAACTCCTCAATTTCCGCCATAATCTCGGGATCGGGGTTGCTTGATTCAAATGTAAACTTCTCTTTGCCTATCTCGGCTACAATTCCGTTAATAAACTTAACAATCTCTTTGTTTACCTCGTGACCTGCCATAATGCACTCGAACATTTTATCATCGGATATTTCGTTTGCACCTGCTTCTATCATAGCAACAAGGTCGGCGGTTGATGATACTGTGAGGTTAAGGTCGGATTTTTCGCGCTGTTCAAGCGTGGGGTTGATAACTATTTCACCGTCAACAAGACCTACGCTTGTGCTTGAAATAGGGCCGTCCCACGGGATATCAGATACCGCTATTGCCGCGGAAACGCCGATTGCGGCGGTGATTTCCGGTGAGCAGTCAGGGTCAACCGACATAACGGTTGCAACAACCGAGCAGTCATTTCTCATATCCTTCGGGAAGAGGGGGCGAATAGGTCTGTCAATACAACGGGAAGCCAAAATTGCTTTTTCGGTAGCTCTGCCCTCACGGCGCTGGAAAGAGCCGGGGAAGCGGCCTACCGAGTACATTTTCTCCTCATAGTCAACAGAAAGCGGAAAAAAGTCAACTCCCTCGCGCGGTTTATCAGACGCGGTAACCGTGCAAAGAACATTGGTTTCTCCATAAGTTGCCATAAAAGCGGCGTTTGCAAGACCTGCCATTTTGCCCGTTTCGAGCTTGAAAGGTCTGCCTGCAATGGTGGTTTCATAAACCTTGTAGTTCTCAAACATAGTGAAAATCTCCTTTTCTTTTTTTAAGAGATTTCCTGTTAGCAATAAATCCAATATCCGATTTATCGGGTACTCGATTTACCGCTAAACCCGAAAACCTCTTAATTAAAATTTCTTTTTAATATAAAGCCAGCCGGACATACGCTGTCCGGCAGGCCAAATATCTATTACTTACGCAGACCGAGCTTTTTAACGATAGCACGGTATCTTTCGATATCCTTCTTTTGAAGGTAAGCAAGAAGATTTCTTCTGTGACCTACCATTTTAAGAAGACCGCGGCGTGAGTGGTGATCCTTCTTGTGCACATCAAGATGCGCGTTAAGCTCGTTAATGCGAGCTGTAAGAACGGCAATCTGCACCTCCGGAGAACCCGTATCGCCTTCGTGAATAGCGTTTTCAGCCATTATCTGCTGCTTTTTCTCGTTGGTCATTTTTTACACTCCTTTTCCAAAATAAAGTCCGCCGTAAACCGAGCGTAAGGTCATAAGTGCATCCGTAAAACACGGCAGACGCCATACGCACAGTATCCGGTAGCCGAAATATTATAGCACAAACATTTTGAAAAGTAAAGGATTTTATTATAATACTTGAAAAGTTCTGCCGTATTGTGACATAATATTTAATAATGAGTTAACAAAATTTGCAAAAAATCGTAATAAAAGCATAGTAAAATAAAGCCAAAAGGAGCGATAAATATGAACGATTTTTATAATGATAATCAAAACGGTGGGGAAAATCCCAATAATTATTCTTACACATCTTATTCCTATTCACCTGTGCCTCAGAATAAGAAGAAGCACAGTACCGGTGTAGTGATATTATCCGCGGTTTTGGCGGCAATAATCGGAGCCAGCGCCGGCATAATGAGTTTGCTTTCCTATACTAAGATGACGGGTAAAACCGAAACGGATAGCGGTAATAGTACAGTTAAAAACATCAGTATCAGTGTTGACGAGAATGCTGACAGTATAGCCCAAGCGGTATCCGAAAAGGCAGGGGATAGTGTTGTAGGCGTGCGTACTACAACCTCTGTTATGAGCTTTTTCGGCGGCAGTCAGTCGGCCACCGGAGAAGGCTCCGGCGTGGTTTACAGCTCTGACGGTTATATTATTACCAATTATCATGTTATTAAAGAGGCGGTTACATCAAGTACATCCTCAAAAATAGAGGTTTTTATAGGAAGCCTTGATTCAAAATCCTATGAAGCAAGCGTTGTAGGATACAATATTTCTTCCGACCTTGCAGTGCTTAAAATCAATGCAAAAAATCTTCAAGCGGTTGAAATTGCGGATTCTTCCACCCTTAAAGTAGGTCAGCCGGCAGTGACTATCGGCGCCCCGGGCGGCCTTGAATTTATGGGCAGCGTAACTTATGGTATTATCAGCGGACTTGACCGTGTTGTTTCGGCAAGCTCATCTGTATCGCTTATTCAGACCGATGCGGCAATTAACCCCGGTAACTCAGGCGGTGCGCTTTTGGATACCACCGGCAAGCTCATCGGTATAAACAGCTCAAAAATAGTGGCTGAGGAATTTGAGGGTATGGGCTTTGCAATCCCGTCAAACAAGGTGGTTGAAGTTGTAAAGAGGATAATTTCAAAGGAAAACTCGCCTGAACCTTATATAGGTATATCTATAAGTGAAAAGTACACGGCGCAAGTTCTCTCTTATTACGGATATCCTGCCGGCGCGGTAGTGCTGAGCGTTTATGACGGAAGCCCGGCGGAATCGGCCGGAATAAAGCGTGGAGATATCATAACCGAGTTTGACGGTAAACAGATAACCGAGTATAACCTCTTGAATGATTATCTTAACGATTGTGACCCGGGACAGACCGTGTCAATGAAGGTATATAGAAGCGGCAGAACCTATGATGTAAACATTACGATAGCCGCAAACAGTTCGAGCAAATAAAATAGCTTTTCATCTTTTGTTTCTCCAATATATAAGCAGGCGGGCAGGAAATTTCCTGCCCGCCTGTGACTGTTTATTTACTTTAAAAATCCGTTTATTATTTCTTCCTCGGCTTGCTGCTCAGTAAGACCTAAGGTCATCAGCTTTATAAGCTGGTCGCCGGCGATTTTGCCGATTGCCGCTTCGTGGATAAGTGCGGCGTCAATGTGATTAGCGCCGAGTGTAGGACTTGCCGATACATTGGCACTGTCCATAATTATAGCGTCACATTCTGTGTGCCCGCTGCAAGCGTTATTGCCGTTAATATTGGATAAAAAGTTTTGATGTGATTTATCCTTTGCTACCGAACGGGAAACAACATTGGCTTTTGAGTTTACTCCGTTTAAGTCAACCGAAAAATCGGTATCGGCGGTTTGCGTGCCGTGCGTCATTATCTTTTCGCCAATGATGAGCGTGCCGCCGTCAGCCACAGTGGCTCTCGTTTTTCTATATGTGCTGTCAATCCCTTTTATCTGGGATGTTTCCATTTCCATATAGCCGTTTTCTGCAATGTTTACGACGGTTGTGGGGTTCATAACCCTGCCGCCGGTGCCGTCACCCTCGCCATAGTGCCGCTCAACATACTTAACACGAGCGTTTTTACCCACATAGAATGTGTGTATGCCGTCATGCCTTGATTCATCGTTTCCGCAGTTGTGTATGCCGCAGCCTGCCATAATGGTAACATCGGCGTTATCGCCTATATAAAAATCGTTATATACCAAATCGCTTAGTCCTGTTTGGTCGATTATAACAGGTATATGCACGGTTTCACCCTTGGTGTTAGGCTTTATGATTATATCAATGCCGGGCTTATCGGTCTTTGTGCGGATATCAATATTTTCGGTAGTGGCTCTCGATTCGAGGGCCCCGTTTGCGCGTATATTGTAAGCGCCGCTTGGGGTGCCTTCCATATCTGCTATTATTTTAAGAAGCTGTTTTTCGGTATCGTTCATAATTATGCCTCCTTCAAATTGTCTTTCAGTACCTTGCAGGCATCAAAAGAAGCGTCAAGCAGCTTTGGAAGCACTGTGGATTTTTCATCGTAAGCCGTAAGCTCACCTGCGGTAATAACCGCAACCTTATCGGCAATATTGAGTATTCTTTCCTGGTGGGAAATAATGATTATCAAGCCGCCTAAGTTTTCTCTCATTTTTTCAAAAACATTTATAAGATTTGAAAAACTCCAAAGGTCTATGCCGGCTTCGGGTTCATCAAAAATAGATACCTTTGTGCCACGGGCTAAAACAGTAGCTATTTCTATTCTTTTAAGCTCTCCGCCCGAAAGAGAGGCATTGACCTCACGATTTATATAATCTCTCGCGCAAAGACCTACCTGCGATAAGTAATCACACGCCTCTGATACGGTGATATTCCTGCCTGCCGCAAGGCGTATAAGGTCGTTTACAGTAACGCCCTTAAAACGCACCGGTTGTTGAAATGCAAAGCTGATACCGTTTTTTGCGCGGTCGGTAACCGATAAATCGGTTATATCCTTACCGTCAAGATAGATTTTACCCGATGTTGGCTTTTCAATGCCGGCGATTATTTTGGCAAGGGTGGATTTGCCGCCGCCGTTAGGACCTGTTATTGCAATAAACCCGTCGTCAAACTTAACGGATATATCCTTTAAAATTTGTTTCTTGCCGTTATCTGTATCGGCGCTGAAAGAGATGTTTTTAAGTTCAAGCATAGTTTTACTTCCTTTGTAATGTTAAGGTAATTATATACTTTTTTTGTGTAAAAATCAACAGTGTATTGAGGTAAAAGCAAATAAGAAATCATATTTTATAAAAAACACTTCTTTTTTCTTTCGGTGTGTGCTATAATATGGATTATAAAGTATTAAATGCGTAGAAGCATTTTAAGTTTACAAGCTATGCCTAACGAAAGGGCGGTTTTATGGTAGCACAAATTTGCGGACTTGAAACGCAATATATGATATCGGGCGAGGGCGACATACCTGTGGTACTGCTACACGGTTGGGGCTCTTCTTTTGATGTTTATAAAGGTATAATTTCGGGACTTGCGGACCGTTGCAAATTCTATGCCGTGAATTTTCCGGGATGCGCAGGCAGTCAGGTGATGAATGAGCCTTGGACTGTGGATAACTACTGCGATTTTGTGCTTGAATTCTTATCTTTTGTGGGATTAGACAATCAAAGTCCTGTGTTTGTGGGCCACTCACACGGCGGAAGGGTTATATTGGCGCTCGCAGGAAGCGGCAAAATAAATCCGTCAAAAATAGTGCTTCTTGACTCTGCCGGAATAGTTGCCGAAAAAACACCCCGGCAAAAGCGCAGAGCTAAAAACTTCAAGAGGATAAAGAGGGTTTTAAGCCTTCCGGTTATTAAAAATTTCAGCGGCGGCCTTTTGGATGCCGCACGCAGGCATTACGGCTCTGCTGATTATAATTCGGCGCCGCCGGTTCTTCGCAACACTATGGTATCGCTTGTAAATACCGACCTCCGCGATAAAATCGGCAATATTAAATGCCCCACACTTCTTATCTGGGGTGATAAGGATACCGATACACCGCTTTCAAGTGCCGAGATAATTAAGAGTAAAATTTCCGATTGCGGACTTTGTGTGATAAAAGGTACCGGTCATTTTTCCTTTTGCGAAAAACCTTATGAAGCACTCACAATACTTCGTGCTTTTATAAAATAGGGAGGGCGTATGAATATTTTTACAACACTTTGTTTGCTTTTTTTGAGCGTATCCGCGATTTTTTCACTGTATATTCAGTATCATATGCTCCAACAGAATTCTTATTTTATATCGAGATATTTTTCCTGGGTAAAGAGTTCTTATGCGCCGTATGTTTGTTTGGATGCGTTTTTGTACTGCATTGTTTCGGTATTGTTTTTAAAAGAACGATTTTCGATTTTGGCGGCGGTAGCGCTTGCCTCGTTGGTAATAAGGGTGATTTTGGCGGTGAAAACCCGAAAAACCGCGATAAAACCACTTGTTTTTACAAGCCGCGTAAAGAGGCTTTATGCTACGGGTGTGGTAATACTCGGCATACTTGTAAGTCTTTATGAAGTTTTCCCGAAAAACACTGTCGGTAAGGCGGCAACGCTTTTGCTTTTCTGCCTTGCTTCGGTAACGCCGCTTTTTGCAGTACTCAATAAAATCATAAATTCTCCTGTGGAAAATCTTATAGGGAAGTCTTATATAAATGACGCTAAGCGTATAATAAAATCATACGGAAACTTAAAGGTAATAGGCATCACCGGAAGTTACGGAAAAACCACCACAAAGTTTATACTTAACAGAATTTTAAGCGAAAAATTCAACACGGTTTGCACTCCGCAGAGCTTTAATACGCCTATGGGCGTTGTCCGTACGATAAGGGAGTTGTTAAAACCGCAAACGCAGATTTTTGTTTGTGAAATGGGTGCTAAAAAAACGGGTGATATCAAAGAAATTTGCGATATAGTAAATCCTGATTTCGGTATCATAACATCGGTAGGCGAGCAACATCTTGATACATTCGGTTCAGTTGATAATGTTTTTAAAACAAAATTTGAGCTTTATGATGCGGTGAAGAAAAATGGCGGTGTTTGCCTTGCAAACCTTGAAAGCGAAGGTATTTCCGCGAGGAAAGATAGTTGCAGTGACGCGGTATTTTTCGGCGCCGGCAGCGAATATTTTGCGGATAATATCCGGTATTCACCCTCCGGCTCCACTTTTGACCTGCATTTAAAGGGCGATATAATAACCGTTACCACAAGGCTTTTAGGTAAGCACAGTGTTTGCGATATTTTGGCGGCGGCGGCGCTGGCTCATATTTTGGGCGTCGGTGCCGACGATATAAAATGTGCCGTGGCATCTCTTAGCGCCACCGAGCACCGTTTAGAGCTTAAACCGTTTAAAAACGGCTCGTTACTTATTGACGATGCGTATAATTCAAACCCCGAAGGCTGTCTTGAAGCGGTCAGGGTGTTAGGCTCTTTTGAGGGTATGAAAAAAACCATTATTACACCGGGGCTTATCGAGCTTGGGGAGCGTGAGTATGATTGTAATTATGCTCTCGGTCTTGAAGCGGCAAAGTATTGTGATATAATAATACTTGTCGGTAAGAATAGGTCAGTACCGCTGAGCGATGCCGTAAGAGCTACCGATTTTAATAAAGATAATCTGTATGTGGTTTCGAGCTTCAAGGAGGCTATGGAGGTTTATGCGCCTTTGTGCGGTAAGGATAGCGTAGTTCTTCTTGAAAACGATTTGCCGGATAACTATTTGAATTGAGGTAATATATTATGAAAATCAGTGTTGCCGTATTTTTTGGTTGCCGTTCCGTTGAACACGAGGTTTCTATAATCTCGGCGGTTCAGGCTATGAGGGCAATGAACAGGGAAAAGTACGATGTCACCCCTGTTTATGTAACCAAAGATGGTATAATGTTCACTTCAAAAGCTATGTTTGAAATAGAGAGCTTCAGGGATATTGATAAGCTCTTGAAGATGAGCGAAGAGGTTACGCTTATTAGGAAGGCTGACGGCGTGTTTATGCATCCGATAAATAAAAAGGCCTTCAAAAAGGTTAAGGATTTAAAGATTGATTTGGCGTTCCCGATTGTTCACGGTACAAACTGTGAAGATGGCACAATCGCCGGATATTTCGAGTTTTTAGGCCTGCCTTATATAGGATGCGATATTATTTCCGCCGCCGTAGGTATGGATAAGGCGGTATTTAAGGATGTACTGAAAAGTGCGGGATTGCCTGTGCTTGACTGTGTTCGTTTCACATCACGCGAGTATATGACGAACAGTGAAGCGGTGTTAAGCAATATCAAGGAAAAGGTAGGCTTTCCGCTTATAGTAAAGCCGGTGAATTTAGGCTCGAGCGTGGGCATAAGCAAGGTGAAAGACCAATCCGAGCTTGACGAGGCAATTCGCTTAGCGGCGAGCTTTGCGGATAAAATACTTGCTGAAAGAGCGGTGGAAAACCTGCGTGAAATCAACTGCTCGGTTTTGGGCGATATCGATGAGTGTACGGCATCCGTTTTGGAAGAGCCTATTATGCACGATGAGATTTTGTCATATAAGGATAAATACGAAGGCGGCTCAAAGAGTGAGGCGAGTAAGGGTATGGCTTCTCTCGGCAGGAAAATCCCTGCCGAAATACCGGACGATTTGGCACAAAAAATCCGTGATATTTCCTGTAAGATTTTTAAGGCAATAGGCGCTTCGGGTGTGGTGAGGATAGATTATCTTTTGGATGATAAAACAAAAGAAGTCTATGCCAATGAGATAAACACAATACCCGGCTCGCTTGCTTTCTATCTTTGGGAGGCTTCGGATATTAAATACAGGGATATGATAGATAAGCTCGTGGATACTGCTTTTCACCGCGAGCGCAAGAGAAAAAATCTTAAATTCACAATCGATACTAATATTCTTTCAGGCGTTTCCTTCGGAAGCAAGGGAAGTAAAGGAAGCAAATTTTAATGACGGGGTTGCTAATTAAGCTCTTTATAAAAAACGGTGAAGATATCAAATCTCAATCGGTCAGAGTTGCTTATGGAAATTTAGGCTCTGCCGTGGGGATTGTTTGTAATTTATTGCTTTTTGCAGTTAAGCTGACGGCTGGAATTTTGGCAGGTAGTATGGCGATTATAGCTGACGGACTAAATAATCTGTCTGATATGGGCTCCTCAGTTATATCGATGATAGGCTTTCGTCTTTCTTCAAAGCCGGCTGATTCTGACCATCCCTTCGGGCACGGAAGAATGGAATATCTTTCGGCGTTTACCGTGTCCGTTCTCATACTTGTAGTGGGCGTAGAGCTTCTTATAAGTGCCGTCAAAGCGATAATATCCGGCAGTGCAGCGCCTCGGTTTACCACGCTTTCTTTAATAATACTTGTATTTTCGATACTGTTTAAGCTCTGGATGTTTCTGTTTAACCGTAAGCTCGGAAAAAGGATACAGTCCTCAGCCTTGATTGCCACTGCTAAGGATAGCCTTAACGATTGCGTTTCCACCTTTGCAATCTTAGCTTGCGCGGTTGTTTCAATGAATGTTAATTTGTCCTTCAATCTTGACGCGGTGGTTTCGATAGGCGTAGCCGGATTTATATTATGGTCAGGAATAAGCTCACTCAAAGATACCATAAGCGAGCTTTTGGGAAAGCCGCCCGAAGCCGAGCTTATTGAGAAAATAGAAAAGAACATTATGTCCTTTGATGGATTTTTAGGCGTTCACGATTTGATAGTTCACAATTACGGTCACGGCAGGCAGTTTGCCTCGGTGCATGTTGAGGTTCCGCAGGATACCGATATAGTTAAATGTCACGAGCAGATTGATATATGCGAAAAGGTAGTGGGCGAGAAATGCGATATAAACCTCGTAATTCATATGGACCCCGTAAATGTCAACGATCAGTCGGTGCTTTCAGCAAAAAAAGAAATGATAGAAATCATAAAGTCAATTCATCCTGAGCTTACACTTCACGATTTCAGGATGACGCCTCCGTCAGACGAGCGCACAAATCTTATATTTGATGTGGTTATACCCAAAACGCTCGATATCGGAGAAAAAGAGCTTGATGAGAAAATAAAAACGCTCGCAAAGCAAAAAAACAAAACTTATGAATGCGTAATAACCTACGATTTGAGCTTTGTTTAATACAGGTGATAAGGATGTTTTCAAAATTTAAAGCCGCGGGCTTTGATTATTTAATAGTGGGGCTCGGCAACCCCGGAATGCAGTATGAAAATACCCGTCACAACGCCGGGTTTATGGCGGTTGACGCGCTTATAGGCGATTTGGGAATTCAGCTGAAAAAGCATAAATTTGAAGCCGAGTATTCTGATGCTCAGATTGGCAAAAGCCGCGTTATAATTGCAAAGCCGCAAACCTTTATGAATAATTCGGGAAGTGCGATTTCGGCTATTTCAAAGTTTTACAAGATACCGTTTAACAGAATTATAGTTCTTTTTGATGATATATCGCTTCCGGTGGGGAATATCCGCATACGCCGCAAGGGCAGTGCGGGCGGTCATAACGGCATAAAGGATATTATAGAGCTTATGGGTACCGAGGATATAATGCGTATTAAAATCGGTGTGGGTGAAAGACCTAATTCCGATTATGACCTTAAAGACTGGGTGCTCGGTAAAATGCCGAAAGAGGATATGGAGCCTTTTTCATCCGCCTGTAAAAATGCCGCAGAAGCTGTAAAGGAGATTATTAACCGCGGTATTGACAGTGCAATGAACAAGTACAGTAAATAGCTTAATATGGAATTTTTAAATAGATTTTTGGAAAAAGAGAAAGATTATTGCCGTTTGCTTAAATATATAAAAAACGGTGACTTACCGTTGGCGGTATCAGGGCTCAGCGGAGTTCATAGGGCGGTTATCGGCAGTGCGCTCACGAAGTCGCTTGACCGTAGCCTTTTGATGATAACCGATACCGAAGCGGCGGCAGTTTCCCTTAAAGATGATTTGATTTCTTTGGGGATTTCCGCCGGATTTTTGCCGGTAAGGGATTTTAATCTTTCAAAGACCGCAGGATACTCAAAAGAGTATGAAATAATGAGAATAGATACCCTGTCAAGAATTCTTGACGGGGGTTTTGCCGTTGTTGTAGCCTCGGTAGAGGGTGCAACTCAATATACTGCTCATCCTGAGGTGTTACGGCAGGGCACATTTACATTATCCGAGGGCGATACTGTTGATACTGCCGAGCTTGCCAAGCGCCTTATAAACTTCGGATATACACGCGCAGATATATGTGAGGGGGCAGGTCAATTTTCCCTTCGCGGCGGCATATTTGATATTTTCTCGGCAGGGCAGGATAACCCCGTCAGAATAGAGTTTTTCGGTGATGAGATAGATACTGTATGTTTTTTTGATACGGTATCCCAGCGCCGCACCGATAGAATAGGAAAAATAAAGATAAGCCCCGCTTGCGAGCTTCCTTATAACCCCGATAGGCTTGCAGGCATACTTTCCGATTATCTTGAAAACGATGATAATCTTACACAGCCTCAAAGGGTTAATATTTCAAGAGATATAGAAACCCTCGAAAACGGCGGCTATATAAATGCGGATTTATACCTGCCGCTTTTATACGATAAATGCTCTACTTTGTTTGATTATACAAAGGGTTATCTTACTGTGGCGCTCGATTTTAACAATATTAAGGCAAGACTGAAAAATATAAATCTCAATGAGGCGGGTGTGATATCCGAGCTTTTGGAATCAGGGCTTATGTCGCATAAAACCACTCGGTTGAGGCTTTCTGATAATGAGCTTTACAAGGCTACCGAAAAAGCCGTATTTATCGATAGCTTTGTTAAAACTGCTTATGATACTGAGATGGCGGCAACCGTCAATTTCGATTTCAAGCGTTTTTCCGCCTGGGGCGGAAATATCGAAACACTAATTGAGGATATAAGTGCGATACGCGCCGTAGGCGGCACGGCGGTAGTGTTTGCAGGGGGCGAAAAAGCGGCGAAAATACTCGCCGGCTCACTTTCCGATAACGGCATAAACGCCCAGTTTGTAAAGGATGAATCCGCTATAAAAGCCGGCGGAGTTTTTACCCTTTGTGGCGGTCTTTCCGGAAGCTTTGAAATAACGGGCGAAAGGCTTCTTGTTATCACTCAGAGAAATATTCAATCAGGCAAGAAAAAGCGCCGTAATTTTAAAGCAGGCAAGGAAATAGGCTCAATAGAAGAGATAAGCCGGGGGGATTTGGTTGTTCACTCTATGCACGGCATAGGCGTTTTTGACGGAATAAACAGAATAACCCAATCCGGAATAACAAAGGATTATATAAAGATAAAGTATTACGGCAGTGATGTTTTATATGTGCCGGTAACTCAGCTTGATTTGGTATCAAAGTATATAGGAGCTTCTGATAGTGAAGGTGTTCGCCTGAATAGGTTGGGTTCTGCCGGCTGGCAGAAAACGAGGGCGCGCGTGCGCGCCGCGGTAAAGGATATGGCAAAACAGCTTTTATCCCTTTACGCTAAGCGGCAGGCGGCTAAGGGATATGCCTTTTCTCCGGATACCGATTTGCAAAACGATTTTGAGCGCAGATTTGAGTATGAGGAAACCGATGACCAGCTTCGTTGCAGTGATGAAATAAAGAACGATATGCAACGCCCCGTTCCTATGGATAGGCTTCTCTGCGGAGATGTTGGATTTGGTAAAACAGAGGTGGCTCTGCGCGCCGCATTCAAATGTGTAAGCGAGGGTAAGCAGTGCGCTATGCTGGTACCCACCAC
>CADBOD010000039.1 GCA_902796165.1 Oscillospiraceae bacterium | reverse complement strand
TCTTTGTATGTAGTTATTAGCCTTCTGAGATAGCCTCAACAGGACAACCTGCCGCGCAAGCACCGCAGCTTATGCACTTTTCTGCATCTATCTCATAATGAGCAGCACCCTCGGAGATAGCCTCACAAGGACAACCGGCGGCACAAGCACCGCAGCTGATACATTCATCTGAAATTTTATAAGCCATTATTAACACCTGCCTTATATTATACATAGGCGAAAACATTACGCCTCAAAGACATTGTAACAACAATTTTTCAAAAAAGCAAGTTATATTTGATTATTTTCATCATTTTCCGTCTTTTTTTTGCCTCTTGAAAGAATTTTTACATCTTTTCTGTTGGTTTTAAAGGGGATTGCATCCTCTGACTTTGCTTTTACGATAAGATTTCCGGTTATGAGGTTTGCATCCATAACGGTACACACTTCGCCGTTTACCTTAACAGTAGAGCCAACCCCCGGAGTTATTTTCATAAGCTCATCATAGGAATTCTGCTCATATTTAAGGCAACACATAAGCCTGCCGCAGCTGCCTGAAATCTTTGTGGGATTAAGGGATAAGCCCTGCTCCTTTGCCATTTTAATTGACACGGGCTCAAAATCGTTTAAGAATTGCTTGCAGCAATACGGTCTGCCGCAAATGCCCAATCCGCCGAGCATTCTTGCCTCATCGCGAACGCCTATCTGATGAAGCTCTATTCTTGCGTGGAACTCGGAAACGAGGTCCTTTACAAGCTCGCGGAAGTCAACCCTGCCGTCAGCCGTAAAGAAGAATGTTATTTTACTGCCATCAAACGAATAATCGACGCTTATGAGCTTCATTTCGAGGTTGTGCTCGGAAATTTTCCTCTCACAGATTTTAAAGGCTTCTTTTTCCTTTTCCTTATTTTCTTTGAGGCGGACAATATCCTTTTCGGTAGTTTTTCTGACGACCTTTTTAAGCTCTTTTACTATACTTTCCTCCGGCACCTCGTGAATTCCGCTTACAACCGTACCGAAGCTAAGTCCCCCGGCGGATTCAACTATAACCGTATCCCCTACATCGAGGCTTATAGAGCCGGGGTCGAAATAATAGCTTCTGCCGCCGTCTTTAAATTTTACTGATACTACATTTACCATATACTGTTACCTTTCTGTTATCTCCATAACAAGTGAACTTAAAAGCAAGGACAAATTGGTGTTTTGTTTAATTAAATTTTTATGCTCGGCTATCACGCTGCGAATTTTCTCATAACGGCGAACGAGAGTGGCAGAGGAACAACTCCTCATATTTGACGCCACTATGACTTCAAGCTCATTATAAAATTCAAGGGCATTTGCTCTATCCTTTTCGAGTGCGAAAAGCAGCTTTAAAAGCTCGTAGGAATTGCCTTTTTTAAGGGTATCAAAAAATGTGTTTGCCAAATCGCCTGCTTTTGAGGCTGATTTTTTCCTCAGTATATTAAGCGCCGTGCCTATACTGCCGTGCGCCTTTTTAAGAGCCTCGGACACCTCTTCCTCACCGCGTTTTGTTTCGGACAGAACATACTCTCTCGCCGCATATTCTTCCGGAGGTGTCAATGTAAACACTGTGCAACGGGAAACAATCGTATTGAGCAAATCGTTTTTTGAAAAAGCCGTAAGGATAAAAACAACGCTTGCCGGCGGCTCCTCCAAAATCTTTAAAAGGGCGTTCTGCGCCGACACTGTCATTATATCCGCAGGGTCTATTATAAATACCTTTTTATTCGATTTTTGAGGCAGTACATACGCCTCATCGACAATTTGCCTTATACTGTTTACCGATATTGTTTTCCGGTCCTTTTCAGGTGTTACAAAAACAATATCAGGGTGATTTTCGCTTGCCGTCAGCCTACAATCATCGCAAGTGCCGCAAGGCGCCGGCATACCGGAGCAAACCGCCGCATTACAAATAAATCTCGCAAGCGTGCTTTTGCCCATACCGCTATCGCCCTCGATAAGTATGGCGTGGGGGATTTTATTTGCCGCAATCATACCCTCCGCGGCAGTTTTAATTCTATCTACTCCTACAAGCGGAAACATCATAAAACAAATCCCATTTTTTTCATTGCCTTAAAATAGGTTTTCCGAGCCGTTCTTTCAGCGCGCTCATCGCCCATTCTGAAAATTCTTTCAAGCTCACCCTTATCCGCAATGATTTTCTCGTAACGCTCTTTAATAGGCGCCAATTCATCCGCCACAGCCTCACCGACTGCGAGCTTAAACTCACCGTAGCCCTTACCTTCAAACTCGCGCTCTATATCCTCTATGCTCTTATCGGTCACCGCACTGTAAATGTTTATGAGGTTCGAAACGCCCGGCTTTTCTTCTGACAGCCTCACGCACGCCTCGCTATCGGTGACTGCTCTTTTAAACTTACGGATTACTGTATCGCGGTCGTCAAGGATTGCAACAAATGAGTTTATATTCTCATCCGACTTGGACATTTTCTTTGACGGGTCTTGAAGCGACATAACCCTTGCGCCGATTTTAGGAATATACGGCTCGGGTATTTTGAAAACCTCGCCGTAAAGCCGATTAAAGCGCATAGCGATATCCCGGGCAATTTCGAGGTGCTGTTTCTGGTCAGCTCCTACCGGCACAAAATCGGGCTGATAAAGAAGAATATCCGCCGCCATTAAAACAGGATAGGAAAACAAGCCTACATTTATATTATCTGCGTGAAGGGCGGATTTTGCCTTAAACTGTGTCATCCTCGAAAGCTCACCGAACTGCGTAACGCTTGAAAGCGCCCAGGAAAGCGCCGTATGCTCAGGCAGGTGTGACTGTATGAACAGTGTGGATTTTTCGGGGTCAATACCGAGCGCCAGCAAAAGTGCAAATGTAGAATAAATCTGAGATTTAAACTTTTGAGGGTCCTGCCTTACTGTTATTGCGTGCAGGTCCGCCACCGCGTATGTACAATCAAACTCATCCTGCATACTAAGCCAATTTTTAAGCGCACCCAAATAATTTCCGAGGGTGAGCATACCGCTTGGCTGTATGCAACTTAAAACTCTTTTTTTATCATCCATTATGTTAGCACCTTTTAGAATTATTTTTTTATGAAAAACGCGAGCAGAGCCAAAAGTTCAAGCACCGCCGCCACAATAAATATTGTAAAAATCGCCGGATTTCTGTATGAAAGGCAGACGCACAAGCCAGCCGACCATATAAGCAACGACACACTGAGCAGAACATGTATTTTCTTCCACCATATACCGCTGAAAACTATTGCCACTATCGCGCTTGCCGGTATTGCATACATAAACACAAGCCACGAGCTTATATTCGGCAAAACCAACTGGAAAAGGAAAAACAAAATTGCGGCAACCAGCCACACAGTGCCGACGGACAGCCCCGTTATAAGAGCTTTGTTTCGGGTTATAAGCACCCTGCGCTTAACCTTATCCGCTATCAAATCGCCGACAGATACGCCGAGTATCCCGGCAATTCGCACCGTAACCTCCAAATCGGGGAGGCCTTCGCCGCGCTCCCATTTAGATATTGATTTATCCGAATAGTTAAGCTCGTTTGCAAGCTCGAGCTGAGTTTTATTTGCGGCCTTGCGGTAAAAAGAAAGATTGCGCGCGAAATTTTCCCGTATTTTACTTTCTGTAACTTCGGTCATTTTCACACCCCGTATATAAATTTATAACTTTTCTTGAAATTGACTCTGCATACCTAACGGTGTTTTTTGTGCCGCCGGAGCTGCCGTCAAACCAAGTGAGGACAAAATCACTGTTATTGACCATAAAACGATTGCGGTCAAAATAACAACCGCTGTAATATCTATCGGATATAAGCACCTGTTCATCCGCACGCGCCAATATATTATCATACCGCGCTTTCCAATCGGGAGGAAATTTTTCCGCCTGTGCCAAAAAAGGAATTGCACAAACGAGGCGCACCGCCGAATTCTTAAAAGCCTCAGAGAGCAGAAGCACGCTCTCCGCCGCGATTATATCAAATCCCATAGCCATACCCGTATAAAAGGTAAGACAGCGATTTTTAATAAGCTCGGCTATTTTTTCGGTGAGCAGATTTTCAAAATCAATATATCTTTCGTCCGTTCTCACAAGCGGAAAGGGGAATTTTTGCGGTCTGTAACCCGTAAAGCAACAGCTTGAAATTCTTTCCTCTATTTCCATCACCGCCAAGCATAAGTTTATATTATATTTTATCATCAAAGCCCTATTCTGTCAAGCGGTGCGGCTGTATATCTACTGTCGGTAGATATACAAAAAAGAAACTCTACCGACGGAAACATAATTAAAACACCCGGCAGGACAAGCCTTGCCGGGTGTTTTGACATCTGATATCCGATATCTAATATGCTTTTCCCCAATAGAGCATTTTTTTCGCCTTTTTGCCGCAGCAAACACAGGTATCGGAAATATTCTCCTGCTCAAAAGGTATGCAGCGTGAGGTTACGCCTGCTACTTCTTTCAGCTTATCCTCGCACTCTCTGTCACCGCACCACATAGCCTTTATAAATCCGGGCTTGTTCTCGGCAGTTTCTTTCATTTCGTCGAGTGTTTTTACAGTATATGTCATATCCTCTCTACGCTTTAAAGCGCGATTATACATAACATCGTGCACATCTGATAAGAGCTTCGGTATCTCGGTTTCAATACTATCAAGGCTTACAGTGAACTTTTCACCGTCAACACGGCGGGCGATTACACACTGATTATTCTCGATATCGCGCGGGCCTATCTCTATTCTGAGCGGCACGCCCTTCATCTCGTATTCGGCAAACTTCCAACCGGGCGACTGCTCACCCTCATCGAGCTTTACTCTGCAAACCTTTTGCAGTCTATCGCGAAGCTCCCTCGCCTTAT
>CADBOD010000038.1 GCA_902796165.1 Oscillospiraceae bacterium | reverse complement strand
TCGTATTTCAATGAGCGAAGGCGTGAAAGAACGACAAAACAGCCGATTGTCGGGCGTTTTGTCCTTATCGAGTGTAAGCCAAAAATTACGGGGGTAAAAAATTATGTCGGAAAACAAAAGACCTGAAAGCTTGGCGCGTATCACAACACCCGAACTCGCACAAGCCTTTATCAATGAACAAATAGCAGCGCTTAAAGCGCAAATAGGCGATAAGAAAGTGCTCTTGGCACTCTCCGGCGGCGTTGACTCTTCGGTAGTGGCGGCGCTTCTTATTAAAGCTATCGGTAAAAATTTAGTTTGCGTACATGTAAATCACGGACTTCTTCGCAAAGGCGAACCCGAGCAGGTTATTAAAGTTTTCCGCGATGAGCTGGGTGCTACACTTATATATGTGGATGCTACTGACCGCTTCCTCGATAAGCTCGCCGGCGTATCTGACCCGGAAACCAAGAGAAAGATTATCGGCAAAGAGTTTATAGATGTTTTCGCAGAGGAAGCAAAGAAACTCGAAGGAATTAAGTTTTTGGCTCAGGGTACAATTTACCCCGATATTTTGGAGAGTGACGGCATTAAAGCTCACCACAATGTTGGAGGACTGCCACAAGAGCTTAACTTCGAGCTTGTAGAGCCGGTTAAATTCCTTTATAAAGACGAGGTTCGCGTTGTAGGTAAGGCGTTAGGTCTTCCCGATAATATGGTTTACCGTCAGCCGTTCCCGGGTCCCGGTCTTGGTGTTCGCTGTGTTGGCGCTATCACGCGCGACCGCTTAGAGGCACTGCGCGAGGCGGACGCTATTTTGCGTGAAGAATTTGCCGCCGCCGGCCTTGAAGGCAAGGTTTGGCAGTATTTTACAGTTGTTCCCGATTTCAAATCCACCGGTATTAAGGATGGTAAGCGTACATTTGAGTGGCCGGTAATTTTAAGGGCAGTAAACTCGATTGATGCTACGAGCGCCACCATTGAAGAAATCCCCTATTCGCTTCTTTATAAGATAAGAGATAGGATTTTAGCCGAGGTAAAGGGTGTAAACCGTGTGCTTTATGACCTTTCACCGAAGCCGGTTGCTACGATAGAATACGAATAAAATTCGTATTCTTACATAACTTTTGCCGTAGGCAAAATCATAACCGTAAACTCTTAACTCTTCGGAGGTGTATTGTGTACAAAGCAAGTGATACCCGTTATGACGGTATGAACTACCGAGGTTGCGGCGAAAGCGGACTGAAACTTTCCGAAGTATCGCTCGGTTTCTGGCATAATTTCAGTGACCGCGATAATTTTGAGAATATGAAAAAGCTGTGCTTTACTGCGTTTGACAACGGCATTACTCATTTTGACCTTGCAAACAATTACGGACCTGAGGCCGGCAGTGCAGAAAAGAATTTCGGCAGGATTTTAAAAGAATATCTGGCGCCTTACAGGGATGAAATAATTATCAGCACAAAGGCAGGCTATTATATGTGGCCCGGCCCTTACGGCGACGGCGGCAGCAGAAAGTATCTGCTTTCGAGCCTTGATGCAAGTCTTAGCAGAATGGGTGTTGATTATGTTGATATTTTCTATCATCACAGAATGACACCCGATACCCCTCTCGAAGAAACAATGGGTGCGCTGGCTTCTGCCGTGCAAAGCGGCAAGGCGTTATATGTAGGTCTTTCTAATTATAATGGTGAAACAATGGCTCGCGCGGCGGCAATTTTAAAAGAGCTTAAATGCCCCTTTGTGATAAATCAGAACAGCTATTCGATATTCAACCGCAATATTGAGAGAAACGGGCTGAAAGATACGGCGGCAAATCTTAAAAAGGGCATTATCTGCTACTGTCCGCTTGACCAGGGGCTTCTTACCGACCGCTATTTAAAAGGTATTCCGGAGGATAGCCGAATGGCGAAAGGCGATGAGTTTTTAAAGCCTGCCGCGCTTAACAATGAAAAACTCTCAAAGTTGAAGGCTTTAAATGAAATAGCGCAGGAAAGAGGGCAGACATTAGCTCAAATGGCGCTCGCGTGGCTTTTGCACCACGAGGATGTTACAAGCGTGCTGATAGGCGCATCCAAAACCGAACAGTTACTTGATAATATAAACGCCACAAAAAACACTTTGTTTACTAAGGAAGAGCTTGAAAAAATAGAAAACATAGCTTTAAGATAAGCTAAAAGAGAGGAACTATTATGAAAAAGGTTTTATTTTCGGCATTGGTTGTTTTGCTCGCGACAGTAATGCTCGTTTCCTGCGGCAAGGCAGGAAACAGCTCGGCGCCCTCAAAGACCGATTTATCAAATGTTTCAGTTGATTCACTTAAAACTATGGGTGATATTATAGCTTTAAACATAGAGGAAAAGCAGACCGCCGCATACAAAGGCTATTATGTTTACGCTTTCAACCTCAATGACACATACTATCGTGCGATTTCAACCATATCAAAAGATACTTTTGATAAAATTCTTGATCTCGATGCAAGCGACAAAAAATATGATGAACAGCTAAACGCGATAATTGCGCCTATAAAGATAGAAAAAATGGAAAACCTGACAGAGAATATACCGAGTCAGGATGAGCTTGATAAATATATCGGCAAAACCTGCGGCGAACTGCTGGACAGCGGTTGGAGTGACTCAGGCTACAACCTCAACGATCAGGAATTTTGGATGGATTATGAGTGTTACAACTACACGGTTGTTTTTGACGGAACGGTTGAGCCGGAGGACACAGAGGACTTTGACGCGTATGAAAAAGCGAAAGACCTCAAAGTAAAATCAATAAAATATAATTCTATCGGTGATGCCACCTATATGGAAATAGAGGAAACCGAAGAAACAGAAGAAGCAGAGTAATTTTATTTTACCGGCGGCAGTAATGCCGCCGTTTTTCAGGGTTGACAAATACCCCCACGGGGTATATAATAGTTGCACGAAAACCTTTTTTTGGAAGTGAGTATTTATGGAAGAAAATAAAAAGTGCGCCTGTTGTGCGGAAAAGCACACCTGCCGGGGCGATGAGCTGAAACACAGTCTTCTTAACCGCCTTAAAAGAATTGAGGGGCAAATCAGGGGCATTGAGGGTATGATAGAAACGGATGCATACTGTAACGATGTGCTTATCCAGTCCGCCGCGGTAAATGCGGCGATAAACGCCTTTAACCGTGAGCTTCTTAAAAGTCATCTTCATTCCTGCGTTGTGCGTGATATAAAGGCAGGCGACGAAAGCGTTGTTGATGAGCTGGCAAGCACCATATATAAGCTGATGAAATAGGGTGATAAAATGCAAAAATACGATATAACCGGTATGAGCTGTGCCGCTTGCAGTGCAAGGGTGCAAAGCGCGGTAAGCAAAGTAGAGGGTGTGAAGAACTGCCAGGTAAACCTCCTTACAAACTCTATGACCGTTGAGGGCGATACGGATACCGAAAAAATAATTGCGGCGGTAACGGCATCGGGCTACGGCGCACGGCTTCAAGGAGAAAAACAGGAAAGCAAAAAGGACGGGGTTTCGGAATTTGACCGGCAGGCAAAATCGCTTAAAACCCGATTTTTCTGGTCGCTCGGATTTTTAATAGCTCTTATGTATATATCAATGGGGCATATGATTTCCCTGCCTCTGCCCTCTGCTTTGGCTGAAAACCACGCGGCAATAGGGCTTACGGAATTACTGCTTAGCGCGGTTGTTATGATAATAAACGGAAAATTCTTTTTAAGCGGTGTAAAGGGCGCTTTACATCTGGCGCCTAATATGGATACGCTTGTGAGCTTGGGCTCTTTTTCCGCCTTTATATTCAGTGTGGCGGTGCTTTATAAGACAATATTTACCCCGGGATATACGGGGGATTATTATTTTGAATCGGCGGCTATGATAGTAACCCTTATAACGCTCGGCAAAATGTTCGAAGCAAGGGCAAAGGGCAAAACCGCTTCGGCACTTAGCTCCCTTTCAAAATTGGCGCCCGATACCGCCGTGGTAATTCGTGACGGCAAGGAAATTATTCTGCCGGTTGAGGAAATAAATGTGGGCGATATTATAGCGGTGCGACCCGGGGAGAATATAGCGGTTGACGGCGTTATCGAAAAGGGACAGACCTCCCTTGACGAATCGGCGCTTACAGGCGAGAGCATACCGGTTGATAAAAAGGACGGCGATAAGGTTTTCTCCGGAACGGTAAATCTTTCGGGGTATATAGAGCTTCGCGCAAGCGCGGTGGGTGAAAACACAACCCTTTCGGAAATAATAAAAATAGTATCAGATGCGGCGGCAAGCAAGGCGCCGGTAGCCGCCCTTGCCGATAAGGTGGCAGGTATATTTGTACCTGCGGTACTGCTGATAGCTTTTATAGTCGCTGTCATTTGGGCGCTTATGGGCGCACCGGTAGCCACGGTGCTATCGCGCGCGGTAAGTGTTCTTGTTATAAGCTGTCCCTGCGCGTTGGGACTTGCAACGCCGGTTGCTATAATGGTGGCATCTGGCGTGGGTGCAAAGCACGGTATCCTCTTTAAAAACGCAACTGCGATTGAAAACGCCGGAAAAGCCGATATAATAGTGCTCGATAAAACAGGCACAGTCACTGCCGGCACACCGGAGGTTACCGATATTTACACTCTGTGCGGCGCATCCGATAACGGTTTGCTGGCGCTCGCTTGCTCGCTTGAAACATTAAGCGAACATCCGCTCGCAAGTGCCATAGTAAATTACTGCCGCAAAAACGGAATAAAGCCCTATGATATTGATAATTTTAAAGCCCTTTCGGGAAGCGGCGTTAAGGGGGAATTTTCCGGCAAAATACTGCTTGGCGGAAGTGTTAAATTTATATCCGAAAGCATAGGACTTACAGAGGATATAAAAAAGAAAACAGACGAATTTTCCAAGACGGGCAAAACACCGCTTTTATTTGCCGAAAACGGCAATATTATAGGTATTATCGCCGTGGCTGACAGTATAAAACCCGAAGCAAAGAAGAGTATCGCGGCGCTGAAAGCCATGGGCAAACGCCTTGTAATGCTGACCGGCGATAACCCCCTCACCGCCGCCGCGGTGGCAAAGGCGGCAGGGATAGAGGAATTTAAGGCAGGTCTTATGCCGCAGGATAAGGAAAGGGAAATAAAAGCGCTCTCGTCTGCCGGCAGGGTTTTAATGGTGGGTGACGGTATAAATGACGCTCCGGCTCTCACCCGTGCGGATGTAGGTATAGCGATAGGCGCGGGCGCCGATGTCGCTATCGACTCGGCGGATATAGTGCTTATAAACAGTAGTCTTTCGGACCTTGTAAGCGCCGTAAAATTAAGCCGCTCGGCATATAAAAACATAAAGGAAAATCTTTTCTGGGCGTTTTTCTATAATGTGATTTGTATTCCGCTTGCCGCGGGTGCGCTTTCGACCCTCGGCATCACGCTAAACCCGATGATAGGCGCGGCGGCAATGAGTATGTCAAGCGTGTGCGTGGTATCAAACGCACTTCGTCTTAATTTATTTAAACCGTACAAAACATCTGAAAATATAAACAACACAAAAATCAAAACGGAGGAAAACAGTATGAAAACAATGAAAATCGAAGGAATTATGTGCGCTCACTGCGAGGCACGCATAAAAGCGGCACTTGAAAGCATAACAGGTGTTAAAAGCGCCGAGGTAAGCCACGAAACCGGCACGGCAAAGGTAACTCTCGGCGATGCGGTGGACGATAACGCACTTATTTCCGCAGTAGAAAATGCCGGATATAAAGTGCTTAAAATATCCGAAGATTGAGCTATCGTAAACCAAAAACAAGCAGGCTTTTACCTGCTTGTTTTTGTATATATCTCCCGCTTATTCGGTTTGGTTTCCTAAAAACTTCGCCGCAACGCCGGCGAGCTTTACATCACTTTCAAACGGACGAACCGCCTTTTCATTCCTTAAAAACACAACTGCGCCGGTGATATCGCCTGCCGAGATTATCGGAACGGCTATGCATATTTCAAAATCGACGCCTTCAAGAGCATATAAAACCTCGGTTGTTTCACAGATTTTGGTGCGGCGCTCCTCACAGATTTTTTCAAGGTCACTGCTTATCGCACGGTCAATAACTTCCTTTTTGGGCAGTCCTGCGGCGGCAATGCAGTGGTCGCGGTCACATATTATTACCGATAAATTCGTGCTCGAAGAAAGCGCATCGGCATACTCGCTCGCAAAATTTGAAAGTTCGCCCATAGGCGAGTATTTTTTAAATACAACCTCTCCGCCGGCACCAGTATAAATTTCCAACGGGTCACCCTCGCGGATACGCATAGTTCTGCGGATTTCCTTTGGTATCACGACGCGGCCGAGGTCGTCAATTCTTCTCACAATCCCTGTTGCTTTCATTTACAAACCCCCTTTTTTTCAGATTGTAATGCTATTATCTGTAAAATCAAAGGGTTTATACGGGTTTATTTTTTATTGTATTTTTTTAATCTGTCAACTTCTATAATAATTTTTCCTTATAAACAACGGTCCATTGGGGCGTGCAACACAGGCTCATCTCTTGACAAAAACGCCTTTGACGGTGTAAAATCTGATTATTACTACTATGTGGAAACAACCGGTATTGCGGCGGCG
>CADBOD010000037.1 GCA_902796165.1 Oscillospiraceae bacterium | reverse complement strand
TTAGACGATAAGTATAATACTGACACTGCGCCTTGCTCGCTTAATGCGAACCGGAGCCCTCGCTTCGCTCGGGCGCCGGTTCTCTGCCGTGATAGTGCCTCCAAAAAAGGACATCCTTTCGGATGTCCTTTTTTGGCTCTTATGGACGGAATTGAACCACTGCAAAACACAGAGAACCGTCCCCTGTCTTCCTATCAACCCGCCGCCAACGGCGCAAACAATGATTTGCTTTTGAGTTTTTATGCAAATTCAAGTCTTATATAAAGACCGCTTATCTTCTTTTGATTTTTCTTTCCTTATAATATTTTTCTTTCTCTGCGTACATATTCTCGTCCGCGAAATGTTCAAGCTCATCCACGGTGGCATTAGGATAATCTTTGCAGGCGGCATAGCCGACGGATACAGCCAGCTCGTCAGTAAATACACCGTGCCACTCGCTCGCCTTTTTCAACATAAGATTTCGGACCTCTTCCGGATCATCGGTGTAAACAACAGCCATAAACTCATCACCGCCGGTTCGATATGCTTTTCCGCGGTTGCCCACAGACAGAGCCATACAATCCGCCGCTCCTTTTATCAATTCATCTCCCGCGGTATGACCTTTTGAATCGTTTACCGTTTTCAGCCCGTTTACATCAAGTGAAAACAAAACAAAATCATGCGGTAAAGTCCCGTTTCGGTACTCAATCAAGTCCTCCTCATAGCTTCTGCGGTTAAAGAGGCGAGTCATTTCATCGGTCATAGCAACCCGAATCAAATGCTCCTCACGGCGCTTTTCCTCATCCACATTTCTGGTCGTGTAAATAACCATATCAGGTATACCGTCCGGTGTAGAATCCACCACGATATATTGAGCTCTTATCCACCCGGACACTACATTTATAAAATCGGCACTTATAAGTTTTTTATTTACAAGCCTTGCCCTTACGGTAGTGATATTGGTGAACTTAAGGAACTCCTCGAGTTGATCCGGCATAATTTCATCTTTGATTCTTTGATTCATAATAGTATGAGTCTGCGAATTCATATCGATACCGTGCTTTTTTTGTTTGGCGTCCCGTAAAGACATCTCGGTATTATTAACAAAATCTATCAGGTTTACATTATCATAAATTTCCGCCATTGAGTCAAGAATATCCATTTTATCCTTCATAGACTGTTCGTGCTTCTCAATAACACCTTTTTGGGTAAACAGTTTTGAAAGGTACCCTTCAGTCAGCTTTAAGCAAATTAAACCGACTGCAAGCATAACAAGTGTTTCGATTGCAAAGCCGCCCAGTATGTCCGCAAGGTATGCCCCTTTTGTATCATAATCCGCCCGCAAACCGACACTGTACGAAGCCGTCATCACTACGGTAGTCACCATCAGCACGGTATTGAGAACCGCCGCATAAGCGAAAATGAAAAAATCGCAATAAAGGATACTCAACAGCGGAACGAGAAACCATGTAAGATAAATGCTGACATGCGAAAACGCCATATAAGCCAACAGAAAATCAACCGCCGTGAGTGCAAAAATACCGGTTACGATTGACGAGGGAATTTTCTTATACAGCGCCAAATGTATCAAAGAAAGCGCAACGACAACGGCAAAAATGCCGATGCAGGTTGCATAGCTGATATCGTGAAAAACTCCCGCTTTTATGCCAACGGCAATTGCGGGAGCGGCTATTGCAAAAAACCACAGCACATAATTCAAATAGCGGTTAACTCTTACCCTGTTATTCAGTTTAAATTCCGTAAATCCCGTTGCTAATTGCTTTTTCAAAAAAACCATCCCTTATTTTACATTGTAATTGCCGTACATTTCAATTATACAATTTGCTGTGCGATTTTTCAAGTGAAACAAAAATATTGAAACGGTCTGAAACATATCTCTCAATATTTTCCCCTATATCCCCGTTTACAACAGGACAGGGGACGGTTCTGCAGTACGGGGGACGGTTCTATGTCTTAGATTGTGTTAAGATATCTTTCCACAATTCCTTTGGATTGCCCGCATAAACGCGCTATTTGGCGTATT
>CADBOD010000036.1 GCA_902796165.1 Oscillospiraceae bacterium | reverse complement strand
TACCGATAAGCAATTAACCGCGGCTCGGTGTAAATCTATCCACCGTCACCACTTTACAAAATGCCCGTTTTGTTAAATTCGGAATGGAAATATTTATGTTTATAACAAAACTGAAACCGCACTGAGTAGCAGGACGGTTTTATTTTGCCAACGGATGAAATTTTGCATATGATTGCAGGTATTTACTTTTAACAATTTGTGCATAAACCTGAGTTGAAGAAATATCAGTATGCCCAAGCATATCTTTAATATCGCCCAGCTGTGCCCCATTCTCCAATAAATGTGCCGCAAATGAATGACGGATAGTCTGAGGTGTAATATCCTTCTTAATGCCGGCTTTTTTTGAATAGTATTTAATAATTTTCCAAAATCCCTGCCGAGATAAAGGTTTTCCGTTATAGTTTGTAAAAAGCCGTGTTTCTTTGTTATCGCTGACCAAAACAGGTCGGGCTATGCTTATATATTCGCCTATATGTTTCACTGCATCTTGATATATAGGCACAATACGCTCATGCTGAGGTGATTTGATATGCAAAATACCGATTTGCAAATTAACATCATTTATATCCAAATCTATAAGCTCAGAAACCTTTATACCGGTTGCATATAAAAGCTCTAACATTGCCTTATCCCGTATGCCTTTATAATCCTTACTATCAGGCTGAGCTAAAAGGCTTAAAACCTCATTTGACGATAAAATTTCAGGAACCAAACGCTCATTCCGCGGATTTTTGATTTCCTGAGCACAGTTATACTGTAAAATATCACTTGAATTCAAAAACTTGAAATAACAGCGAATAGATGCGGTTACACGGGTTTTAGTAGCGGAAGATTTACCCTTTGACTTTATGGATTCAAGATATGTATTTATATCATCCGACTTAATACTTTCTAAGCTATCTATTCCCTGCTCGGTGCAATATTTTAAAAAGTGCTCAACATCGCGCATATACGCATCAAATGTGTTATCAGAACATCTCTTTGTTCTTTTAAGATATATTCCAAAATCATCAAAATAATCTCTCAAAATATTACACCTCCTCAATTTAAAATGAAAAATGCCCTAAAAAAGACATCGAAACGGCGGAATCAATTATCGCTGAAATCAAGCACAAAAGAAGAATTATCAAAAATTTTCCGCAATAAACCCTGAATTCGCCTGAAATATTCAACGGCCGACTCTTTGGTAAAGTGAGCTTAATAATAATTGATGAAAAGCCAAAGGCTTCCTTAGCTGCAAAAAAAGCACAAACAAAAAACGATAAGGCCGTAGGTAAAATAATTATGGCATTAAAAGCAACACCTTTAAGCGCAAAATTACTATAAGCAAAAGCCGCAATACCGCTGAAATAGATGCCGAAAGTACAACACAAAATGGGTGATAAAACAACACCTATAATTGAAGCCCCAACAACAAAATAACAGCCGCAAGCAATTAAATAAGTTAGAAATGATGAAATCAATATTGTGAAAAAGCCCTTGCCTTTTCTGCTTGAAACAAAAAACTCAAAAATACTTTTAAAAAGCAATTCACTGTTACCGCCTTTTGTAAAGAAAAAACTGCCTATTACAATACCGATAACCAGTGAAACAAACATAAGTAAATGCAGTTTATTTTTAAACAAAAAACCCACTGCGTTTATCTTTTTAAAACTAACAACACCGCCCGGTTTCATATTCTTCGCTCCCTTCAATAATTGATATGAAGGTGATGGACAAGATATGACACCAAAATTCATTTCACAGTGCAAAATTCCACAACATATTGAGTAAATAAATTTTATGTAAACTTAAATTATGACAGAAAAAACGCGGGCGAACCCAAAAAAAACGCCACAAAATACTTATACAACATTTGCCTGAATTTGTCAATAACAAAAATTTGTTTTTACGGATTTATGTAAACTTATTATGTAAACCACACAAGATGTTGATTTAAAAATCACATAAAGCTCAATAAATTGTAAATACTATTTGAATTTTTTCAAAATTATGTTATAATCATCATAAATAAATTTTTGGAGTAGATTTTATGAGCAAAACAGTTGTTATAACAGGTGCATCAAAAGGAATAGGCGCCGCCACCGCAATACTTTTTGCAAGAAAAGGATATAATGTTGTTTTAAACTATAATGAGTCTTTGCAATCAGTAAAGCTGCTCTCCTCTTCCCTCTTAGGTCAAGGCTTTAATGTTATGTCGGTCAAAGCCGATGTTTCCAACAAACTTGAAACCGATTATTTAATAAATGAAACGGTCGCAAAATTCGGCAGTGTTGATGTTCTTATAAATAACGCAGGTATCAGTATCAGTGCCCCGATAAACGATATGGATATACACGATTCTGACAGAATATTTGATGTAAACCTGAAAGGTGTATATAACTGTTGCAAATCTGTTGTTCCTCAAATGGTTTCGCAAAAATCAGGCAAGATAATAAATATTTCTTCAATGTGGGGACAAGTCGGTGCTTCGTGTGAAGTTGCATACTCAGCCGCCAAAGCCGGAGTGATAGGTCTAACAAAAGCGCTTGCCAAAGAATTAGCGCCAAGCGGCATCACCGTTAACGCAATAGCTCCCGGTCTTATTGATACAACCATGAATTCCGATTACACGATTGAAGAAATCGAAGATTTTGTAAGCCGGATACCGATATCCCGTATGGGCACTCCTGATGAAATAGCTCTTGCAGTTTATTTCTTGGCTGGTGACGGTGCCGATTATATAACCGGACAGGTTTTAGGTGTTAACGGCGGTTATGTCATTTAAAAAAGTGGGCTAATCTGCTGATTATGCCCACTTTAAAACTGTTTTTACCACCCAATAAACAACGCCGTACAAAGCGCTTGATAGCGTTCCGTATGCTATTACCGGACCTGCAATTTTAAACACATTTGCGCCTACTCCGAGTATAAATCCCTCATTTTTAAACTCAATCGCAGGTGCGGCAACCGCATTGGCAAAGCCGGTAATCGGTACAAGTGTACCTGCTCCGGCATGCTTGGCTATTTTATCAAATATTCCTATTCCCGTAAGCAAAGCTGCCGCAAATATCAGCGTTACCGGTACTAACATTTTGGTTATTTTTTCTGTAATCCCGATATAATCATAAAACAATAACAGAAGTTCTCCAATAAGGCAAATACTTCCGCCAACCAAAAAAGCATTTATAAAATCTTTAATTTTAGGTGACGGCGGCGAAACAGCTTTGACATAGCCGTCATATACATTATTTTCCGGAAACAACAAAAAAACACTTCCCTTCAAGGAAGTATTTTTTCTTAAATTTCAGCTATTATTCATTGTCTTTTAAAATTTGCGGCTGGTAGTTATTTTTAGTGATAATATCATACTCTTTTTTTAGCGTTGTGCGTTCTCGGATAATAATGAATGATAACAGTATTAAGCAAATAACAACTACTGCCATAGGAATACCGTGCCGCCAATAGAATATTCTTTTTAGCCCGAATATGCCTTCATCATATTCAGAAATCGTTGAACCCGCCATAGAAACGCTATCATTTACACCGGTAATTTTGATAAATGAAAGTGCCGAGGCTATAATACCGGCTAAATCAACCGCAAAAGCGGTTAATTTCAAACGAAAAGCGTACAGTATAACAGCAACCACCATAACAATAAATGAAACAGTTACAGTAATAAAAATATTATCAATCTTTTCATTTCCCTCGATTATATTTAAAACCCTGCCAAAAATATAAAACAACTGCATTATCATCAGCCAAAGATAAGAAATAAAGGCAATCAAAAGAGTGATTTTATAAAATCTCCCGTTGCTTTTTTTATACTCTATACCGCGTTTTTCTTCGTATTTTTCAATATTTTTCAGGTCTTCAATACTGTATTTCATTATATCACCAATATAATTATAACCTCTTTTCTTTTGCTTGACAAGCATTATTTACTGATAATATAATAAACTTGGTGATAAATATGGCAACAATAAATATTGTAATGGTCGAACCGGAAATTCCGCAAAACACCGGAAATGTGGCAAGAACCTGTGCGGCTACCGGTGCAAGACTTCATCTTGTTGGCCCTATGGGCTTTAAAATTGATGATAAAAAACTGAAACGAGCAGGCCTTGATTATTGGCATTTTCTTGATATCAGCTACTATGATAATCTTGATGAGTTTTTTCAAAAAAATAAAGGTGAATATTATTATTTTACTACCAAAGGCCGAAAAACACATTCCGAAGTTTCGTATCCAGATAACATATACTTACTTTTCGGTAAGGAAACTAAAGGTTTGCCTGAGGAATTGCTTATAAAAGAGCCCCAAAATTGTGTGCGTATTCCGATGGCAAATGAAATAAGAAGCCTTAATTTATCCAACTCTGTTGCCATTGCGGTTTATGAGGTTTTAAGGCAGTGGGATTATCCAGAGCTTCAAAACTTCGGTCAATTGCACAATTACCGTTGGGAGGATATTTGATAATTTATATCGATTTTATATTGAAATATTTTACAAATATGTTAAAATATATTATATTATAGCACTGAAAGGATGTTTTTAATGAACGCATTAAACAAAAAAACCGTTGACGACATCAATGTTAAAGGTCAAAAGGTTTTGGTACGCTGTGATTTTAATGTACCGCTTAAGGAGGGCGTAATTACTGACGAAAACCGTATAGTTGCGGCACTCCCCACAATCAAAAAGCTGATAGCTGACGGAGGCAGGGTTATTCTCTGCTCACATCTCGGCAAGCCGAAGGGCGAGCCTAAGCCCGAGTTGTCACTCGCACCCGTTGCTAAAAGACTTTCCGAGCTTTTGGGCAAAGAGGTTGTTTTTGCGGCTGACGATAATGTTGTGGGTGAAAACGCTAAGCGCGCAGTTGAATCTATGAAGGACGGCGATGTTGTCCTTTTACAGAACACTCGTTATCGTGCGGAAGAAACAAAGAACGGCGAAGAGTTTTCAAAGGAACTCGGTTCTCTTGCCGATATATTTGTTAATGATGCTTTCGGTACTGCCCACAGAGCGCACTGCTCAACCGTAGGTGTTGTTTCCTATGTTAAAGAAGCAGTTGCCGGTTATCTTATCGGCAAAGAGCTTAAATATCTCGGCAATGCGGTTGACGCACCGGTTCGTCCGTTTGTTACAATTCTCGGCGGCGCTAAGGTGGCAGATAAGCTCACTGTTATTGAAAACCTTTTAAATAAAGCTGATACTCTTATTATCGGCGGCGGTATGGCATATACATTCTTAGCCGCTAAGGGCTATGGCGTTGGCAACTCACTTCTTGATAAGGAAAAGATTGACTATTGCCGCGATATGCTCAAAAAAGCCGAGGAAAAGGGCGTAAAAATTCTTTTACCGATTGACTGTGTTATTATTAAAGACTTCCCCTCCCCGATTGACGCTCCGATTGAAACTTCAGTTGTAGATGCTGATAAAATTCCCGAGGGCTATGAGGGTGCAGATATCGGTCCTAAGACTGCTGAGCTTTATGCCAACGAAGTAAAGAGCGCAAAGACTGTTGTTTGGAACGGTCCTATGGGCGTATTTGAAAATCCGACTCTTGCTAAGGGCACTATCGCAGTAGCTAAGAGTCTTGCGGAAACCGATGCGGTAACTGTTATCGGCGGCGGAGATTCAGCGGCGGCTGTTAATAATCTTGGTTTTGGCGATAAGATGACTCACATTTCAACCGGCGGCGGCGCTTCGCTTGAATTCCTTGAGGGCAAGGAACTTCCGGGTATTGCCGCACTTAATGATAAATAATAAACATTCGGCGGCTTGAATAATTTTCAAGTCGCCGGTACTGTGTAAAAAGGAGAATTACTTATGAAAAAAGATGTAAGAGAAGCAATTATTGCCGGCAACTGGAAAATGAATAAAACTCCAAGTGAAGCCGCGGCGCTTATAAATGAAATGAAGCCCTTGGTGGCAAAAGCGGATTGCAAGGTTGTTTTATGCGTTCCTTTTGTTGACCTTGACGCCGCTTTAAAGGCAAGCAACGGCTCAAACATTGAAATCGGCGCAGAAAACTGCCATTTTGAAAAAAGCGGTGCTTTTACCGGCGAGGTTTCCCCAGTTATGCTCAAAGAAATGGGCGTTAAGTATGTAATTATAGGTCATAGCGAGCGCAGGCAGTATTTTGGTGAAACCGATGTAACTGTAAACAAAAGACTTAAAAGTGCGCTTGAAGAGGGATTAAAGGTTATACTTTGCGTTGGCGAAACACTTGAACAGCGCGAGCAAGGCATTACCGCTGAACTTGTAGCTATGCAGACAAAGATTGCGCTTTTAGGTGTATCAAAAGAGGATGCTAAAAATGTTATCATCGCTTATGAACCTGTTTGGGCAATCGGTACCGGCAAAACCGCAACCAGCGACCAGGCAGAAGAAGTTTGCGCTATCATCAGAAATGTAATTGCAGATATTTATGATAACGAAACTGCTCAGGGTATGACAATACAGTACGGTGGCTCTATGAACGCCAAGAATGCCGACGAGTTACTTTCAAAAGTTAATGTTGACGGCGGTCTTATAGGCGGCGCTTCGCTTAAAGCAGAAGATTTTTCAATTATCGTAAAAGCGGCAAGCAAATAATACAGGTGATACTTATGAAAAGACCAGTTGTTTTAACTATAATGGATGGATTTGGTATAAATCCGCAGGTTGACGGTAACGCAATAAAAGCCGCAAATACTCCGAGGCTTGATGATATTTTTACCAACTGTCCTGTTACTCAAATAGGCGCTTCAGGCCTCGATGTTGGTTTGCCTGACGGTCAAATGGGAAACAGTGAAGTCGGTCACACAAATATCGGCGCCGGCAGGGTTGTATATCAAGAGCTTACAAGAATTACAAAGTCTATTAAAGACGGTGATTTTTTCTCAAACCCGGCTTTTCTTGCGGCAGTTAAAAATTGTAAAGATAACAACTCATCCCTCCACCTTATGGGACTTTTGTCTGACGGTGGTGTTCATAGTCACATTGAGCATCTTTACGGTCTTGTTGAGCTTGCAAAGAATAACGGACTAAAAAAGGTTTATATTCATGCTCTTCTTGACGGGCGCGATGTTCCCCCTGCAAGCGCCGCTGATTATATTGATACACTGAATAAAAAGCTCAATGAAATCGGTTGTGGAAAGCTCGCAACAGTTATGGGCAGATTTTACGGTATGGATAGAGATAACCGTTGGGAAAGAGTTGGCAAAGCATATGCCGCGCTTGTATATGGTGAAGGAATTAAAACCGATGATGCTGCGGCGGCTGTGAGAAAGTCATATACTGTAAAAGACGAAGAGGGCAAATTTATAACCGATGAGTTTGTTTTGCCCACAATAGTTGAAGGTACAAAGCGTATAAAAACGGGTGACAGTGTTATTTTCTTCAACTTCCGCCCTGACCGTGCAAGAGAGATTACCCGCACATTTGTTGACGATGATTTTACAGGTTTTGAGCGTATCGGCGGCAGACAAAAGGTGTTTTATGTTTGTATGACACAATATGATGCTTCAATGCCGAATGTAACAGTAGCTTTTAAGCCGGAATCTCTTGAAAACACACTCGGCGAGGTACTGTCAAAACTCAATATGACACAGCTTCGTATCGCCGAGACAGAGAAATATGCCCATGTAACATTCTTCTTTAACGGTGGCAGAGAGGTTATGTTTGAGGGAGAGGACAGAATACTCGTTGCCTCACCGAAAGTGCCTACATACGATTTGCAACCTGAAATGAGCGCGGTTGAGGTTTGCGATAAGGTTTGTGATGCTATCGAGAGCGGTAAATACGATGTTGTAATTCTTAACTTCGCAAACTGCGATATGGTAGGTCATACCGGTATTTTTGAGGCGGCAGTTAAAGCGGTTGAAACCGTTGATACCTGCGTTGGCAGAGTGGCAGACAGCACACTTAAAATGGGCGGCGTAATGCTTCTCACTGCTGACCACGGAAATGCTGACTGTATGGTTGATACCGACGGCTCACCTTTTACCGCGCATACAACAAATCCTGTTCCCTTTGCGGTTATCGGTAAGGAGTGTAAGCTCCGTTCAGGCGGCAGGCTTTGCGATATTTCACCTACAATACTAAAGCTTTTAAATATCGAACAGCCAAAAGAAATGAACGGCGTTTCCATAATTGAATAATTATCATTAAAACGGCGGTGCTTATGCACCGCCGTAATGTTTTATATTATTCAATTATATTCGATGTTATAAAATCAACACCGTAATCGATAAGCCTTTCCGCGTCAGCCGGTTCATTAACCGTCCAGCAATTAACTTTTATGCCGTTATCGTGGCAAATATCTACAATATCGTGACTTAACGATGTGAAATTTATGTCTAAATCAAAATGATTTTTCAAAAGCAAATCAAGTGTGCTTGAATCAAACTTCTCACATAGAAACTGCACGGGCTGATTTTTGTTATTTTCTCTTATATACATCAAGTTTTCAGCAGAAAAAGAAATAAAAACAGTTTCTTCAATATATCCTAAATCAGAGATTATTTTAAAGATTTCGTTTATATTTTCACGCTTCATTTTATTCTTGATTTCTAAAACGGCAATTTTGTTATAGTGCTTACAACAATTTATATATTCCGATAAATTTGGAATTCTGTGAAATTTAATCGGCAACAAGCGGAGCTTTGCGTATTCGGTTTTCTCGATTTCAAGATTTATTTTTGCGAGCCTACGGGTAGTGTTATCGTGAAAGACGATAAATTTACCGTCTTTCGTAATATGAACATCAGTTTCAATTCCGTAAAAACTTGCCTTTCCGGCTGCCTTGAATGCACTCATTGTATTCTCAGTATGTAAACCGCTAAGTCCCCTATGAGCTATCATCTTGGTATGCCCGTACTTATTTAATTTAATCGTTGTCATTCTCTCACCGCTGTTAAAAAATTATTTTATATATCGGATTATTTATTTCAGGCCTTTTATCCGAAAAAGATATTGCCTTTATATATCGGTCTTTGATATCTTGTATAACGCTTTTATCGTTTGTGAAAATTCTGCAAAGCCGTTCTTTACGGTTTACAAAATCACCGGTCTTTTTATCAAGAATTATACCGGCAGAATAATCAACAGTATCATTGTAATTCTCTCTACCGGCACCAAGCAGGCCTGCACAAATACCGATTTGCTCAGTATCCATTTCACTTATATATCCGGTTTTTTCAGATAAAATTTCAGCAGTATATTTCGCCTTTTCAAATTTTTCTACATTATCAATATATGAAATATCGCCGCCTTGGGCTACAATCCATTCTCTGAATTTTTCAAAAGCCGCGCCGCTTTTAATGGAATTTTCCACAAGCTCTTCTGCTTTATCTAACGGTATTTGTTTAGACAAATTCAACATTACCGATGCAAGCGTTACACATTCCTCATATAAGTCGGGTATAATTTCTCCCTTTAAAAGATTTATCGCCTCAATAACTTCAAGATTGTTACCTATTGCAAACCCCAAAGGCTTATCCATATTTGTAAGAACTGCCGCCATATTTCTGTTAAATCTTTTGCCGATTGTCAGCATTTTTTCCGCAAGAATCTCAGCGCGTTTTTTATCTTTCATAAAAGCTCCTGAGCCGAATTTTACATCTAAAACAATGGATTTAGAGCCTGTTGCGATTTTTTTGCTCATAATGCTCGAAGCTATCAACGGAACACTATCAACCGTGGCGGTAACATCTCTTAGTGCGTAGATTTTTTTATCTGCGGGAGTTAAAGCCTCACTTTGAGAAACAACTGAAACATTCGTTTCTTTTACAATATCTAAAAACTCGTCAATATTAAGGCCAACCTTGTATCCCGGTATTGATGAGAGCTTATCAACTGTGCCGCCAGTAAAGCCAAGTCCCCTGCCGGACATTTTGGCAACTACACACCCGAGACTTGCCACAATTGGTGCAACTATAAGCGTTGTTTTATCACCAACACCGCCTGTACTGTGCTTATCCACAGTGTTATTAAAACAACTGTCAAGTTTGAGCATTTCACCGGAATTTGCCATTACTTTTGTAAGAGCCTCTGTTTCATCATCGCTCATACCGTTAAAAAACACCGCCATCAGAAAAGCGGACACCTGATAATCGCTGACATCGTTTCTTAAATATCCGTTTACAAACTCAAAGATTTCTTTATAGCTAAGCTCCAAATTATCTCTTTTTTTCTTTATAATTTCATAAGCAGTCACATTTTTCACCTACTCTGTCATTTATAATACTAACACAACATACAGTCAAAATAAAGTAAAATTTAATCTAATGATTATCTTCATAATATTTGACATTATAAATAAATAATGGTAAAATAGTTTGTATTTCAATTTTTAAAGGGAGTGTGTATATGAGCAAAAACCATAGCGGATATAACTCTGCCCTCTCCGGCAGGTATGCCGGCAAAGAAATGCAATACGTTTTTTCAGAAGATTTTAAGTTCTCAACTTGGAGAAAACTCTGGATTGCCTTAGCAAAAGCCGAAAAGGAATTGGGGCTTAATATAACCGATGAGCAGATAGACGAAATGGAGGCACACATATACGATATAAATTATGATGTTGCCGAAGCGAGAGAAAAAGAAGTAAGGCACGATGTTATGAGCCATGTTTATGCGTTTGGTGTGCAGTGTCCGAAAGCGGCGCCGATAATTCATTTGGGCGCTACAAGCTGTTATGTTGGCGATAATACCGATGTTATCATACTAAGGCAAGCCTCTGATATTATTCTTAAAAAAGCGGCACAGGTTGTTAAAAATCTATCTGATTTTGCTGAAAAGTATAAAGCACTTCCCTGCCTTGCATATACACATCTTCAACCGGCGCAGTTAACCACTGTCGGCAAGCGCGCAACACTTTGGGCTAACGATTTTATAAATGACATAAAAAACCTGGAATTTCAGCTTTCAAATCTTAAACTCTTAGGCTCAAAGGGCACAACGGGAACTCAGGCAAGTTTTTTAGAGCTTTTTGACGGTGATGAGGAAAAGGTCAAAAAATCCGAAGAGTTAATCGCTGAATATTTTAATTTCAATTCTTGCGTTCCGGTTTCCGGGCAAACATATTCAAGAAAAACAGATTATTATTTCTTGTCAGCTCTTTCAGGCTTTGCACAAAGCGCATATAAGTTTGCCGATGATTTAAGATTGCTTCAATCATTTGAGGAGGTTGAAGAACCTTTTGCAAAATCGCAAATAGGCTCTTCCGCAATGCCGTATAAGCGCAACCCGATGAGAAGTGAAAGAATTTGCTCATTATCGCGTTATATTATCAATAACGCGCTTAATCCGGCGGTTACTGCTTCTACTCAGTGGCTTGAACGCTCTCTTGACGACAGTGCAAATAGGCGCATTTCAATTTCAGAGAGTTTCTTGGCGCTTGACGGTGTACTGAATATGTGCATAAACATAAGCGATGGGCTTGTTGTCTATGAAAAAGTCATCGAACGAAGAGTTAAAGAAAAATTGCCTTTTATGGCAACGGAAAATATTTTGATGGAATCTGTAAAACGCGGCGCTAACCGTCAAATAATTCACGAAATTATCAAGGATTACTCTCACGAAGCCACATTGGCGGTCAAGTTAGAGGGAAAGAGTAACAACCTTATTGAACGCCTAATAGACGATGAAAGAATACCACTCAACGAAGAAGAAATTAACGAAAGCATATCACCCCAAAAGTATATTGGAAGATCTGTATCACAAGTAGATGAATTTATAAATAATTTTGCAAAGCCGATTATCAATCAGTACTGCGAAGAAAGTATAAAATTCGAACCCGCATTATAGGAGGAATTATAATGAATTTTTTTGATGAGCTTAAAAACTATGATGTTGAAATTGCATCCGCCATTGATGAGGAGCTTAGCCGCCAGCGCTCTAATATAGAGCTTATCGCCTCGGAAAACATTGTTTCTAAGGCTGTTTTGCTGGCTGCCGGCAGTATTCTCACAAACAAGTATGCCGAAGGTTACCCGGGCAAACGCTATTACGGCGGTTGCGAAAAGGTAGATATCGTTGAGGAAATCGCTCGCGAGCGTGCAAAGAAACTGTTTGGCGCGGAGCATGCAAATGTTCAACCTCATAGCGGTGCAAATGCTAACCTTGCAGTTTTCTTTGCGCTTTTAAATCCAGGCGATACGGTTATGGGTATGAACCTTTCCGAAGGCGGCCACCTTTCACACGGTTCACCTGTAAATATTTCAGGAAAGTATTTTAATATTGTACCCTACGGTGTAAATCCCGAAACTGAGCTTATCGACTATGATGAAATTCAAAAAACAGCTTTTGAATGTAAGCCAAAGATGATAATTGCCGGTGCAAGCAATTATTCCCGCATTATTGACTTTAAAAAATTCAGAGAAATAGCCGATAGTGTAGGCGCATATTTAATGGTTGATATGGCACATATTGCGGGACTTGTTGCCGCAGGCCTTCATCCATCCCCTGTTCCGTATGCGGATGTTGTTACAACAACTACTCATAAAACTCTTCGCGGCACAAGAGGCGGTCTTATTCTTTGCAAGGAAGAGTTGGCTAAGACAATCGATAAAGCTATTTTCCCGGGCACACAAGGCGGTCCGCTTATGCATATAATTGCCGCAAAGGCTGTTGCATTCGGTGAAGCGCTTACCGATGAATTTAAAATATATCAGCAACAGATTGTTAAAAATGCAAAGGTATTATCAGAAGAACTCATTAAAAGAAATATACAGTTGGTTTCTGGCGGTACAGATAACCACCTGATGACACTTAAACTTACCGGCACAGGTATTACCGGAAAACAACTTGAGCATAATCTTGATGAGGTTCATATTACCGCAAATAAAAACACAATTCCTAATGACCCTGAAAGTCCGTTTATAACAAGCGGTCTTAGGATTGGTACCCCCGCGGTTACTTCAAGAGGGTTTAAAGAGCCTGAAATGGTTAAAATTGCCGAGTGGCTTTCGCTTGCTATCAATGATTTTGAGGCTAACAAAGAATATATTGCAAACGGCGTAAGCGAGCTTTGCAACAGTTTTCCGATATACTAATATACAAGGTGTGATTTTGTGATTTGGCATAGCTCAGATATAAACGCAGTATTAAAAGAACTGTCGGTTGATGAGAACAACGGTCTTGCAAACGGCGTTGCATATGAACGCCTTGAAAAGTTTGGCAAAAATCAAATTGCAGATTTTAAAACTGCGAGCTTTTTCAAGCGTTTTTTAAGTCAATTAAATCGAAAATCTGTTTATGCGTTGGTTGCAATTTCCGTTATTTGTACGGTTATCTCTGCCGTCTATAATCAAGGATTTTTCTATTCCTCCCTTTTGATAATTGCAATTATCCTTCTAAATGCAGCTGTAACCGCATATAACCAAACGATTTGTGATAAAGCTATTTATCAAAAGAGAGTATCTGCAATACCAAATTGTACTGTAATAAGAGAAGGTATTGAAAGGCAGATACCCTCTAATGAGCTTGTTATCGGAGATATAATTCTACTGAATGAGGGCGATTATATTTGTGCTGATGTAAGGCTGCTTGAAACCAATTTGTTTCGCTGCAACGAGTTAGCACTTACGGGCGACATTATACCTGTTGAGAAAGACGCACAAACCGTCTTTGAAGATTTAACGCCTGTTTCCGGCAGAAAGAATATGGCATTTTCAGGGTGCAATGTTATTCACGGAACTGCTAAGGCAGTTGTTGTTGAAACCGGTTCAAATACTGAAATTGCAAAGCTTACTACCGAGGATACACAAACAAGCAGTATGATTTCAGGTATTGAGGAAAGGCTCAATTCCCTATCGCACATTATAAATATTTTTGTTTTAGTGGCTTGTGCTATTGTATTTTTTATCGGTGTGCTTATTGGATTATTTTCAAGCGTACCATTTGCGTCGGTCACGGCAAATTCACTACTTAACGCTATTGCTCTCGGCGTTTGTGCCATTCCGGAAACATTGCCGTATATCGCAGTAATTGTTACTGCCTTGGGCACGGGAAGGCTTATTCGTGAAGGCATTATTATCAAAAACACAAAAGCTCTTGAAACGCTCGCTAAGACTACCGTGTTATGTGCAGATAAAACCGGAGTTTTTACCTGCAATAATATGTCGGTAAAATGCGTATATAACGGTGAAGTGCTCGAAAATGCCGAAAGTGAAACCATAGAGCCGAAAAGCTCTATGGTATTACGCCTTGCAACCGCCTGCTCACAACTTGAAAATGATGTTACCGAAGCCGCTATTGAAGCCGCTTGTTTCAAATTCAACAAGATGGACAAGTCTGATGTTGATAATAGTTTTCCGCGCCTTAGCGTAATTCCGTTTGACGGCGACCGCAAGATGATGACGAGTATCAATATGATTGAGGGAAAACCGTTCGCTATCGTTAAGGGTGCACCGGAAACCGTTATAAATAAATGCGTGGGTATTGATACCGAAGCAATAAATAATATTTGTGTTGAGCTTGCAAGTAAGTCTTTCAGGCTTATTTGTGTAGCTATTAAATCGCTTGAAGAAATACCGGCAAACCCCAATCCGGATGAAATTGAGTGTGATTTAAAATTTGCAGGTATTATTTGTCTTGAAGACCCGGCGAGAGATGATGCTTACGAAAGCATTGAATTTTGCAAAAAAGCGGGTATTAAAGTTATAATGATAACCGGCGATAATTTTTCTACCGCCACTTCGATTGCAAAAAGCACCGGGTTGATTTTAGATGACTTCGAAGCTATAAACGGTGATGAACTTGAAAATCTGAGCGATGAAGAATTCAAAACTGCCGTTTGCGAGCATAAGGTGTTTTCACGAATTTCTCCTGCACAAAAGCTGAAAATTGTACAAGCCTTTAAGGATAGCGGTGAGATTGTAACCGTTACAGGTAACAGTCTTGATGATGCAGATGTTTTATCCGTGTCTGATGTGGGATTTGCGATTGGCAGTAACGGCAATGATGTTGCAAGAGGCAATGCCGATACAATAATTAAAAACAATGATTTCCCCTCTATTGTCAATGTCTTTAAAGAGTGCCATATTTTGATAAACAATATTAAAAATGCTGTTCATTATCTTATCGGCAGCAATTTATCTGAGCTTTTATTCTTTATAATCGGTCTTTTAATATTCAAGATGCCTCCCCTTTTGGCAGTTCAGCTGTTATGGATAAACTTGCTTACCGATGCGGCGCCTGCGATTTCCGTAACAATTCAGCACTCTGATATTGGTAATCTATCGTTTTCCGAGCGTCTTTTAAAAGGCAGATTATTTGATTTGAATTCGCTTGTTAGCTTAGCTGTCAGTTCCGTTACCCTTGCGATTTGCTCAATTTCAGCCTTTACGATAGGAAATGTTTCAGGTGTAAGCACGGCATACACCATGGCTTTTGCCACTATTGCGTTATCGCAGATTTTTCATGCTTTTAACTTTGTGTCAAATAAATCAATTATTGATTTAAGATACAAGCATAACGAGTTTTTAATAATCTCAACAGTTGTTTCGGTAATAATAACTGTAATACTTTGCTCTACACCCGCCGGTTTTGTTTTCGGATTAAAAGCATTGAGTTTCAAGAATTTAATTATATGTTTTGTTTTGGCGCTGATAATAATACCGGTTAACGAGATTGTAAAACTGATACAAAATAAAAAGTCAAATATAAAGCAGGTGTCTTAATGCCGGATAACAAAAAATATGATAGTGAAACGCTAAGTCAGCAACGCAAAGCCCGGGAAGAGTTTTTAGAACTTAAGCGTATGCAAAGCGGCGAAACGGTAAGCGAGGAATCAGTACCCGAAAAACCGCAAACCTTTAAGGAAAAAACAAGCAATTTTTGGTATTACTACCGATGGCCGATTTTCGGTATTCTTTTCGTTGCTATTATTATAGTTATCTGCGTTAAGCAGTGTGTTTCTAAAATCAATTATGATTTAAGCGTAACAGTTTACACATCAACACCAGTAAGTGATGATGATTGTAAGGCTATCGGCTCTTACTTTGAGGAATACGGTGACGATATCAACGGTGACGGCGAGGTTCATATTAAAGTTAATAACTGCTCATATGCAGACGGTGGCAATCCTCAGATTATACTTGCGAATAACACAAAATTACAGGCAATTATCGCCGCCGAATATGATGCTATCCTTTTTATAACTGATGACAAAACGCGTGAGTATATTCAAAACATAAACAGTTCGGTTTCTTTACTTGAAGGCGAAGGCGTGGTTTTGAATGAGGATTTTTACAATAAGTGCAATGTTGATGATTATTTAAAGCTGCCGGAAAACCTCAGAATATCAAGGCGAATTGTATCAAATACTTCTATGCAAAACAATAAAGAAGCAAAACAGTGCTATGAGTTGGCATATAAAATTTTAGATAAGATAAGTCAATAAATTTTATTGCTTGACATATCTTTTACAGATAGATATAATATTAACTATTGGTAACTAATAATATTTATTAAAGGTGGTTTTTTCTTTGGCTAAAGCGGTTAAAATGACCGAAGAAGGTCTTAAAAAATTACAAGATGAACTTGAATCATTAAAAACAAAAGGCAGAGCTGATATTGCCGAAAAGATTAAAATTGCTCGCGGATACGGCGACCTTTCGGAAAACAGCGAATATGATGAAGCTAAAAATGAGCAGGCAAAAATTGAAGCAAGAATTGTTGAAATTGAAGCTATGCTTAAAAATGCTGAAATTATTTCCGATATAAAAGGTGCACCGAAAATTGTTAAAGTAGGTGCAAAAGTTAAGGTCCTTGATGTTGAACTTAATGAGGAATTTGAATACTATATTGTCGGTTCAACCGAAGCTGACCCTGTTAAGAATAAGATTTCGGATGAATCCCCCGTCGGTAAAGCGCTTATCGGTAAAAAAACCGGTAACGAAGCTGTTGTTGAAGCTCCCGCGGGCGAAATCAGATATAAGATTTTAAAAATTTCCAAGTAAAATTTCGGGCAGTGTTTACTGCCCTTTTTCTAAATAGGAGGATGTTTATTATGGCTGAGTTTGATAATCAGAATAACACTCAGAATTTGAGCGAAATATTACAGGTTCGCCGCGATAAGCTCGCGGCTTTAAGGGAATCCGGAAAAGACCCTTTTATTAAAACGAAGTATGATATTGATGCCGATTCTGCTCAGATTAAAAGTGATTATGAAGGATTTGAAAACAAAACCGTTTCTATTGCCGGCAGAATTATGAGCCGCAGAATAATGGGCAAGGCGAGCTTTGCCGGTATTCGCGATAGTTCCGGCGATATTCAGCTTTATGTATCAAGAGATGATGCCGGCGAAGAGGACTATGCCGCATTTAAAAAGTGGGATATAGGCGATATTATCGGTATAAAGGGCTTTGTGTTTAAAACAAGAACCGGCGAAATCACCATTCATGTAAAGCATATTGAATTGCTTGCAAAATCCCTTCTCCCACTCCCTGAAAAATTCCACGGTCTTAAAGATACTGATACAAGATACCGTCAGCGTTATGTTGATTTAATTGTAAATCCGGAAGTCCGCGATACATTTATCAAGCGTTCGCAGATATTGCGTGAAATACGCGCTTATCTTGACTCTAAGGGCTTTTTAGAGGTGGATACACCTATTTTAGTACCCCTCGAAATTGGCGCTGCCGCAAGGCCGTTTAAAACACATCATAATACACTTGATATGGATATGTACCTCAGGATTGAAACTGAATTGTATCTTAAAAGACTTATTGTCGGCGGTATGGACAAGGTATATGAGGTTGGCAGAATTTTCAGAAACGAAGGTATGGATACAAAGCATAATCCTGAGTTTACCACTATTGAGCTTTATCAGGCGTTTACTGACTATCACGGTATGATGGACCTTGTAGAAGAATTAAACACTATGCTCGCCGAAAAGATTTGCGGCAGTAAAAAAATCACTTATCAAGGCACTGAGATTGATATGGGCCATTGGGAGCGCCTTACTATGACCGAGGCGGTTAAAAAGTACTCCGGTTGTGATTACTATTCTTGGGATAGTGATGAAGCGGCTCGAAACGCCGCAAAAGAAAAAGGTATTGAGGTGCCGGCAGATGCTACTAAGGGCACGGTTTTAGCAGAGCTTTTTGACGCTTTTGTTGAGGACAAGTTAATTCAACCAACATTTATTTATGATTATCCTGTTGAAAACAGTCCGCTTGCAAAACGCAAGCCGAATGACCCTGCTTTTACAGAGCGCTTTGAATATTTTATAAATGCAACGGAATTCGGTAACGCTTTCAGTGAGCTTAATGACCCGATTGACCAGAAAGAACGCTTTGAAAAACAAGTGGCGGCAAAGCGTGCAGCTGAGCCGGATTGTAACAGTGAGGTCGATTATGATTATATAACCGCACTTGAATACGGTCTTGCACCTACCGGTGGTCTAGGCTTCGGCGTTGACAGGCTTGTTATGCTTCTTACCGATTCACCGTCAATAAGAGATGTTTTGCTGTTCCCGACGATGAAGCCGATTGACTAATCCGTTACAGAATTTTACAGAAAGGATACATTTGTTTGAGTTTTAAAAGGAATATACCCAATTTAATAACTTCGCTTAGAATTTTAGGCACAATTTGTATTCTGTTTATCACACCGCTAAAACCTGTATATTTTGTTATATACACTGCTACCGGCATAACCGATTTGCTTGACGGCTTTTTTGCAAGAAAGCTCAATGTTTCAAGCAACTTCGGTGCAAAACTCGACAGTATAGCGGATTTACTGTTTTATACTGTAAATCTTATAAAACTCTTACCGGTACTAATACGGATGTTGCCGCGGTTTATTTGGATAATTGTTGCTGCTATTTTGATTTTGAGGACAGTTTCTTACATAATAGCAGCGGTAAAATTCCATCGCTTTGCGGCACATCATACCTGGCTTAATAAAATTACCGGTGCATCAGTATTTTTAATTCCGTATTTTCTTATAACGCCGATTGGAATTGTATTTTGTTTTGTGGTGTGCTTAGTTGGTATTTTATCAACGGTCGAGGATTTATATATTCATATTTCTTCGGATGCTTATGATGAAAACATCAAAACCGTTTTAAAAACCTTGTAATCATAACCACCGGTAAACCGGTGGTATGCACCACCCCTATAAGGGGTGAATACTGGCTTAGCCCCTGAAAGGGGCACAGAAGTT
>CADBOD010000035.1 GCA_902796165.1 Oscillospiraceae bacterium | reverse complement strand
TTTTCAAAAAACACTTGACAAATGAAAACAGCGGTTGTATAATACGCCACATAAAAGGCAACGGCGTCTTTAAGTTTTTTACTTAACGGTGCCGTTATCTCATTTTAATAAGGAAAAAGGCAAAGGCGTCTTTCGTAATTTTACGAAGGGCGCTTTTTCTTTTTTCGCAAAAGGAGTTTTGGATTATGAAAACGGTAAAAGATTATTTCGGTAGTTTAGTGTTTGATGACAGAGTTATGAAATCCGTGCTTTCTGCAAAGGTTTACGCGTCTCTTAAAAAGACCATTGACGAGGGCGCGGCGCTTGATATCGGCGTTGCCAATGCCGTTGCCGCCGCTATGAAGGACTGGGCAATCGAAAAGGGCGCCACACATTTTACCCACTGGTTCCAGCCGCTTACCGGCATCACCGCCGAAAAGCACGACAGTTTTATTACCCCGTCTCCTGACGGCGGCGTGATTATGGAGTTTTCGGGAAAGGAACTTATAAAAGGCGAGCCGGATGCTTCAAGCTTTCCGTCAGGCGGACTGCGAGCCACATTTGAAGCGCGCGGTTATACGGCGTGGGACCCGACCTCTTATGCGTTTATAAAGGGAAAAACCTTATGTATCCCTACGGCTTTCTGCTCCTACGGCGGTCACGCGCTGGACAAAAAGACACCGCTTTTGCGTTCAATGGAGGCGCTGAGTAAACAGGCAATTCGTGTTTTACGCCTTTTCGGAAACACGAGTGTAAAAAGAATTGTATCTTCAGTAGGCCCAGAGCAGGAATACTTCCTTATAACCAAAGAAATGTATGACGCCCGCCCGGATCTGCGCTTTACCGGCAGAACGCTTTTCGGTTCAAAACCGCCGAAAGGTCAGGAAATGGATGACCACTATTTCGGCGTTATAAAGCCTCGCGTTGCCGCCTATATGGAAGAACTCAATGAGGAACTTTGGAAGCTCGGCATTCTTGCTAAAACCGAGCATAACGAAGTAGCGCCGGCACAGCATGAACTCGCACCTATTTATACTACTAACAATGTAGCCACAGACCATAACCAGCTCACAATGGAAATTATGCAGAAAATTGCCGCGAAGCACGGACTTGTCTGCCTGCTGCACGAAAAACCGTTTGCAGGAGTCAACGGCTCGGGCAAGCATAACAACTGGTCAATTTCTACTGATGAGGGACAAAATCTTTTATCACCCGGCGATACACCCTACCAAAACGCACAGTTTTTGCTGTTTCTGTGCGCGGTCATTAAAGCGGTTGACGATTATCAGGATCTTCTGCGTATCTCGGTAGCCACTGCCGGAAACGACCACAGACTCGGTGCAAACGAGGCGCCGCCGGCAGTGATTTCCATATTCTTAGGCGACGAATTAAATGCGGTTTTAGAGGCGATTGAAACCGATACTCCGTATAAGGGCACGGAAAAAACGCAGATGAAATTAGGCGTTGATGTGCTGCCTAAGTTTAATCGTGATACTACCGACCGTAACCGTACCTCACCCTTTGCCTTTACCGGTAATAAGTTTGAGTTCCGTATGCTCGGCTCTTCAAACTCTATCGCCTGCGCGAACATTATGCTCAATAGCGCGGTTGCAGAAAGCCTTAAAATCTATGCGGACAGATTAGAGGGTGCAGAAGATTTTGAAACCGCACTTCACGATATGATAAAGAAGACCATTAAAGACCACAAACGCATAATATTCAACGGCAACGGCTATGATGATGCGTGGATAAAAGAGGCGACCGAAAAGCGCGGGCTCCTTAACTACCGCACCACCGCAGACTGTATGCCGCACTTGCTCGATAAAAAGAATGTTGATATGCTCACGTCTCACAAGGTGTTCTCTGTTGAGGAGCTTAATTCCCGTTGTGAAATTATGCTTGAAAACTACTGCAAGTCGGTAACTATCGAGGCAAATACAATGGTCGATATGGCGAAAACCGAGATAGCGCCGGCAATAGAAGCGTTTACGGCGGATATTGCCAAAAACACCGCCGCAAAGCGCGCGGTGAGCACAAACATTTCCTGCGAATATGAAACAGGTCTTGTTTCAAAACTCTCAGACCTTACGGATAAAATAGCAAAATACGCTGACGAATTAAAGGATGCGGTTGTTACACTCGGAAACGCAAAGGATATCATTGAGGAATCCGAAATGATAAGAGATAG
>CADBOD010000034.1 GCA_902796165.1 Oscillospiraceae bacterium | reverse complement strand
TTAACGCCGTAATTCGGGTCGAAACCGTAAAGCGCGGGATTACCGAGGGTTGCGGTATAATCGGGCTTTGCACCGGAAGCCGGAGCCGTTATACCTAAAATCTTGATATTATCAACGGTTACCGGTGCCCAGTAGAAGGTATAGAAGAAGGTCATGGACCCGGTGCCGTTGCCGCCGATTATATAGTGCTTTCCGTCATTCGGCACGGAGTTGCCGTTTATATGAAGCACGGACAGGTTAGAATTACTTATATCAAAGGAATAACCCGAATCCGGAGTTAACTGGAACTCTACCGCGTAATCGTGGCCGGCTATGAATTTATCGGTCGGATAAACCGTAGTTCCGCCATCGGTTCTATCAATCCACTTAAAAGGTGTGGAAGCAAAAGTAACGCCATCCGGATATGTGAGTCCGTAGCCGCCGTTGCCGAAAGAGAAGCTATAATCCGGATACTCGCCGGGAACAGGCGCCGTAACACCGTTTATATAAATCTGCTTAATTACAGACTCACTGCACTCGCCGAAATTGTATTTTACATCTATAACTTCACGAGGATCTTTCTCATACGCCTTTAATACTGTTGCTTTATAGCTGTTTACCGTAGCCGTTACCATAGGCTTCCAGCTTGAATTAACCGCAAGCTCATATCCGAGCTTTGCTTTAACGCCTATTATTACACTGTATTCGTGACCGGCAATAAACTTATCGGTTGATTTGAGAGTTTTATTCTCGGTTTCATCATACCAGGAGAAAGAATCAAACGAAAGTCCGTTTGCGCTCTCCCCTTCAAACTTAACGCCGCCTGCGTATGCCGGAGTTTTACCCTCTTTAGGCGCCGTAACGCCCGTGAGCTTAACATCGCTTATTTCTATGTAGGAAGGATCTATTACATCGCCCTCTCTTATAAGCTCACCGCAAATTTTGCAGTACAAATCGCCGCTATAACCCTCGCGATCGCTGGTTGCCACCTTGACATTTTTAAGCTCTGCCGTTCCCTCTTTTAAAGAGCCGTGCTTTTTAGGCGTTCTCTTACCCGGAACATGCATACCGCACTCTGAGCAGAGGAAATCACCCTCGTATCCCCTGGCAGTACAGTCGCTTTCAACTTTAGTATTCTCTATATAAGTGAGCGTTCCGGTGTGCTTATCGCCGCCCGGTATGGGTTCGCCGTATTTTATAACGCCGCCGCAATCACAACATACGGTATCGCCGGTGTAACCTTCTTTCACACAAACAGGTGCTTTTTGACCCGTAACTGTCTTAGAACCAGTATGCTTACATTCCGCATTGCTTATTATCGGCTCAAAAATCAATTCTCCGCCGCCGTGCCGCTGATTTAAGAAGGGAACTTTGCAGTTCCACCTGTTTATACCGGAGGCTTTGCTTATTGTGACATAATCCGTTATATCCTTATCGCCGAGCGAAGGATTATCATAATAGCGATAATATACCTTCCAACCGGTGCAAAGCGGGAACTGTTTTTTGATATAATTGGTCTTATCATAGCCGGAGGGATTAAAAACAAGAATAATCGGTATGCTGTTACTTTGTTTAGGCAATATATCAAGGCTTGCCGTACCGTACTGAACGGACACAAGGTCGGTATCCTTTGTCCAATCAGCCTTTGAGGATTTTTGCTGTGCACCGGCATCATAGGTATAGAACTGCTTTTCAGATGTATATCCGCATACCATACACTCTTTATAAGCCGCGCCCTTACCGTTTCCGCTTTGATAAGGCGAACCCATGCTCTGCCAGGCAGACCATGTGTGCGGCTCAAGAGTAGTAGCGCCGCAATCATTAAACAGGCAGTTCATACGGTGGAAAGAAGCGTTTTTATAGGTATAATCTATCGTACAGTCACCGTTATTATCGTAATAAAAATGGTCGTGCTGTCTTATATATTTATCAAAGCCGCATTCTCTGCAAGTGCGCTTTGACCATACCGCACCGGTTTTAGAATCGGTAACATAGCTTACGGCGCCGTAAATGTGAACGGAAACCTTTTTGCTCTTTTGATGCTCGCAATCCTCGCCTACACAGTAATACTTATGCCCCGGAGAAATCTGATACTTGACTGACTTACCGTTTATTGTAAGTGTGCCGCGGTCTTCTACGGAAATAGCGTTAGCCTTGCTATAAGCGTGCCTTGCGCGAATGGCGGCAACATTGGTTTCGGCGGTATTACCCTTACTATCGGTAATAACACATTTATATGTATAATCCACTGTACACGCATCACTCGGAACACTTATGGTGAGTGTTGGAGTTTTGGCGCCGCCTACTAAAACATAATCGGGATAACCGTACCAGCTATCGGTGCTATCAGAGAGTTTTTTCCATGCGCCGCTGTTTATTCTTTCATACCACTGATATTTAAGCGTTCCGGTACCCTTAGCCGCAGTGGTGAATACCACATGATTTTGCGCCGGGCTTAAATCATCCTCATAATCACTGTTATGAACATCTGTAACCGGGCAAGATTTATTTTTTGGTTGTTTTACGATAACCACAACGCTCTTGCTATCATATTTACAAACACTGCAAACACCATAGACATTAAATGTGTGCGCGCCTTTGCCGGTTATGTGGCTCGGCAAATCGCAAACACGACATTCGTGCCAATGGTTATTGGCGTCGGTGCTCCAAGCGGAATAGGGCCTTGCGATATGTGTGCCACCTATTGAGCCTGAGTGCTGTGATTTTACATGCGTCTCAAAATCATCATCATTTATGCACCAATTTCCGCAGTAACAACCCTCAGCCTCTACAAGCTCGCGGCAACAATCCTCACATCTTAAATCTCCGCTGTTTACGCATGAATCACAGGGATCTACATCGTGGAAGCACTGACCGCAATCAGCGCAGAAATGATCCTCGTAATCGGGATCCTCTACACACATACCCTCACTGCAATCCGATGCAGAAGCACAACATTCAAGACAAAGACCGCAAATTTCGCACTGATCAACCTGGCAAAACGGGGTAGCGCACTCCTCACAGATATGCTCGGGCCATTCACTGCTTTCAATACAGTATTCTCCGCAATCGCAGTTCTCATTTACCGCGTTATCGTGGCAACAGTCAGCACAAAGACCGCAAATATCGCAAAGTTCTATGCCGTCTTCAAAAAGGCAATCGTCACACTGCGGACATATTACGCAACACTCTAAGCAGTGATCGCCGCCGCTTTCGCACGGCTCGCAAAATGTATAGCAGTTTCCGCACTCGGCACAGTGCATATTTTCACTTTCAACACAATCCTCGCACCATCCGCAATCGGGGCAGACAAAGGCGCACTCCGGACATTTCCAGCAGTTAGCGCACAGATCATCCTGATTATTGCCGTAACACTCTCCGCATTCCGAACAATGCAATCCGTTACCTTCAATGCAATCTTCACACAGATGGCAATCCTGACAAAAATCCACCTCCATAAGACACGCGCCGCACCATCTGCAATGCGTATCATAATGGCACGACGCACCGGAGCAATCGTCACTGCAAGCGCCGCACATTCCGCACATCCAGTCATCGTAATGCCAGTGTCCGCAATACCAACACTCGGCACCGTCTTCATAATCGGCAAATGTTGTGATCGAGAAAATTGAGAAAAGAAGTATCACACACATAAGTACGCTTAAAACTCTTTTTAACATTTTTATCCTCCCCGTAATATATTTAATTAAAATTATACACAATAATTATACTATGCGGCGCTTTTTTTGTCACTGTCGTTTCCGACAGTAAAATACAAAAAACGGCGGGTAAACCGTGTATATCCGGTGTACCCGCCGTGAGCTTTAATATTTCAAAAGTCCAAAAGAGTTGTAACTATTAAATTGTTTCTGAGAATTGCCGAAAGCATTTCGTGGCGGTTTTTAAAGCCACCCCTTTCTAAAAGCTCATTCATATGCCAACGCACTCCTCGCTCGGTAATACCGAGTTTTTCGGCGATTTCGTCATAAGTAAGCCCCATAACAAAATAACGCAGCAGCTGCATCTGCCTCGGCGTTATATCGCCCGAAAACATTTCACCTATTGCCACACTGGGCGCACTATCCGGGAAAATATGCTCGCCTGATAGCGTACGGCGGATAACATTCATCATGTCCGTGCCGCCGTGGTCTTTATACCAAAGGCTATCCGCGGCGCCTTTTTTTGCCTCGGATAGAACCTCGGAATCCACAAGCGAGGTGACTATTAAAACCTTGGTTCTGTTTCCGCTTTCGCGTATGCGCTTGCCTGCGGCAAGCCCTGAATGATTATACTTCGTCATAACATCCAGAATTGCCAGGTCAATACCGCCGGCAAGGCAGGTTTTTTCCGCTTCAAAGGCATCAGTATATACCCCCACAATATGAAACTCACTATCTGTGCTTAACAAATTTGTTAAAAAGCTTTGTGCTATGAAACTGTCTTCCGCAATAACTGTTTCAATCATTTCCTACTTTCCTTTCATCAAACACTAATCGCAGTGTAAATACCTTAGCGGCGCTCACCGCCATTTCCCCACCTGCCCCCTCAATCTTTTCACGAAGGGCAGAAAGCCCTGTTCCCTCGTGAATATCGGATTTGGGGGCCTCTCCGTTATTGGTTATCGTTGCCATATATACATAATTGTTTCGTGACAGAACAATTCTCACTTCGTTACCTTTTGCGTGACGAACACAGTTTGTGATGCATTCCTTTATTGCGACATTAACAAGATTTGCAATTCTTTTATTCTTTGAAAACTCGCCCTCAAAAATTAACTTGACGCCCAATTTTGATGCAAACGCACCGATTTTTTCATCAATTACGTTACCAGTTACATTGCTTGTACCAAAATACGAAAGCGCCTCCTTTAAAGCTGATATTTGCTCTTTCGCATCCGCCTTGATTTCACCGTTTGCAAGGCGTGAAAGAGTTATAAGGCTCGCACCTATTTCATCATGCACACGCATTTTAAGATTAAGCGCTTCCTGCTGCCTTGCAAGCTCTGACATACGCGTTATCAAATCGTCCATTTTGGCTATTGCGGCGCGGATCTCTCCGTTTTCCCGATGCAGATTTTGATTGACAGTGTATAAATCTGTCATATCCTGTGCGGTAATCTGCTTAAAGCCTTCAAGCTCTTTTTCGGATATATCGGTTAGAGTTACTTTCCAAACGCTACCGTCCGGAAATCTGTAAAGCGAATAGTCATCTTGCTCTTGAAACTCGATTTTTTCGGTTTTGCCCTCAATCACCCTGATAATTTCATTCAAGCTCTGAGGATATTTGCCCGAAAGGGAAAACATCAGTTTATTCATTTCCTGATTTATCAGCACAAGTCTGCCGTTATCATCGGTAAAGCAAATACCAAAATTAAAGCCGTTCATAGCCTGCCTTACAGAGTCTGAGGAAATTGTCATTTTACTTATTTTGTATCCCTTTATGAAGGATGAAACAATATGAGTCAAGGATAAAATTAACAGAGCAACAAAAACAAACCACCAAATATTTCCGATAAAATCAGGTTTGCCTCCCATAACCGACGAAATAAGCAAAATAAGAGCTGAAAAAAACGCTATCGGCGGCAGGCTCTTTTTGAAATCTTCGGTACAGGTGTAAAGGTAAAGACCTAACGCCAATTCGCCTATTGCCGCAACAAATAACGCGCCGCACAAAAGCAGAAACAAATCGCCGTAAGGATTATAATCGGTCATACGAAATTCCCCCTGTCTATTGAGAGAACGATTTGCGTACCGTCAATTTCCGTAGCAACACTCGCGTTATGATATTTTTCAAGCAAAAATTCAACATTATCCGCACAGTCAAAGGTAATCGATACCCTGATTGATAAATTCATGCAAACAACCGTAACATTAAAGTGATTTATATTATCAATAACGGCTTCGAGCACATCCTCAAAGAAATCATACAAAAACATAATTGTATCAGCCGGAAGAAAGCCGTCTTTAACATAAACGGTATATCCGCCCGATATACCGAGAAGTTCAAGGGAGCGGAAGGACTCCTCAAAAGCATCATTCAACCTGTGCGCATCAAGTGCCGAATTGCTTTGAGCCGAGAGCAAAAAATCTTTTTTTCTCTTTATGTAGCTGCCTATAACAACAATTTTTGCAATAATTCTTTGCTTTTGCGCTTCATCGGACAAATCGGTGTATTCATTCGCCATACTGTGAACCTGGTCGATTTGTGTTTGCGTTACCTGTTGAAGAAGGTCATAAAGCCGGTTTTTCTCCTCAACGGTTTTTTGCTGTTTTACATCTTCATATTCGAGCCTTAAAATCTCGTTTCTGTCAGCAAGCTCCGCGCGGGCGTTTTTAAGGCTTTCCGTCTGCTTTAAAAGCTCTGAAATATCCTCCGCCCATATCGCGTGGCCGCCGCTGATAGGCATATTGTGAATTCTTATTTTATCGTCTTTTATAAGCGGCGCTTTCTCGGCAATTTTAAGGTCTGACGGTGCAAAAAGCACAGCTACACCGGAAGAATACTCCACCTCATAATTATTATCAGTGATTTGCAGAGAAAGATTTTTTGAGGCATTAAAAAGGTCAAAATATCTTGTGTTTGAGGGTATAAGTCCGAGCCTTATGCAAATCTCGAAAAAGCTGATAAAGGTAATCCCGAAAAATACCGCTATATCGCCCTGCTCTGCAATCAAAGGTGCTTTTGTAACATATAAAAACACATAAGCTACCACCAATACCACCGGCATAAGCGGCAGCCAAAACAGGCCATGCAGTCTATCAGGGCGGGACTTAAATATCATAATAATCATCGCGGCAAGCGAACAGAAAACGCCCCAAAAGGCAGCTATATAAAACACTATGCCATAGCTGTAACTGCCGTGCTCACTCCACACATTGGCACCAGTAGGGAAAGAAAAGGCAAGTTGATGAATATCATTTGTAATAAAAAGCAGTATGAGGGAAATTGTGGGGATATACATAAGCATATATTTGCCGGGCAGGCGGTATTCTTCGCTCTTGCCCAAAAGCACCGAAACAAACAGCGCCAGCAGAGGTGTTAATAACAGCGGCAGATAATACGAATACCAAAGATATCTTTCGGCATTCACATCCACAACAAAACGGAATTTGAATTCCCTTATTATAACCCACAATACCATTAACACCGAAACTAAAACGAGGTGTGTTCTGACACTTCTTTGCACAACCCGGCGGTATGCGGTAACACCCCAAAAAGAAAACAGACCCACATAAATACTCGTGCGGATAAAATTCAAAAAAAGACTTATTGGGGCAATATCTATTCTCCGCGCCGCACTATGTAACGCAAAAGCAAAAATAACGAGCAGTAATACCGCCGAAAAATCTTTAAAAATTTTAAGATTTTTACCCATTGTATCACCGCCCGAAATTATATTTATTTTTTTATAACACCGGAAAAATCTATATATCCACCTATGGCGTTCATACTGACACCGGAAAGATTTTCAAGATATGCGACAGTGGTGTTTTCATACGCTATCGGCACTAACTCGTATCCGTTATAATACCCGTCTTTAAACTTATTCAGGTATTCTTCAATCGTTGAATCCGCCTTTACGGGAAATACGGCAAGAGGCATTGTATGCTCTTTAAGCTCGCCTTCGAGAGATTTATCAGTAGGCTTTATGTTTATGAAAGTGCTCAGATTTTTCTGCCAATCGCCCACTATTTCCGTGATTGCCGGTCGCATCGGCTCACACTCGGTAAAAACAAGGGTCGTTTGAGGAAATTTTTTATTCTTAAAGCCTTTTATCTCACTTGATATAATAGAGCGCGCATCTTCGGGATTATACGGCAAAACCGCCGGCGATGCCACTTCATTACTTTCTAAACACCCCGGGAAAATTGAAGCCGCAAGCGAAAAGCCGGACGGCAAGCTCTTCACGTAAATATCCGGCGATATGCACTCACAAAAAGCCCTTCGGATATTCTGACTGAATTCTCCGCCCAAAGAAAGCACCCAGCAAATATTCTGTACGGTTTCGGTCTTAATGCCTTCATTTTCGATTTCCGGCAGATATTTTGAGGCCACCAGCGCAATATCCGCATCTCCGCTTAAAAGCTTATCTGCGGTCGTTTTCTCCTTATCGCGCGATATGAAAACCCCTCCGTTTTTTGCCTTAAATTCGCCGGTGTATTCATCGTTACTATAAAGCCTTATACCGAAATCCTCTTTATTCCATCGTGCGAGGCGATATGAACCGCAGGATAAAACGCAATCCTTTTCAAGTCCGTACTTTCCGATGCTTTCAAGAAAAAAATCCTCACGGCAAGGCATTGAAACCGGCATAGAAAGGGTTTTTAAGAAATTTTTATCATCATATGTAAGGGTTATTTTAACCGTTTTCGCATCGGTGGCTGATATTCCGAGAATATCCGCACTGCCGGCGCCTGTATTTACCTGCGGTGCTCCGCTTATTGCATAAAGGAGCTTGGCATAAGGCGCGCGCGTTTCAGGGAGAAGCGCCCTTTTAATGCCAAAAACAAAATCATCGGCGGTGATAGATTCACCGTCAGCCCACATCAGATTATCCCTGAGTGAAAAAGTATATGTTAAATTTTCATAATTATAGTTAGCCGCAGCGGCGGGAACAACCTCGCCTTTTTCGTTTTGGCGGAAAAGCCCCTCATAAATATTGCGGCAAATAATAAGCTCACTGTCACTGCCGGCAACCTGAGGGTCAAGCGTATCAGGCATTTGCTCTACCGACATATAAATAAGCGCGGCGCCACTGCCCGTGCCGCACGAGCAAAGGCAAAGCGTCATACATATCAAAACTGTTAAAGCAGTAATTCTTTTTAAAAACACCATAATTACCCCTGATTATTTACGGTTTTGAGCGCAAAACTCATTCATCGGGCATCTCTCGCAATATGTTTTGCGTGCAGTGCAGATATCTCTGCCGAAAAGAACCGAACGGTGACAAAAATCGCTTGACTTATCTGGCGGCAACAGCTTTATCATTTCCTTTTCTACCCTGAGCGGATCCTTGGTATTAACAAGACCCAAACGGTTTACAAGCCGTATAAAATGCGTATCACACACTACGGCAGGCTTATGATAAATATCACCGCAGACCAAATTGGCGGTTTTTCTGCCCACGCCCGAAAGTGTGGTAAGCTCCTCTATCGTATCCGGCACCCTGCCACCGAAATCGGATGTAATTTTTTTGCCTATTTCTATCAGGTCACGAGCCTTTGTCTTATAAAGTCCACAGCTTTTAATAAGCTCTTCTACCTCGAATATATCCGCTTTTGCCATACTCTCGGCATCTGGAAAACGCTTGAAAAGCGCAGGAGTTACCATATTAACCCTCGCATCAGTGCACTGCGCCGAAAGTCTTGTGGCTATAAGTAACTGAAAAGCATCGGTATATGTAAGAGAACATACCGCCTGCGGATACAACTTTTCGAGAGCTTCTACCGCCGCAAGTGTTATATCGCGTTTACGCATGAGATATATCCTCGAGCTTCATATCGCCGCTCTTTATGAAACCGAGCTTTCTCATAGCCTCGGATATTCCGAAAGCTACCGCTCCCGGCAAAATAAAGTGCATAACGATTATTTCAACTATTGCAACCACCGCGGAAGTGCCGGCGGCAGTCATAGCGGAGTAGCTCATAAACTGGCCTACAAATCCTGCCGAGCCCATACCCGAGCCTATCGGATTGCTCACCATTTTAAGCGCCGCCGAAGCAACGGGGCCTAAAATCGCACTGCTGAGTATTGATGGCACCCAAATAACCGGTTTTCTCACGATATTCGGCATTTGAAGCATAGATGTACCCACACCCTGAGCTATAAGTCCGCCGATTTTATTTTCTCTGTAACTTATAACGGCGAAGCCCACCATATTACAACAACAACCGATAGTTGCCGCACCTGCCGCAAGCCCGGTAAGTCCCATTGAAATACCTATTGCGGCGGAAGAAATGGGCAAGGTAAGCAATATGCCCATAATTACAGATACCGCCATCCCGCCGAATATCGGGCTTTTTTCAACATTTATATTAACAAGCTCGCCTATAAATTTCATAGCGGCGGAAATATAAGGACCCACAAGCAAACCTGCCGCACAGCCCACTATTATACAACAAAGAGGAGTGAGAATGATTTCGAGCTTGGTTTTGCCCGAAACGAGATACCCTATTTCTATGGCAACATAGGCGGCTATAAATGCGCCGAGAGGCTCACCCGGTGCGCCTACTGCGAAATTCTCAAGCGCCTTCGGAAAAGCGCCCACCATACCTGCGACAGCGGCTGAAACCGTGGTAAGAGGAGAGGCTTTCAGCTTAACCGCCACGCCTACGCCTATGCCGGCGCCGGTTATTGTTTTAGCTACGCTGCCCATAATATTAAGGTGTGCCGCCACCGCCGACCAAACAGCTCCCGGTATCTGCCCGATAAGCGAAGCTAATTGGCAGATTATAGTACCGATAATAAGCGTGGAAAACAATCCATATGCCATGCCCGAAAGCCCGTCAATAAAAAGGCGGTTTAAATACTTTTTAATCATTTCAAAAGCTCCCCTTGTACTCTTCATATTATTAAAAAAATTATATCACAAAATGTGTTTAAGTCAAGCAAAAACGGGATAAAACGGCTTGACGCAGTCAAAAATCGTGTCCGCATAAATTTCTATGCGGACACGATTTTTAGTTTTCATTAAGTCTTTTATACATTTCTATTACGGCACCGCGGAGATTTTCGTTTTCAGGGGATTTGAGCCTTTGGTCGTGTTCAAGCAGATTTGCCGCCGCCATTAAAGCCAACTTTAACACATCATTATCAGCATACAAATCAGCAATTTTCAATTCAGGAAGCCCG
>CADBOD010000033.1 GCA_902796165.1 Oscillospiraceae bacterium | reverse complement strand
TTCTATAAGAACACCGGTGTCAGCGATAAGTTTGACGGTTACTTTGATGCTTCCAAAGAGGCAGTTGAGGCTAACTTCAATTCTGCGATTGAAACTCTTAAGAAGTACTACAAGTATGATGAGGCAACAAAGAAGTTTACCAACTTCCCGACTATGACCTATCTATACAACACCAGCGAAGGCCACAAGGCTATCGGCGAATACATCCAGTCTGCACTTGCTAATGTTGGTATCACAATGAACATGGAAAACCAGGAATGGGCTACCTTCCTTAACACTCGTAAGAAGGGTGACTATTCAATCGCTCGTAACGGTTGGCTTGCTGACTACAACGATCCGATCTGCTTCCTTGATATGTGGACTACCGCTTCCGGTAACAATGATATCCAGTTTGGCAAGGGCGACCATGCAAAGGTTGCCAACTATAGCATCGACCTTACAAAATTCGGCTACGAAGATAAGGTTGAAAACGGCACCTGGGCAGAAACTTATGATGTTCTTATTGCAAGAATCAAGAGCTGCACAGATGCTAAGAACCGTTATGCTATGATGCACATTGCTGAGGATATGCTTATGAAGTCCGGCTGTGTAACTCCTATCTACTTCTACACCGACCTTTATATGCTTGATTCTTCAGTTAAGGGATTCTTCTCTAACCCGCTTGGATATAAGTACTTTATGTATTGCACCATCGAGGGCTAATAAGAATTAAGTTAAATAAAATGGGCCATCGGCGAAAGCCGGTGGCTCATTTTTGGCTTGTCGAAAGTATCCTGCCTTTACTTTGATACATACTTTTTGACACATAAAAAATCACCGCCGCATAAATTATGCGGCGGTGATTTAAAATTTTATTTTGCGTAATCAGCGGCTCGGTTTTCTCTTATAACATTAACCTTTATCTGACCCGGATATTCGAGCTCATTCTCAATTTTCTGAGCTATATCATGCGCCATAATTACCATTTTATCATCGCTTATCACTTCGGGCTTAACAAGAATTCTTATTTCCCTACCTGCCTGTATAGCATAAGAACCTTCAACGCCTTTAAATGAATTAGCAATTTCTTCAAGTTTTTCAAGTCGCTTAATATAATTCTCTATGTTTTCACGCCTTGCTCCCGGACGGGCGGCTGAAATCGCATCCGCCGCTTGTACTATGAATGCCGTAATTGTTTTGGCCTCAATATCACCGTGATGAGCGTGAATTGCGTGTATAACATCTTCGCTTTCTTTATACTTCTTAGCTGCCTCAACGCCGAGCTGAATATGTGAGCCTTCCTGCTCGTGATCGATAGCCTTACCGATATCGTGAAGCAATCCTGCGCGTTTTGCAAGCGTTACATCAGCCCCGAGCTCTGCCGCTATAAGACCGGAAATGTGGCAAACTTCAAGTGAATGATTAAGTACATTCTGACCGTAACTTGTGCGGTAATGCAGGCGACCGAGGAGCTTGACAAGCTCGGGATGCAAATTATGCACGCCCGACTCAATCATTGCGCGCTCGCCCTCTTGTTTAATTACCGAATTTACTTCGGCAGTAGCTTTCGCCACGGATTCCTCAATTCTTGCCGGATGAATTCTGCCATCCGAAATGAGCTTTTCAAGAGTGCGCCTTGCTATCTCTCGGCGTATAGGCTCAAAGCTGGAAACCGTGATAGCCTCGGGTGTATCATCAATAATAAGATCAACACCGGTAGCATTTTCAATAGCACGGATATTTCTACCCTCACGGCCTATAATTCTACCTTTCATTTCATCGTTTGGAAGCGGTACTACCGAAACGGTGATTTCCGAAGAATGATCCGCGGCACAACGCTGAATTGCCCTGCTTAACACCTCACGGGCGAGCTTATCCGAATCATCTTTGACCTGACGCTCAAATTCCATTATGCGAACTGCTTTTTCGTGTGTAAGATCGCCTTCAAGCATACTTAAAAGCTGTGCCTTAGCCTGTTCCTTAGAAAGACCGGAAATCTTTTCAAGCATTTCAAGCTGACCGCGTTTCAACTGCTCACATTCTTCGAGCTTAGCATCAATCTCTTTGGCTCTTTGAGCTAACTTTTCCTCTTTTGCCTCGATATTATCGGATTTTCTATCGAGGCTTTCTTCCTTTTGCTGAATTCTATGCTCCTGCCGCTGAACCTCGGATCTACGCTCACGCAAATCACGCTCGGTATCCTGGCGAAGCTGGTGAATTTCTTCCTTTGCTTCAAGCAAAGTTTCTTTTTTCTTGGTTTCGGCGGTTTTCATCGCATCGTTTAAAATGCGCTTGGCTTCTTCTTCCGCGGAGCCGATCGTCTTTTCCGCAGAGCGACGACGAAAAGCGGAGCCTAAGAAGAAACCGATTATCGCGAGTGCAATACAAACAATGCCGAAAATCAAGACTGATGTTAAATCAAATCTTGGTGGCTGCATATATATCCTCCTTATATGATAAAGCGGTTTTGCGAATAAAACAACAATGTTTATAAGTATTCGCCGGGGACCGCTGTTTTCCCCGTGGCAGTAGGTGATAAGACTAACTCATCATATCAATTTTACCACTACATAAGCAAACTGTCAAGGATTTATACACACTTTATTGTGGGTAAAATGCCTTTTTCTGTTATGTCTATCACAGCATATGAGGGGCTACCCGCACGCGGAAGAGAGAGCGAACCGCAGTTTATAAGATATATACCGTCTTTATATTCTATTGACGAAATATGGGTATGCCCGTAAAGCGCAATATCGGCTCCTACACCGTAAGCGGATTGCAAAAGCCTATCCGTGCCGGACTTTACAGAGTGCTGATGACCGTGAGTAAAATAAACGGTTACCCCCTTATACTCCACTATATCAAAAGACGGATACTCACAAAAGTAATCACAATTACCGCGCACTATATGAAAGTTTTTTTCGGGATAATCCGGCATAACGCTTTCAATATCGGACACAACATCACCCAAAAAGAACACCTCCTGCGCGCTGCTCTCCTTTCGCAAAACTCTATCTATCAGCATAGACCTGCCGTGGGTATCGGAAATAACAACTAATCTCATAAACACCTCTTAACTCTCATACATATAATAGTAGCAAAGCACCTTGGGGGTTATTATATGGATAATATGAATATTGACAAACAAAAGCTCATAAATGCTATTTTAAATGCAAACGGCGGAAAAATCAACAAAAACGCGGTAAGCAAAGCCGCGAGCGGCGACGCATCCGGCGTTTTGGCAAATCTTGACGGCGACAGCAAGAAAAAAATCGAAGCAGCGCTCAGTGACAAAAATAAATTAAAAAATATACTTGCTTCAAAAGAGGCGAAGGAAATACTTAAAAATCTCTCCGGCGGTAAAAAGAATGGATGACATTAACCGCAAGCTCGAAGATATACTCAACGACCCGGAAAGTATGAACAAGGTAAGGATGATGGCAGAAAGCCTATTAGGCGACGACGGCGAAGGGCAAAAGGAAAGCGCATCAACCGATGAAGAAAACCGACAGTCCTTTATAAATTCAGCTGATATAGGGCGAATTATGAATGTTATAGGAGCGTATGAGAGTAAAGGAAACGACAACCGCGCAAAACTTCTTTTAGCTTTAAAACCGCATCTCAGCCAAAAGCGACAGGAAAAGGTTGACTCTGCAATAAAGCTGTTAAAGCTCATTGAAATACTGCCGCTTTTAAAGGATGCCGGAATACTTAATTTCGGGTGATTTCTATGGACAAAGCATCGACCGGCGGTTTTGACACCGAGAAACAACGCGCCATTGAAAGAATGAGGGAAATGAACTCCCGTTCAAAATACAGACAGAGCGCCAAAGCCGAACACACCGCGCAAAAGAACAGCCCGAAGACCGGCACGGACTTTAATTTTTTATCAAATCTCGGCATACCTTTTTTAGATAATTTCAGCGCCGATTCCGACCTTTTTTTAATACTCGGTCTTGCTCTTATTCTTATGTCGGAAAACTCAGACAGACTGCTTCTTTTGGCGCTCCTTTACATACTGTTATAATTACTTAAAAAACTTGCATTTTTTGTGATTATGTAAACCAAAACAACCTTAAAAGTTATCCAACTTATCCACCGTTTAATTAACATTTTTGCGGTTGATAAGTCGGATTTTCGCTATTTTTCGACATTTTATCGGTGGATAACTCGGTTAAAAAGTGTAATTCCATTATATGCATAAATAAAATGAATGAAGAATTATGTAAATTAAAACCGAACAAAATTTTCTATTTTTTAACCAAAATTTTGCAAAAAAATTCTACAAAAAATCCCACTGAATTTTCCTAAAAAAACTCAGTGGAATTTTACTGTTCAAAATTTAATAGATAAACTTACCGTCCGCAACATTTTTAAGATGCTCGCCGTAGGGTGATTTACCGTAACGCTGAGCCGATTCAATGAGCTTTTCTTTATCTATCCAGCCGTTGACATACGCTATTTCTTCAATGGCGGAAATCTGGATGCCCTGACGATTTTCTACAACCTTAACAAATTCACTCGCCTCACTGAGCGCATCCATAGTGCCGGTATCGAGCCACGCGTAACCGTGACCGAGGGTTATAACATTGAGTGTGCCATCTTCAAGATACATACGGTTAAGGTCGGTAATTTCAAGCTCTCCACGCTTGGACGGTTTTATTTCCTTTGCGAAATCAACAACGCGCTTATCATAAAAATAAAGACCTGTTACGCAGTAATTTGATTTTGGATGCTCCGGCTTTTCCTCAATAGATATAGCCTTACCGTTTTTATCAAATTCAACAATGCCGAACCTTTCGGGGTCATCTACATAATAGCCGAAAACGGTAGCTCCGTTTTCCCTTGCCGCCGCCTCGCGCAAATGCGCTTTAAGACCGCTTCCGTAAAAAATATTATCGCCGAGCACCATAGCACAGCTATCGCCCGCAATAAAATCCTCACCTATGAGGAAAGCCTGCGCCAAGCCATCCGGTGACGGCTGAACAGCATAAGAGAGATTTATTCCGTATCTTGACCCGTCACCTAAAAGACGCTCAAAATTAGGAAGGTCAACCGGAGTTGAAATAATGAGTATATCCCTTATACCTGCGCGCATCAATGTTGACAACGGATAATAAATCATCGGCTTATCATAAACCGGCAAAAGCTGTTTTGAGGTTACCATAGTAAGAGGATAAAGCCGTGTTCCGCTACCTCCTGCAAGAACTATTCCTTTCATAATAACACTCCTTAAATATTTTGTATTTCAATGGAATTTATAATGACATCATCAATGGGCTTATCGTTTGCGCCCACGGGGGTTTCGGCAATTTTATCCACGGTATCAATACCCTCAATCACCTGACCGAAAACGGTGTGGCGAAAATCAAGCCACGGTGTTCCGCCAAGCGACTTATACGCCTCAACTATTTCCTCCGGAAAGCCTCTGCCGCCCATATCTTCCATTTGAGAAATCATATTTGCCGGCACACTTTTTGCCTGAACAATAAAAAACTGACTGCCGTTAGTCCCCGGTCCGGCGTTTGCCATCGAGAGCGCACCGCGAAGGTTATGAAGCTCCGGGTCAAACTCATCCTCAAAGCTCTTTCCCCATATAGACTCGCCGCCCATACCGGTAGCGGTAGGATCACCGCCTTGTATCATAAAATCCTTGATTACCCTATGGAAAACTATACCGTTATAATAGCCGTTTTCAGAGTGGGTCACGAAGTTTTCAACCGTCTTCGGAGCCTTATCCTTAAAAAGCCTTATTTTAATATCACCGGCATTTGTATGCATAATCGCAACTATATCGCCTGATTTTGCATTTTCAAGTTGATAAGCAGACATAGAAACTCTCCTTTCCTTTTTCTATATTCTACCAACAATTTACTGTTTTGGCAATAGTTATTTATCCGCAAAATAATTTACTATGTTTTGCGCCGTGCTTACTTTCACACCATTTACGGCGGAAAGCTCATCGATATTCGCGGATTTTATCGCCGATATCGTTCTAAAATGCTTTATAAGCGCCGCGGCGGTTTTATCACCTACACCGGCAATTTCCGTAAGTGTTGAGCCGAGCATTTTTTGGCTTCTTTTTTTGCGGTGATAGCTTATCGCAAACCTATGCACTTCGTCCTGAATAGTGGTTATAAAAGCAAAAAGCCTACGGTTGCCCTTTATCTCAATATCCTCACCTGTTGTGGCAATAGCGCGTGTTCTATGCTTACCGTCTTTTACCATACCGAATATCGGAACATTTATATTATGCGCCTTCATAACGGGCAAAACCGCAGAAATCTGCCCTGAGGCGCCGTCAAGCAAAATAAGATCGGGAAGGCGTGAAAAGCCCTCGTCTGTACCCTTTTCATATTCCGAAAAGCGCCGGTCTAACACCTCTGCCATAGAGCGGTAATCATCCTGCCCTGAAAAACCTTTTATTTTAAAATGCTTATAATGCTTTTTATCGGGCTTACCGCCGGAAAACACCACCATACCGGCAACATTCTCATCCCCCGCGGTGTTGGAAATATCATAAGCCTCTATAACCTCCGGGGTGACTTCGAGCCCTAAAAGCTCTTGAAGGGAGCTTAGCACCGCCGTTTGCGAGCCTGTGCGATTAAGCCTTAAAGCCAGATTTTCAGCCGCGTTTTGCGAGCACATATCGACAAGGCTTTTTTGCTCTCCCCGCTCAGGGTGTAAAATTTCAACCTTTCTGCCGGAGGCATTACCGATAAGCTCTGCTATAAGGGAGCTTTCGGATATATCGCAGTCAAGCAGTATCCTGCGGGGAAAATCCTTTTCGTCCGCATAATAACGGCACAAAAACTCACTGTAAAGTTCATCCTTTGTATAATTGCCGTCAACGAAAAACACCTTTTTATCGGTAAGGCGGCTGTTTCTGAAAATCAAAACTCCAACGCAGCATAAATCAGCGCCGAAAACAACCGAAAACACATCCTGAGAGGGATATGTGCACATAACAACCTTTTGCTTTTCCGACAGTTTTTTAATGGCGTTTATTCTATCTCTCAGCTTTGCGGCGTATTCAAAGTTAAGATTTTCAGCCGCTTCAAGCATTTTGCTTTCAAGTTTTTTTACAGTATCGTCATCAAGACCGTTTTTAATAAACGATATGGCGGAGTTGATAGATTCGTTATACTCTTCAAGCGCTATTTTACCCCTGCACGGCGCTTCGCATCTGCCTATATGGAAGTTTAAACAGGGTTTTGACGGTTTGTCAAACGAACGGTTACAGTCCGGCAAGCGGAATATCTTAATTGCCTCATCCACCGTATCTTTTACAACATATCCGGAATAATAAGGGCCTATATACTGAGCACGGCGGTCGGAGGTATCTTTACTGGTAGTAATCTTACGCCATTTATCAGCCGTTATTTTTATATAATGATAGCCCTTATCATCTTTGAGCAGTATATTGTACTTAGGTTGATTTTGCTTTATAAGGGAGTTTTCAAGAATCAACGCTTCAAACTCACTGTCGCACAAAACAAAATCAAAATCCTGCACTAAGGACACCATTTTTTTTACCTTTTCATTATGTCCGCTGCCGCTGCCGAAATACTGAGTGACACGGTTTTTAAGCGCCTTCGCTTTGCCGACATATATTATCTCTCCGGCACTGTTTCGCATAATATAAACGCCGGGAGTTTTAGGCAACTTATTTGCTTTTAATTTAAGGCGAGCAAGCCTTTGCTCATTTGTCTCAATCACCGTATCACCGCCTTCCTTTTAGCTTATTTTATCCTAAAACCGCAACAAAAGCAACAAAAAACCTTTCCGACTTAACTTTCGGAAAGGTTTTTCTATTCAAAATGCTTTTTATGAACATCCATTCTCGATATTGCCCGTGCAAGTGTTGCCTGAGCTTCACGGTACTCACGAACGCTTCTTTTTTGCAGAAGTGCCTCGCGTGCCTCATCTGCCGCAAGGCGCGCCTTATTTATATCTATTTCCTCCGGACGCTCGGCAGTATCAACAAGGATCAGCACATCGTTATTATCGATTTTAACAAGTCCGTCAGACACGGAGGCATACTGATTTTCTCCACCGGGTACCCGGTATGTCATAGTTCCTGCCACTATCGCACATATCGCCTTTGTGTGATGGGCGAGTATGCCGTACTGCCCCCAAGGCGTAGGAATTACCAGTGACTCACACTCTCCCTCATAAAGCACCTTATCGGCGGCGAGTATATGACAAGTAAAAGTATTCACGAAATCTCCTCCGCTTTCTTTATTACCTCATCAATAGTGCCCACACCGAAAAATGCCTCCTCGGGGTAACCGTCCATATCACCGTCAACAATTTTTCTGAAACCCCGTACCGTTTCTTTAAGCGGCACATAAGCGCCCGGCACGCCGGTAAACTTTTCCGCAACAAACATAGGTTGCGATAAAAACCTCTGTATTTTACGGGCGCGAAGCACGGTTTTCTTATCATTATCGCTCAATTCCTCCATACCGAGAATAGCGATAATATCCTGAAGCTCATTATACTTTTGTAAAATTTCCTGAACTCTGCGAGCTACAGTATAATGCTCCTCGCCTAAAACCTTAGCCGAGAGTATTCTCGATGTTGACTGCAAAGGATCCACCGCCGGATATATACCCTGTTCGGCAATTTTTCGGGAGAGAACCGTTGTGGCGTCAAGGTGGGTAAATGTTGTAGCCGGAGCCGGATCGGTGAGATCGTCAGCCGGAACATATACCGCCTGAACAGAGGTTACAGAACCGCGCTTTGTGGATGTTATACGCTCTTGCAGCTCACCCATTTCCGTCGCCAATGTAGGCTGATATCCAACGGCTGACGGCATACGCCCAAGCAGTGTTGAAACCTCGCTTCCCGCTTGCACAAAGCGGAAAATATTATCTATAAACAAAAGGACATCTTTTTTCTGCTTATCGCGGAAATATTCCGCCATAGTAAGACCTGTAAGAGCAACCCTCATACGCACGCCGGGTGACTCATTCATCTGCCCGAAAACCAATGCGGTTTTATTTGATACACCGCTTTCGTTCATCTCTGTCCAAAGGTCGTTACCCTCACGGTTTCGCTCGCCTACACCCGCAAACACCGAGTATCCGCCGTGCTCCATAGCAACATTGTGAATAAGCTCCTGTATCAGCACGGTTTTACCAACGCCCGCGCCGCCGAAAAGTCCTATTTTACCGCCCTTTGCATAGGGCTCTAACAGGTCTATTACCTTAATCCCGGTTTCAAGGATTTCAGCAGACGGTTGCTGCTCTTCAAACCTCGGAGGTTTTCTGTGTATTGGCAGCTTTGGAGTATCCTCGGGAAGGGAACTTCCGCCGTCTATCGTATCCCCTAACACATTAAACATTCTGCCGAGTGTGTTTTCGCCTACCGGTACGGTAATGCTCTCTCCGGTATTTTCAACCTCCATACCTCTTGCAAGACCGAGGGAATCCGATAGCACAAGGCACCTTACAATGCCGCCGCCCATATGCTCGGCAACCTCTAAGGTTTTTACCGATAAATCGGTTTTAACTTTAAGGGCTGTTTTGATTTTAGGTATAGGACCCCTGGTGAATTCACAATCCACTACCGGGCCTGAAATTTCAACTATTATGCCTTTGTTCATTTCTTTGGGCCCTCGCTTTCCTCTTTCTTGCCTGCGCCTTAGCGCCGGATGATACCTCTGTTATCTGCCGGGTTATATCGGCTTGCCTTAATCTGTTATATTGAAGCGATAACCGTTCAATTATTTCATCCGCGTTATCACTTGCGTTACTCATTGCAATCATTCTTGCATTTTGCTCACTGCAAAAGCTATCAACGAGCGCACTGTAAATAAATCCCGTTAAAAACGCCGGAACTATACTGTGAAGCACCTTTTTTGCATCCGGCCAGAACTCATATCCGGCTTTATCTGCACTACTGTAATCGGTAAAGTATTTTCTTTCAAGCGGCAAAAGGCGCACCGTTTGAACCGATTGATTTATATCCTTTTGCAAATCGGTATAAACCACATAAATTTCATCAGCGGTACCGCTTTCATAAAGGTCGAGAAGTGTTCTGCAAATCTCCCTTGCTCTTTGCATAGTGGGATTTTGCGCGGTATAAATAAACGATTGCTCTATCGGTATATTATGGCGCAAAAAATACTGCCTGCCGTATTCACCCACAACAAAGAGCTTAGTATCTTTATTGATAGAAAGCAGTTTTTGAGTTTCCTTTATTACATTCTGATTATATGCGCCGGATAGTCCCTTATCAGCTGTAATTACAAGGCAGGCATCCGGTTTATCTATTGCACTTTTATAATCCTTCGCATAAAAATACCGGCTTTCTATATTCTCGAAATATCCGAAAATTCTGCCTATTTCGAGCCTGAGGGCTGAAAAGTATGGTCTTGTACCGTCAAGCGCCGCTTTTGCCTTACGCATCTTTGTTGAAGAGATAAGATACATAGCCGAGGCAATTTTTTTAGTATCCTTTACGCTTTTTATGCGGTCCTTAATCTCTCTTGCGTTCGCCATCACTGCACCTTTGATACGCACTCTTTCGCGGCATCGATTATGCGTTGTTTATCTATATCACTGAGCTTACCGCTTTTTTCAAGAGTTGTGCATACATCGTCGAGTTCATTACTCACATAATCGAGCACCTTGTATTTAAAAGCATCTACTTCATTCTCCGAAACCTCATCAAAAACATTCGCCATAGCGGCAACAAGCAATACCACCTGCTCATACTGTTTGAGTGGCTTATACTGCTCCTGTTTTAAAAGGGACAACAGATTTTTTCCGTGGCGAAGGCGCTTTGCAGTTGCCTCGTCAAGCTCGCTTGAAAACTGATTGAATACCTCTATTTCTTTATACTGAGCCAACGTGAGCCTCAGTCCCCCGCTTGCTTTTTTAAGCGCCGAGGTCTGTGCCGCGCCGCCGACACGGGAAACGGACAGACCGATATTTACAGCCGGTCTTTGTCCCTCAAAAAACAACTCGCTTTCGAGGAAAATCTGACCGTCGGTTATAGAAATAATGTTAGTAGGTATATAAGCCGACACATCTCCCGCCTGGGTTTCAACGATAGGAAGCGCGGTCATACTGCCGCCGCCCAATTTATCCGAAAGCCTTGCGGAACGCTCTAAAAGGCGTGAATGAAGATAGAACACATCTCCGGGATAAGCCTCTCTGCCGGGGGAACGCTCGAGAAGAAGGCTTAATGTTCTGTAAGCTATGGCGTGCTTTGAAAGGTCGTCATAAACTATCAGCACATCGCGCCCGGAATACATAAAATACTCTGCAAGAGCGCATCCGGCATAAGGTGCTATATACTGTAAAGACGGTGAATCGCTGGCAGAGGAATTTACCACCACGGTATATTTATCCGCGCCGTTTTCTTTTAAGGTAGCACAAATCTGGGCAACGCTTGAAGCCTTTTGCCCGATAGCCACATAAATACAAATTACATCCTTACCCTTTTGATTAAGAATAGTATCAACCGCTATGGCGGTTTTACCGGTCTGACGGTCGCCTATTATAAGCTCACGCTGACCTTTGCCGATGGGAAACATCGAATCTATGCACAAAATTCCCGTTTGCATAGGCTCGCTTACCGACTGCCGCTCTATTATCTGCGGTGCGGGAGCTTCAATGGGCATATAGCCGTGAGCATCAATTTTCCCCTTACCGTCAATAGGAGTTCCGAGGGCATCTACTACGCGGCCTAAAAAGCCCTCGCCTACGGGTATTCCTGCGGTTTTACCTGTTCTCCTTACGCTACTGCCCTCGGTTATCTGGTCATCATCACCGAAAATTATGCAACTGACATAATCGCGTTTCAGCTCCTCAACCATACCGCGTATGCCGCCAGAAAATATAAGGATTTCGCCGTAACGAACATTATCAAGTCCCTTTACGGAAGCAATACCGTCACCAACGCTCAAAACGGTACCGCGAGCAGAAAATTCATCCGATGGTTCCCAATTTTCTATTGCCTCACGCATAAGGTGCAGCATATCGCCCTCGCTTGAAGCGAGGCCTACGAGTACGCCGCGCAACTCATTAAGGCGCTCTCTTGCGCGCTTATCAATCATCTGATTTCACCTTTTTTTCGGCTTTTTCGGATATAACCTTTTCAGCCGCCTTAACAGCAAGCTCTGCTATTTCTTCGCGTGCATCGTTTATCATACGGTTTTTCTCGCGAAGAGCCGCCTCCTCAGCCGCCGCCAAAATTTGTTTTTTCGTATTATTTGCATCTTTAATTATGCTTTCGGCTTCCGCCTCTGCATCCGCGCGTGATTTTGCCATATCCTGTTCTATTTTTATTTCACAGTCTTTTAACTTCTGCTGAGCAAGGGCTTCGGCCTCTTGAGCCTTTAATAGCTTTTCGTTTGCCGCATCATCAGCATACTTATACTTAGCGGCTCTATCATCCATAAACTTTTTTACCGGTTTATACAAAAGCAGGTACAATCCGCCGAAAAGCAGGCAGAGATTGAACATATGCAAAAGTATCTGCTGAAAATTTATATTAAGTGGAAGTGACATAAAAATACCGCCTTACAGTACAAATATAATAAGTATTGCCACTATCAAAGCATAGATAATCGCGGTTTCTATAAATACAAGACCGAGCATAAGTGCTGTTCTTATTTTGCTTTCCGCCTCGGGCTGACGGGATATACCGTCCGCCGATTTTGCTATGGCAAATCCCATACTGATAGCACCTGCCGCCGCAACTACCGCCACGCAGGCAGCCGCCGCTATCGCCTTGCTCGAAGTAGTTGAACTTCCGTTTTCCTCTACCGACTGGGTAGTTTCAGCGGTCTGCTCACCATCAGCAAAGCATACCGTACCCGTAAACATGGCAAATACCAAAAGCATTATTGCCGCTACTGCCAAAATTCTCACTATCGTTTTCATATTTATTTCCTCCGCTTTTTAGTTTTGATTTTTTCTTTTTTAGGGGTTTTCTCGGAAACCTCTCCATAGAAAACCGCAGTAAGCATAGTTAAAACATAGGTTTGTATCAGTGCGTGAAGCGCCGTAAACATAACACCTACAACCACAGGCAAAGCAAAACTAAGCCCCACATAATAATACACAAGCTCCGTAACCAACAAACCGCTGAGCAGTGCTCCGAAAAGACGAAAGCTCATTGATATCGGCAGTGAAAACTCTTTAAGTGTGCTGAGCACTCCTTTAAATCCATTGCCGAGTATTCCGCCTGATAATATTATAAGATAGGATGTAACACCCATAGCTATTGCTCCGTTTATATCAGAAAGCGGTGCCGGAAGCGTGATGCTTCGCCCGGATGTTGTAATACCCTGAAGTCCTAAAAGCTCAAAAAGCGTGCCTATACAGATATACGCGCCGGCAACAAAAACATAAGCCCCTAAAAAATAGTTTTTATGAGGACTGTTGCCCTTTGCAAGATTATCGAAAAAGCCTACGGCTTCTTCAAGTAAAATTTGAAATTTTCCGGGTATGGTTTTGAATTTAGGCACCGCAAATATACGAACAAACACCGCAAATATCAAGAGTATAAAAGTAACAGTATATGCCGAAATTACCGCAGGGTTTACATCCATTATACCGAAAAGGCTTATTTTATTGGTATCGTGAAGCACGGCATCACGCATAGTTTCCTTAATGCTCTCTTCCGGAGAAGCTCCACCGATAACGAGCGAAGAAACAAGCAATGCCGCCGCACATAAAAGCCAAACCAACACGAAAATCGCCTTTTTTCTCTTACTCATTCATAACCACCCTCCTTATTGTGAAAATTTTAACTTACCGCTTTTGTTGTTTAATAAATTATATCACTGACCTTAAAAAAGTCAACATATTTTTACTCAAAAAACAGTCTGTATTCAGCGATATACACCTTATATATAATAATCTTAATAATTTTTCGCTTACTATTGCAACTTGCCATTGAAATTCGCGGAAAAATTATGTTATAATATAAAAAAATATATGCAAAGGGTGATTTTCCTGATAAACAAAAGGCGCTTTAAAAGTCGCAATATAATTCCTCCCTTTTTGGTTTTGGCGACAAATCTTACAGTCAGCTTTTTAACCAGATTTTTTATAAGCTATGATAATGCTGGCAGTGTTACCGTACCGCTTGATAATCGTATTCCTTTTGTCCCTGAGTTTATTTACATATATGTCTTGGCTTTTTTGCAGTGGGCG
>CADBOD010000032.1 GCA_902796165.1 Oscillospiraceae bacterium | reverse complement strand
TTTCCGGCAGGAAAAATTGCAACCTTCCGGTGGACGGTTGCAAAGTCCGCGTGCGTGCCGGCGCAACAGTTGCGCCGGGCGAATCTCGCCGTCTCCGCCAAAAACCTCAGCTGCACTTTTTGTGTATCTGAGGTTTTTTATTTGTGGAGAGATTCGAACAGGACGGTTTTTCCGGCAGGAAAAATTGCAACCTTCCGGTGGACGGTTGCAAAGTCCGCGTGCGTGCCGGCGCAACAGTTGCGCCGAGCAAAAATGAAGTAAGATAGATAACTGCGGCGATAATGACATTTGAGAGTTTTATTTTTTTCTATAAATACCTTCTTTCTTAAACTGAGTTAGCATATGCTAACTCAATTTAATGACATATTACCTCTGAATTTTACAAATGTCAAGATGTTTAAGAAAAAAATTTCCAAATGATAAAAAGTTGTTTAAACGTCATAAAAATTTTAAGTAAAGGCAAAGCTTTTTTATGCATTGCTTTTTATTCCTTGAATATACTGTTTCCTGCCGAATCAATGCCGACAATAAGCGGGAACTTATCGAATGTTAGTTTTTTTACCGATTCACAACCGAGGTCCTCAAACGCTATAACCTCGCACTTTGTAATGTGGCGGCAAGCAATCGCGCCCGCGCCGCCGATGGCGCAAAGATAAACCGATTTGTTTTTGATAATAGCCTTTTTTACTTCTTCGCTTCGCTCGCCTTTGCCGATAGTGGCACTCAGCCCCATATCCAAAAGAGCCGGAGTATATTTATCCATTCTCGCAGAGGTGGTAGGACCGCAGGAGCCTATGGCTAACCCTGCCGGTGTAGGTGTCGGACCTGCGTAGTATATTACCGAGTCTTTTATTTCAAACGGTGGATTTTCACCCCTGCCGATATAATCGAAAATCCGCTTATGCGCCGCGTCACGCGCGGTATAAACAGTTCCGCTTAAAAAAACACGGTCCCCGACTTTCAGTCGAGGACATATTTCTTTCAGCGCTTTTGTATCAACAAAATATTCATCCATCTGACAGCACCTTTATAATCTCACGATATTCTTCTTCGCTTCTCTCGACGGCGGTTTCGTGCATTTCTATTCTATCACGCACACTGCTCAGAGATTTTGAAAGCTCATCGATATCCTTTGCGAATTTTGCCGATGTGTTCACAATATCCTCTTTTACTCCGCTTAGCGACCGATGTGCACTCATAATTGATGTGATATTTTTTTGAGCTTCTTTTCTTGCAATATCCGCACTCTGTTCTGCCTCTTTCATAATCGCTTCGGCGTTGGACTTTGCAACAATATAGAGCTTGCCGATATTCTTGGAAAGACGCTCAATTTCATCGTATTTATCTGTAAATTCTTTGAGCTTTTCCTCGGTTTGCGCCTTTTCGGCTACCGTTTCATCGAGCTTTGCTTTAAGCGCGGATAATTGCGCGGTTAAATCCTCGATTTGCTCTTTGTATTCAATTTCCTTTTGGGTGTAGCTTCTGTGAGTCTTTTCCACATATTCGGTGACATCATCACAGTTAAACCCGAAAAGACTTTTTCTGAAACCTACTGCCATTTTTTATCATCCCCCACGAAAAGCTCAGCTTTTTAACGCTCTTTCAAGCCAGGTGAAGCCGAGGTCAAGCGCATCAAAAAGATTATCCTTTACACTTTCTTTTTTAATCCGTTCTTTAATATCAAGGTCAGTGTTGCTGTCAAGCAACTGAACACTTACTTTATCTGCGATATCGAGCTTGCCGTCCTTTTTATACGAAAGAATTTCAAAGTGAACTATAAAGCTCTCGCTCATATCACCGTAGTATATTTCGTTGCCTTTTCTTACAAGCGGCTTGCCTTTATATTCCAAAAACTTACTTTCTGCCATTATTACACCTCATCGTTTTTCGGCATTTCGCCGTATAAATCGAACCTGAATAGCTTTGATTCGTCTTCAGGATTATCACATCTTACCCATGCTTCGTTAATTTCCGTGCTCGCAAGAATAGTAGATATACCGAGCATTTGACTTAGCTTTGATTTGAGATTGAGGGAGTCACCGTCTTCAGTTTCGAGATAAACATTACCTTTGCAGGAATCAACAACCTTTATAAAATCATCAAAATCCACATTGTGCAAGCTTATTCTTTTATAATCCATAACACTACCTCCTATTCATTAAAAGTATAAACCAAACTGAAAAATATGTCAAGAGAATGTCGGGACAGTGTCAAGATATTGTCAATAAAATAGGGGCTTTAAGGGTTGACATTTTTTGCTTTTTTGTTTAGTATAAATATGTATGTAAATATTTTGGAGGTTGTTGAATGAACAGGGAAGATAAAAGTATGGAAACGATAGTCGCGCTGGCAAAAGGTCGCGGCTTTGTATATGCAGGCAGTGAAATTTACGGAGGTCTTGCCAACGCTTGGGATTACGGCCCGTTAGGCGTTGAGCTTAAAAATAATGTTAAGCGCGCATGGTGGAAAAAGTTTGTTCAGGAAAGTCCTTATAATGTAGGGCTTGACAGCGCGATTTTAATGAACTCTGAAACATGGGTGGCTTCGGGCCATTTAGGCGGATTTTCCGATCCGCTTATGGACTGCCGCCAGTGCAAAACAAGGCACAGAGCGGATAAACTCATAGAGGATTATGTTGCGGAGAATTCTCTTGCCGATAACCCTGCCGCTATGAGCGATGAGGAAATGCAGAATTATATTAAGGAGCACGGTATTTCCTGCCCGAATTGCGGTTCTCACGATTTTACCGATATAAGAAAATTTAATCTTATGTTTAAAACATTTCAGGGTGTTACAGAGGATAGTACCAATACACTTTATCTCCGTCCCGAAACGGCGCAGGGAATATTTGTAAACTTTAATAATATTCAGCGTACCACAAGGAAAAAACTGCCTTTTGGCGTAGGTCAGATAGGCAAGTCATTCAGAAATGAAATCACACCGGGAAACTTTATATTCAGAATTCGTGAGTTTGAGCAAATGGAGCTTGAATTCTTCTGCAAGCCTGGAACCGACCTTGAATGGTTCAGCTATTGGCGCTCATTCTGCCACGATTGGCTTGTGAATCTTGGAATTGAGGAGGAATCTCTCCGTCTTCGCGATCACGATAAGGAGGAGCTTGCCTTCTATTCTAAGGCAACTACGGATTTTGAGTTTTTGTTCCCGTTTGGTTGGGGTGAGCTTTGGGGCGTTGCGGATAGAACTGATTATGATTTAAAACAGCATCAGGACCATTCCGGCAAACCGCTTGAATATTTTGACCCCGAAACAAACGAAAGATACATTCCTTATGTTATAGAACCTTCGCTCGGTGCTGACCGCGTAACGCTGGCTTTCCTTTGTAACGCTTATGATGAGGAAATTGATGAGAAGGGCGATAAGCGCGTAGTTCTCCGTTTGCATCCGGCGCTTTCTCCGTTTAAAGCAGCGGTTTTGCCGCTTTCAAAGAAGCTCTCAGATAAAGCGCTTGAAATCAAAAATGCACTCTCAGCCGATTTTATGGTCGATTTTGATGATGCCGGGTCTATCGGCAAGCGTTACCGCAGGGAAGATGAAATAGGAACACCTATTTGTATAACTTATGACTTCGATTCGGAAAACGATAATTGTGTAACGGTGCGCGATAGAGATACAATGGCTCAACAGCGCATACCGATATCCGAGCTTAAAGAATATATTTCCGCAAAGGTCAAATTTTGATTTTGAGGTGAAGATATGTCAGCAACAGAAGTCTTGATAATATTTGCAACCTTAGTCGGTGGACTTGCGTTTTTCCTTTACGGTATGAATACTATGTCTTCAGGTCTTGAACAAATGGCGGGGGGCAAGCTCGAAAGCACGCTGAAAAAGGTTACAAGAAGCGGAATACTCAGCTTCTTTTTAGGCGCCGGAATTACTATTGCTATTCAGTCCTCGTCTGCTATGACGGTTATGCTTGTAGGTCTTGTAAACTCTGGTATTTTGAGCTTTGCGGATACTTTCAGTATGATTATGGGCTCACATGTCGGAACAACCCTTACCGCGTGGATATTGACGCTCAGCGGCGTTTCGGGCGATAATTTCTTTTTAGTTCTTTTACAGCCGTCAACATTTGCACCGATACTTGCCTTTGTGGGCATTGTGCTGAGAATGGTTTCAAAGCGTGATAAACGCCGCAATCTCGGTATGATTTTAATCGGCTTTGCAGTGCTTATGGCGGGTATGCAGATGATGAGCGGCTCTATGAGCTCTTTTAAGGATAATCCCACATTTTTGAGCTTGCTTACCGCGTTTAAAAGCCCTGTTGTGGCACTTCTTGTTTCGGTTTTGTTTACAAGTATTATTCAGTCTTCGGCTGCTACCGTGGCAATAGTGCAAGCTCTTGCACTTTCGGCTTTTGCTACGGATAATCCTATAACATATCAAATGGCGATACCGCTTGTAATAGGTGCTAATATAGGTACCTGTATGACCGCTTTGATATCGAGTATAGGCACAAATAAAAATGCTAAGCGCGTTGTTGCCATGCATATATATACGAACGCATTCGGCGGATTGTTTTATATGTTGATTTTGTATATTGTTATGTTTGTAAGGCCAGATTTACTTAGCGCCAAGATAAGCATTTTAGGCGTGGCGGTAGTGCACAGTCTTTTCAACATATTGAACACTTTATTGTTTACACCTATTAAAAAGCCGATAGTTGCTCTGTGCAGAAAAACTATCAAGACTGATAAGTCTGAAAAGCATACCATATTCTTGGACGAGCGTTTGTTCAATAACACGCCGATAGCGATTACAGAGTGCAGACGCCTTGTAAACGAAATGGCAAAGATAGCCTGCGGCTCTGTAATAGACGCGATAGATGCTATATATGAGTATGATAAATCGGTTGTGGATAAAATAACAGAAGCGGAAGCTCTTACTGATAAGTACGAGGACAAGCTCAGCACCTATCTCGTTAGAATTTCGAGTAATAATATGTCGCCTTCGGATTCTCACACGGTTGCCCGATTGCTTCACGGTATAAATGATTTTGAGCGCATAGGCGACCACGCATTAAACCTATGCCGGTTGAGCACTGAAATCAATGAAAAAAATATTGTTTTCTCCGATGATGCAAAGAAAGAGCTTGATGTTATTACCAAAGCGTTGATTGAGATAATAAATATCACCGAGAGCTCATTTATAAATGATAATATAAGTGAGGCGTCATTAGTAGAACCGCTTGAGCAGGTTATAGATAAGCTGAATTACGAGATTAAAGGGCGCCATGTTGACCGCTTAAAAGACGGAAAATGCACTGTAAACCTCGGCTTTGTGTTCTCCGATTTGCTTTCAAATTATGAAAGGATATCAGACCACTGTTCAAATGTCGCAGTATATACTATACAGCAGAATTCGGATAATATAAATCCGCATAAGTTCTTAGGAAATGTTAAGGCTTCAAATTCCGATTTCAGTGCTGAATACGATATGTACGCTGAAAAATATAAGATATGATAAAAAAATCGGGATGCCAATTCGGCATCCCGATTTTTTTATGTGTTATTCATTTTTATCCTTTTTTTCAGGCTCTTCAAAGTACTTGCTTGAATACTTTCTTGAACGGTATCCGTAACCGTAACCATAGCGCCTATAACCGTAGCCGTAGCGCCTGTAACCGCCGAGATAGCCGTATCTTGAATAGCCATAACGCCCGTAGTCGTATCCGCCGGCAGAGGCTGTGTAATCATTAAGTATAAAACCGATAAAGTGGGCTCTGCTGTAAAGCACATATTTAAGCGCATCTTTAATATCCGTTATGGTGGAATTGTTGCACTTTTCAACGAAAATCAAATCATCGCATAAATCGGCAATCACCGCCGCACTCGGTATAAGCCTGCAAGAAGGCATATCAACTATGATATAATCATATTTTTCTCTGGCTTTTTCAAAGAATTCCTTGAAACGGGAGTTGCTGTATTTAACATTTTTGTTTCCTGCAAAGGCAATATCAAAATTATCCTTATAGTGTTTTGTGATGTTTGCAAAATCGATGTTATCGGCAACCGCGTAATCGCTGATACCAACACAACTGTCAGGTGCTTTCAAAAGATACCTTTGTAAAGCTCTTGTGGATAAATCCATATCGATAAGAAGCGTTTTATGCCCGTTACCTGCAAAAGCCTTTGCGATTGAGAATGCTGTAACTGTTTTACCCTCGTGCCTTGCGGTTGATGTGAAGGCTATTGCCTTATCATCTGCGGCTATAAGCGACTGTATGTGCTTTCTTGCAGACCTTGTAGCTTCAATAAATACCGAATCCGTAAAAGATAACTTCGAAAGACCGCTTTGGGTTTTACTGTTTCTCTTTATGTTTACATGAGGAAGCTCACTTATGCAATGGCTGTTGAGCTGATAGATAATATCGTTTTTATCGTGAATTGTTTCAATCCTGAGCGACCATAAATAGAATACTATAATGCTTACAATAAATCCTGCGGCGGCACCTGTAAACAAGCTTGACCAAATGGCAGACTTATTATAAGGGGCAGTGGGCTTTTCGGATTTATATATAACATTTATTCTTGTATCACCTATTATATATTCGGAAAGGCGCGGAAATGTTTTGAGGAACGATTCCATTACTTCGAAAGAGTCATCCGGCGAATTGCTGTCAATATTAACCTGAATAATATTTGATTTAACAATCGGCTCCGCGGTTATCTTTGCGTTAAGTCCCTTGCCTAAATCATACTGAATTGCCTGGCGCAGATTATCGGATTCAACAACATACGGAAAGGTTTCGCTCATTTGCTGGGCAAAGGATGATACATAGTTGAATTTGTAAACCGATGTTCCGTCCTTAGCATCGCTGGAAATAAGCGGGGTAATTGAGAATGTAGCCGAGGACCTGTACATCGGTTCGGCAATAAAATATGAGTACCCCGAGTATCCGCACATAAAAATCAGCATTATGACAATGAAAACTATAAAATGCTTTCTTGCTGTTTTAAAGATATCCGAAAAAGTGTAAAAGATATTGCCTATGCCCTCTGAATTTTCATTATTTACAGGATTGTTTCTGTTACTCAAATTATCACCCCCGACACACTATATTTGTGCTTCAAATTCATCTATATTTCTGTTTTTAAACCCCGAAATATCGTTGAGCACACAACCTATCATTTTTTCCTTATCTATATTTATTATGTAGTCGTTTATCGCTTCAACGCCTACAAAATCCTGACGAACTACGAAAAGCATACCGTCACAGTATTCGCAAACCGTTTCGGCATCGACTGCAACGCCGCCCGGAGGCGAATCCACCAGCACAAAATCGAAATCATCGCGTAATCTTTTCAGCAAATCACGGTAATTCTCTTTGCCTAACGCCTTGGCGGAATTATAGTGCTTGCTTTTGCCGCACACAACACTTACGCCAGTAATTTTATCATGCATAACAACCGATTCATAATCGGTTTTGCCAGATATGTAGGAATAAATATCATTTTCCGGCTTTATATCTATTTGACCAAAGAATTTATAAACCGCGGGGAGCTTTAAATCCGAGTCAACAATAACTACCTTTTTATCCATAGAGGCCAGCGAGATAGCAATATTTACAATAATAGTCGTTTTGCCCTCGTTTTCGGCAACACTTGTAACAACTATGGATTTTACCCCTTTTGTACGCTGGATACTTTCGAGCTTTATCGCAATTTCAGAAAAGCTGTTTCTGAATGTGTAATCAATAAGCGGGTTTGTAAGAAGCAAGCCGTCGTTTTCAAGCGCGATTTTACTCTTCTTTTTATTAACATGATAAACCACACCGAAAAGCGGGCATTCAAGCATATCATCAACATCAGAGGGATTTTTTACGGTGTCTCTCATAAAGGATATAAGCAGTATAAGAAGTGTGCAGATAAGAGCGCCTACAACTCCGAAAACAAGGGAATACGCAAGTGACGCCGATGGGTTTGAAACCGAGGTTGGCAAAAACGGGGAAGAAATAACGCTGATGATTATATTGTTGAACGAATTATCGGTAATTCTCGGATAATTTTTATATATAGATTTGAGCGTATCATAAGCCTTTTGCGAGGAAAAATCGGTAACCGAAATATCAATAAGATTTGTTTTCCCTTTTTGCCTTACCGATACAGTACCCGTCATAGGTTGTTTCATATCCTCTTCAACCATTGCTTTAAGGGTGTTGCTTGAAAGAACGCTTTGGTATGTTTCGGATATTTCTATGGTCCTTGTAAGGGAAGTGGAGGTTGCATTGGTTGTGTATCCGCTGAGATTGACCGCAATGGTCATAGTGCTTGTGTATGTTTGCTTTTTGAACGCAAGGTAATAAATCTGGCAAGCGCAAAAACCTATAACACCGGCAAGTATTATTACCCACAGGTTGTAAACAACATCCATAACAAGGGTGAAGGCGTTAGCCCTTTTAAAATCTATCGCTTTCATACTACGCCTCCTCTACCACGACTATAACGCGGCCTCTTACAAGACCTGAAACTTCGTAAAGAACGCTATATGTACCGGGTGTGTTTACATCAAATTTGTCAGTATTTATCCTTAAACTGTTTTCATTGCTTCCGTTAAGCGAAAGTATATTCGCGTTGAAATCCGGCGTTTCGCCCTTTGTGGTATAAATAATATAATTTTTGAGCTTCACTTTTTTAACATCAGGGTCGTCATCAACCACGATAGCCATAAAGTTTATTTCGCTTGTGTCGCCGAAGGAGTTTGTGACCTTGCAGTTCACATCATATTCTCCGGCAAAAGCGTTGTTATAGTTGCTTGATATTATTTTTACGCGGTCGCTGATATCACCGTCGTAAACATCTTCGGCACCTACTATGTTTGTTAAATCATTGGTTGTCCTATAATAAGTTATGAAATCGTTTTTGAAAGTAAATCTGGGGGAATGATAATCGGTGAATTTGATATGCTTTTCGATTTTCGCAACATTGTTATCACTGTCACAAACGGCATAATTTATTGAGGTAACACCTTTTGTGATAAAATAGCTTTTTCTCTCAACAACTATTTTGTTTGTAATATCACCGTCGTGCGAATCGGTTGCGGTAACAAACTTTAAAAGCTCTTTATCGGTAACATCACTTTTTACCTCAATATCACCCGATACAGAGCACCTGATAACAGGTCTTTCATTCATTTTTATGCTTCTGAACCAAAGAAGCGTTGTAGCGATTATTGATATCACCGTAAGAATACAAACCAATATCCTTAATCCACGCATCTTATTTCCTCCAAACAAACTGATTTAATGCACAAAATCCCAATATAATTATACTATTGTAGTATAGCATACAATGTTTGTGCAGTCAAGCATATTTACCTTTTTTTATTGACATAGTAGCTATAAAGTTATAAAATATAATCACAACAAAACGGAGGCGCATTATGATTAGAGAAGAATATAACAGGTGGCTTGAAAACGCTACGCTTGACCCGGATTTGATAAGGGAACTGAAAGAAATAAAGGATGATGAAGCGGCTATAAACGACGCTTTCTATACCGAGCTTTCCTTTGGTACCGCGGGGCTTCGCGGCGTTATCGGCGCGGGAACTAACAGGATGAATATTTATACTGTCGGCAAAGCAACGCAGGGGCTGAGCCAATATGTAAAATCCGTTTCGGATAAGCCGAGTGTGGCTATTGCGTATGACAGCCGCATCAAATCCGAGGATTTTGCACGCGCGTCCGCTGAAATTCTCGCCGCAAACGGAGTAAAGGTGTATATATATAAAGAACTTATGCCTACACCCATGCTTTCCTATGCTGTGAGATATTTTAAATGCAATTCCGGCATTGTTATTACGGCGAGCCATAATCCCGCTAAGTATAACGGCTATAAGGCATACGGTCCGGATGGGTGCCAGATGGGACCTGAGGCGGCGGATTATGTTCTTTCTATTATGAATAAAATCGATGTTTTCAAGGATATCAAACGCATCAGCTTTGACGAGGGTATAAGCAGCGGACTTATTGAGTATATCGGGGAAGAAGTAATAGAATCATACCTTGATGAAGTGGAAAAATGCAGGGTAAATAAGAACCTTGATTTATCAGGCGTGAAAATCGTATATACACCGCTTAACGGAACGGGTAACAAGCCTGTAAGAAAGATTTTTTCCCGTATAGGAGCTACGAATGTTACGGTGGTAAAAGAGCAGGAAATGCCTGATGGCAATTTCCCGACGGCGCCTTACCCCAACCCCGAAATACGCCAGGCTTTTGAATGTGCCTTTAAAACCGCAAAAACGGCTCAGCCGGATTTGATAATAGCTACTGACCCTGATGCTGACAGAACGGGTATAGCAATCAAAGCAGGCGATGATTTTAAGTTGCTTTCCGGCAATGATGTGGGCGCGTTACTTTTGGAATATATACTGAAATGCCGCAAGGCTCTCGGCACTTTGCCTGAGCGCCCTTTTGCGGTAAAAACCATTGTTTCCACCGAGATTTGCAAGCGGATTGCCGAGGATTACGGTTGCGAGCTTAAAGAAGTTTTAACAGGCTTTAAGTTTATAGGCGAGCAGATAGGAATACTTGAAGAAAACGGCGAGCAGGAGCGTTATGTGTTCGGATTTGAGGAAAGTTACGGCTATCTTGCAGGTCCCTATGTGCGCGATAAGGATGCCGTGGTAGCATCCATGCTCATCTGTGAAATGGCGGCTTACTATAAGGAAAAGAACTTAAATCTTTTGCAGGTGCTCGATGGTATTTACGAGAAATACGGCTATTTCCTCTGCGAGCAAAAGAGCTTTGTTTGTGAGGGACAGTCGGGTATGAAAAAGATAGCCGATACCATGGAGAGAATAAGGCAAAATCCGCCTAAAACCGTTGCAGGCAAGTGTGTTTCGGTATTTAAGGATTTCAAGGTGTCTGTCGCTACGGATAATTCTACCGGTAAAACCGAAAAAATCGAATTGCCTAAATCAAATGTTTTGGGCTTCTATCTTGAAGATGGTAGCCTTTTGATAATCCGTCCGTCAGGCACAGAGCCTAAAATCAAGCTCTATGTTTGTGCAGTAGGGGAAAGCAAGGATAGCGCCGATTTAATGCGAGAAAGCATTATTAAAGACGGTACGGTTATTTTGGATTTGTAATTTCAAAATCAATGAGTTTAAAAGAGGGGAAGTGGGTATATGTCTAAAATCTTTTCGCGTTTTGCGGATTTTATCCGCGAAACAGACCGGTTGCTTTTGTTTTTGTGCATTGCGGCGTCGGTATTCGGAAGTGTTGAGATTTTAAGCGTTACACACCGCCTTTCCACATTGCGTCCGTTTGCGGTGCAAATTGCTTCAATGTTTGTAGGAGTGGCTGCGGCGCTGTTTATTTCAATGTTTGAGTTTGAAACCTTTTTAAAGCGTTGGTATCTGGCGGCGGCAATAGGCGTTATACCGGTTATTCTGACCTTTTTTATCGGTTTTGCCCCGGAGGGTACCGATGATAAGGCTTGGCTGGATTTGGGATTTACCACCTTGCAGCCGGCAGAGCTTATGAAAATTTCTTTTATAATAACCTTTTCGGCACATGTTAAGGCGATAAAGCCCAATATAAATAAGCTCAAATATCTGTTACCGCTTGTTCTTCACGGTGCGTTTCCAGTGCTTCTTATTCACTTTCAGGGGGATGACGGTACGGCGCTTGTGTTTGCCGTTATGTTCTTTTGTATGCTTTATGCGGCAGGGGTTTCCTGGAAGTACTTTGTGGCGGCGATTTCGGCTATAATCGTGGCTTCGCCTATTGTGTATTTCTTTATAATGAATGAGGACCAACGCAAGCGAATTATAGGAGTTTTTAATATCGATGCGGATATTAAGGGCTCGACCTATCAACAGTACCGTGCCCGTATGGCACTTGCAAACGGCGGTGTATTCGGACAAGGGCTTTTCAAAGGAAATCTTACACAGGTAGGCGGAGTTCCCGAGGGAAGAAACGATTTTATCTTTGTAAGTATCGGTGAAGAGCTCGGCTTTATAGGATGTATGGCGGTGCTGATACTGCTTGCGGCAATCTGTTTCAGAAGTATTCATACCGCACGCATCTGCCGGAAGGATAGCGGCAAAATTATATGCGTAGGCTTCTTTTCTATGATTTTTGCGCAAATTGTGATAAATATAGGTATGTGCACGGCGCTTCTTCCGGTAATCGGAGTAACCCTTCCGTTTTTCAGCTCCGGCGGCACATCGCTTCTTTGCACATTTTTAGGCGTAGGTCTTGTTATGAGTGTTTATAAACACAGGAATTCACGCATTATTTATTTGCGCGATTAGTTTTGGAGGTTACTATGATTAAGATTTCACCGTCTGTATTAACTGCGGATTTTTTAACACTTACCGAGGATATCAGAAAGCTCGAGGCGGCAGGTGTGGATATGCTGCACCTCGATGTTATGGATGGAGAGTTTGTCCCCAATATTTCTTTTGGCAATCCTATAATAAAATCAATAAAAGCACATACAAAATTACCGCTCGATGTTCATTTGATGATAGACAGACCGCATAGATATATAGACGAATTTGCAAAATATGCGGATTATTTGAGCTTCCATTTTGAAGCAGGCTCTGATAATGAAGCCACCCTTAAAAGAATAAGGGAGCTTGGCGTTAAATCGGCAATAGTAATAAAGCCTTGTACAGAACCGGAGGAAATATTCAATTTGTTGCCGCTTTGCGATATGGTGCTTGTGATGTCTGTGGAGCCGGGCTTCGGCGGTCAAAAATTTATGCCGGATGCGCTCAGGAAACTGTCGGCTTTAAGAGATGAATGTAAAAGGCAAAACCTTGATATACTTCTCGAGGTTGATGGCGGCATAAATGCCGAAACCGCCCCACTCGCCGTAAATGCGGGAGCAAATGTTCTGGTGGCGGGCAACTATTTGTTTTCTGCCGATGATATGGCGGCAAGGGTAAAAGAAATCAAGTCTATTTAAAACAGTCATATAATTTCTGAATAGCGTTATCACCGCATATCAGTTGCCAATATTCCTTTATTCTCACGGCATCGTTTCTTTGCCGGCTTACTGTGCCAAACTCGCCGAGATGGGTTATCATATCTCGGCTTTTGTTTTTTGCTTCGGCTATAACGGCATATTTGCTGTTTAAAGAGTAAAGCTCGCTCTCTTCGGCACGAAGCATTATAAGTGCGCCTAACGCATCAATCAAATCACTGCTGTTTTTAAAAATCACGATTACCGTTTTATTGGCCTTTACCTGCCGGTATCTTTTAGAAGATTTGTAAATCTTAGTGAGTGCTATTGTGCAACCGAATTCCTTCGGCTTTACTTCTATTGATACTTTGTCACAATCAAGTGGAAATGCGCCTTCGGGAGCGGCTGATATAAGAAGACTATGTATTTTTATCCGGCATTCCGGCAAGTCGTAGTCGATAAGCTCGTATCCGCCGAAAATTTTTTCCACCTCTTCATCACTCAGAAAAAGCTCGATTTTATTATCATTCATTGTATTTATTTTCATAGTTATCCACTCCCGTTAATTTAAGCATATCACGGTTTTTTCGCCTTTCAAGCGGTAAAAAACACATAGTTTGCCGCTTTTTGGCACAAGATAAAAACGGTGATTGTTATATATAGGTCAAAACATTCAAAAAAACCGAATAATCCTTCTTTGGATATTGCAATAAGGTCAGCTATTATCACCTTGTGCGCGATACTCATAATAATCTGCGGATATTTTTCGGTTTTGTTTTTTTCAGGAGGTAATCTTTAATGGACTACAAGTTTTTAAAAAGCGGTACTGATATAAGGGGTTATGCCAGTGACTTAGGCGGCAAGCAAATAGAGCTTACAAATGAAGCGGTGGACGATATAGTTTCCGCCTTTGTCGTTTGGTACATAAATAAATTTAATAAGGACCCCGAGAGCCTTAAAATCGCTATCGGTCACGATAGCCGGATTACCGCCGATCGCATATGCAAAGCGGCAATAGCCGCACTCGAAAATTCCGGTGTTACGGTGCTTGATTGTGGTCTTGCCTCTACACCCGCTATGTTTATGACAACGGTTGACCTTTCAACCGATGCGGCGATTGAGATTACGGCAAGCCACCATCCGTTTGATAGAAACGGCATTAAAATATTCCTGCCCACCGGTGGACTTGAAGGAAAAGATGTTGAGGAGATATTAACCCTCGCTTGCGATGGTATGCGTGTTTCGGATGTTAAAATGGGAAAAACCGTTACATCACATTATATGACCGATTATGCCGCAAGGCTAAGAAATTTAATAATCGAAGGCGTAGGCAAGGATGAGCCGCTTAAAGGATTAAAAATAGTGGTTGACGCGGGTAACGGCGTTGGCGGATTTTATGCAAACGAGGTGTTAAAGCCGCTTGGCGCGGATGTGCGTGGAAGCCGCTTTTTAGAGCCGGATGGTATGTTCCCCAATCACATTCCCAATCCTGAGGATAAAACGGCTATGCAAAGTATATGTGAGGCGGTTCTCGAAAATAACGCCGACCTCGGAATAATTTTTGATACCGATGTTGACAGGGCGGGTTGCGTAGGCGCCGACGGTGCCGAAATCAACCGCAACAGCCTTATTGCCTTAGCGGCGTATATTGCGGCAGACGGCAAAAAGGGACAGACTATCGTTACGGATTCCGTCACATCGGACGGTCTTAAAGAGTATATAGAGCAAACGCTCGGTTGCAAGCATTACCGTTACCGCAGGGGATATAAGAATGTTATAGATAAAGCAATAGAGCTTTGCGGTGAGGGGATAGAATGTCCGCTTGCTATCGAAACTTCCGGTCACGCCGCTCTTAAAGAAAATTATTTTTTGGATGATGGCGCCTATCTTGCAACTAAAATAGTAATTGAGGTTGCAAAGGGAACTGATATCAAAGAGCTTTTATCAAGCCTTAAAATGCCTGCGGATGAGCGGGAGTTCAGGATTGGCATTACAGAGCCTGATTTTAAATCCTACGGTGATAATGTAATAAAAGAGCTTGAAGCCTATATTAAAGAAAAAGAAAATTATAAAATTGCCGATGACAATCGCGAGGGCTTGCGTGTATCAAGCGGTGAGGGCTGGTTCCTTTTAAGGATGAGCGTTCACGACCCGGTTATGCCGCTTAATTTTGAGGCTCAGACACTGTCCGGCATAGATGAAATGATAGCCGACCTGAAACCGTTCTTTTCAAAATTCAAAGGTCTTTCTTTGCCGGAGGGTTTAAAGTAATGACTACCGAATAAACGCCGATTTTGGCGGCCACATTCGTAATAATAAGTAAAATTGTATAAGTTTCCATATAAAAAACGGGGTTTTCTGAATTTTTTTACAAATTCTCAGAAAACCCTTGCATATTTATTCAATATATGTTATATTTATGCAAAAGAAATGCATAAACGGAGGCGATACTATGAATAAAAAGGAATATAAGAAAATAGTGCTGGCATATTCGGGAGGTCTTGATACATCAATAATCATCCCGTGGCTTAAAGAAAATTACGGCAACCCTGAGATTATTGCGGTTTCGGGTAATGTAGGTCAGGCAAGCGAGCTTGAAGGTCTTGAAGAAAAGGCAATTAAAACCGGTGCTTCTAAAATATATATAGAGGATTTAACCGAGGAATTTTTAACAGATTATGTTTTCCCCTGCGTTCAGGCAGGAGCTAAATATGAGGAATATCTTTTGGGTACTGCTTTCGCTCGTCCTATAATTGCAAAAAGGATTGCTGAAATAGCCTTGAAGGAGGGCGCGGATGCCATTTGTCACGGTTGTACCGGCAAGGGTAACGACCAGGTGCGCTTCGAGCTTGGTATAAAGGCGTTTTTGCCAAATATCCCCATTATTGCACCGTGGCGTGAGTGGGATATTAAGTCAAGAAGTGAGGAAATAGATTATGCCGAGGCTCATAATGTTCCGCTTAAAATAAACAGAGAAACCAACTATTCAAAGGATAAAAATATTTGGCATCTTTCTCACGAGGGGCTTGACCTTGAAGACCCCAAAAACGAGCCGAAGTATAATGAGGAGGGCTTTTTGGAAATGGGCGTTTCGCCTGAGAATGCGCCTGATAAGCCCACATATGTTAAAATTCATTTTGAAAAGGGTGTTCCTACATCGGTTGACGGAGAAAAGATGAACGCCACAGAGCTTGTAGGTAAATTAAACGAGCTTGGCGGCGCTAACGGCATAGGGCTATTGGATATAGTGGAAAACAGGCTTGTGGGTATGAAGTGCAGAGGTGTTTATGAAACCCCGGGCGGTGCTATAATTTATAAGGCGCACGAGATACTTGAAACAATTTGTCTTGATAAAGAAACGGCGCATTATAAGGCAAGCGTTGCTCAAAAGCTCGGAGAGCTCGTTTATAACGCCCAGTGGTTTACACCGCTTACAAAGGCAATTTTGAGCTTTGTGAAATCCACGCAGGAAACTGTTACCGGAGATGTGACCTTAAAGCTGTATAAGGGTAATATGATAAATGCGGGCGTACAGTCACCCTATTCTCTTTACGATGCCGATATCGCCACATTTGATGAGGACGATGTCTATGATCAGAAGGACTCCCAGGGCTTTATAAATCTTTACGGATTACCTACAAAGGTTATTGCCAAAATGAAGAAAAACAACGGTTTGGAAATGTGATAATATGGGTAAAATTTGGGCTGGTAGAACAGACGGTACAGTCAATAAAATAGCTGACGATTTTAATTCCTCAATATCCTTTGATTCAAGGATGTATAAGGAGGATATAACCGGCAGTATGGCTCACGCCGCAATGCTGGGGGCTAAAAATATTATATCCGAAGCTGATGCCGACTTAATTATTGACGGTCTTTCCGGTATTTTAAGCGACCTTGAAAGCGGAAAGCTCAAAATTGATTTTTCGGCGGAGGATATACATACTTTTGTCGAACAAACGCTGACGGATAGAATAGGTCAGGCAGGCAAGAAACTGCATACCGCAAGAAGCCGTAACGATCAGGTGGCACTTGATTTGCGTTTGTATCTTAAAAACGAAGCTGACGAGGTTCAAAAAAGGCTTAAAGAACTTACTGCCGCGGTATGCGAAAAGGCAAATGAGTATAAATCGGCGGTTATGCCGGGATATACCCACTTGCAGCGCGCCCAACCTGTCACCTTCGGGCATCATCTTATGGCATACGCTATGATGTTACTTCGCGATATTGATAGAATAAACGATGCAAAAAAAAGGCTTTTGATTTCTCCCATAGGCTCTTGCGCCCTTGCCGGCACCACATATGATACCGACCGCTTTTTTGAAGCGGAAAAGCTCGGTATTTGCGAGGTTTCCCAAAACTCGATAGACGGTGTTTCCGATAGGGATTTTTGTGTTGAGCTGTGCAGTGCTTTATCGCTTGTAATGGCGCATTTGTCAAGATTTTCCGAGGAAATAGTTCTTTGGTCATCGTGGGAATTTAAGTTTATTGAACTGTCGGATGATTTTACCACAGGCTCTTCTATTATGCCGCAAAAGAAAAATCCCGATATGGCGGAGCTTGTCCGCGGTAAAACGGGGCGCGTTTACGGCGACCTTATAGCCCTTCTTACAATGCTTAAAGGCTTACCGCTTGCGTATAATAAGGATATGCAGGAGGATAAAGAGAGCATTTTTGATGCTTTTGATACGGTAAAGGCTTGCCTTGATGTTTTTGCCGGTATGGTAAACGGTATCACTGCAAACACCGATAATATGTTAAGGGCGGCAAAGGGCGGTTTTATAAACGCTACCGACCTTGCCGATTACCTCACGAAAAAAGGTATGCCGTTCAGAGAGGCTTATAAGCTCTCAGGCAGAATAGTTTCAAACTGTATCAAATCCGGCAAAACTCTCGACGAGCTTTCGATAGATGAGTATAAGGAATTTTCAAATGCTTTTGAAAGTGATTTGTATGAGGCTATTGACCTTAACACCTGCGTAAACTCACGCAACAGCTTCGGCGGTACCTGTGTGACTTCCGTGGAAAAACAAATAGAATATGTCGAGAACAAAATAAAGAAATAATTAAAAAACTTTCAGATTTTTATTGTCATCACAAACGCCGAGGAAAACTTCCTCGGCGTTTGTATGTCCGAGTAGTTTAAGCTCACTGTTAATCCAATTCATATCAAGCCCTAAACGGTTCAGGTTTTCACCGAGGATTTTTCCGTCCATAATTACCTCTGTGGCAATGCGCTCTATATCGGGTGTCAGTCCCATATCCGCCGGATTTACAGGGCGTTTGGCTGATTTCGGTAAAACCGTAAGCCTTCCGTTATATTCAAATATCGCGGTTTGTATATCGCTTAAATTAAAATAACCTTCCTGCCTGCACATTACTAAAAATTCACTTAAATCAATTTTCGCCTTTTTCATATTGCTTCGGTATAGCTTGCCGTCATTCATAATAATTGTGGGTGTACCGTTAATTATTTTCCTCATCCTCGGCACCTTGCTTGTGAGGATTGTGAGCACCGCCGTTATTACTCCATATACCACCATGGCAACAAGCGGCTTTAACGGATTTTCAAGCTCGGTTGCAAGCTCTGCCGCAATAGAGCCTATGGTTATTCCTGCAATATAATCAAAAAAATCTAGTTGTGACATCTGCTTGTGCCCCATTATTTTTGCAATAATAAATAGCGCTGCGGCAGATAGAAACGAAGTTAAAATTACTTTAATAATATCCATATCAAACCTCCGCTTATTATTGTTTGTAAAAAAACAGTTAAAATGTGTTTAAAATTATGAAAAAGGGAAGAGCTGTCGCTTTTGCGACAGCTCTTAGTCTGGTAGGGTGAAAGTAATGTAAGTTAAAAACGCGAGGCAGAAACTAAAAAAACAGAGAGCCTCAACTACGCGTTTGCGCGTCGAGGCTCTCGACTTGGTCGGAGTGTTCATAACGCAAGCGGACGGCTTCGGGGTAGAGGTTTAAGATAACAAAAGAGCCCGACCCGGATCGGGTCAGGCCCTGCCTGTGGTCGGAGTGTTCATAACACAAGTTGCCGGCTTCGGGGTAGAGGTTTAAGATAACAAAAGAGCCTAACCCGGATTGGGTCAGGCCCTGCCTGTGGTCGGAGTGTTCATAACGCAAGTGAATTTTATTATGAAATCCGGCAGAGATACACATTCTGAAACCGACTGAAAAAGCATTCGACTTGTCTGAAACAACAAAAACAAAGAAATTTTGGAGGTTTCAGATCATGAAAGAATTAGAAAAGTATATTATTGACGAAAAAACCGGGCTGAAATATGAACTTGTGGGAGACTACTATTATCCTTGCCTTGAAGCACCGGAGGCGCCAAAGGTAGGTAGATTCGGGATGATGTATCACGATTATCTGCGTACCCATAAGAGAGTTACATATTCGGGGCTTATGCTTTCAGGAAAACTGAAAGAACATATCGAGGATATTGACCGTCAGGCGGAGGATATGTATTCTCAACTGGTGGACCGAATGAAACAAGCCGAAGGCATAACTGAACAACTCAAAGCCACCGACCAACTGAGATGGGTAGGGTTAATGAATAACATCCGCAACCGTGCCGAAGAGATTGTATTGAACAAACTAATATACGAGTAGTTTCATAGAATAGCGCGGCGGAGCAGAAATGCTTCGCCGCGCTCATTTATTTGTCAGTTATAGATCTCAAGCCAATCTGCCTTATAGCAAAGATAATCGTTTTCCCACCAAGATTCCATTACGATCAGTTTTCCGGTTTCATCTTCCTGCAAGATACGTACACATTTGCTCCCGACATATTGCTCAGGCATTTTTGTTTTAATCGTTATTTCGCCGTCAAGGTGAATGATTAACGTCCCATCAGTTTTGTAAAGTCGAATCTCGTAATAAGCGAGAACTTCGGAAGAAGCCCCCATTTGTTCTTTAACCTTTCCAACAATCTCTGACGGGGGAGGAACAATTTTCTGGACATCGAACAGAGAACCTTCGGGAATTGCGCCGGCTGGGGCTTCAATGATGACCTCTCCGTCAATAAACTGATATTTGGAAACAATAAGTTTAGCAATGATAACATCATCTGCGGATATTTCATTATTGCCTTCCGAATCACTGAAATACTTGCCACATTCATCACAAGTCCAGTATTCGATACTGCCATCGTTTTCATAGTCCGGTTCAACGCAGTCGTGATGTGTAAGGTGATGTGCGGCATACTCGCCATACTCTGCCCCACAAATCGAACATTTTGCTTTTTCAATGCAGGTGGCCATGCCACCCATGTGAGGAGCTTCATCAATTTTTTTGCCACAGACATCACAGATATTCCAATGGTTTGCATCAGTTGTTAGCCATTCTCCAATAGTATGGTTATGAATTATGCTGTTATCTGTCTTTACCACAGTATAATCGCTTATTATTTGATAAACCTTTTCACCGTCAACAGCTTTAAGTCGCTGATATACATAGTACTCTGTATTATCTAATAGCATATCAAACGTATTATTATCTTGCCAAACAAAATCATCGAGGCAATATTCAAAACCGTCAACAAGTTTTACGAGTATGTTTTCATATCCCGCTTCAAGTATTTTCGGATTATCGGGTATAGCAATTATAAGTGCCGCACTTGATTCGGAAGCGTATTCTGTTTCCGTTTCAGCTACACGCTGATAAAAACTGTAAATAACATTCTTTGAAAGCCCGGTAAACATATTTGATCTCTGCCAATTTTCACCATCAATGCTGAACTCGTACAACTCATTTGGTGCAAGAGTTATTGAATTATCTGTATGGCTTTGATAGTCGGGCGCGGTGGGTGCAGAAGCGGTCTTTTTCACAAGTTGTATTACAAGCGGTTCGCTTGAGGGTGAAGCGTAATTTGTTTCGGTTTCTGCAAGTCTTTGATATAGCGAATATGTATTTCCGTGTATAAGACCTGAAAACACATTTGATTTTTGCCAATTTTCGCCATCAATACTGTATTCATAATTCGGATTGGCTTTAAGTGTTATTTCTGTATCGGTATTTCTAATGCAAATGGGTTCAGGTGGTGCAGCAATCGTTTTTTTATCGGTTTTTACAACAAGCGGTTCGCTTACGTTATTATAAATATCTGCTGTGGGAATATAGCGTGCGTAAACATTGTATTTTGTTGCTGGTAAAAGACCTTCAAAGGTATTGCTGTT
>CADBOD010000031.1 GCA_902796165.1 Oscillospiraceae bacterium | reverse complement strand
ATTTTGTTGATTACCGGTAAAATTTCAAGTCCGTGGTCTGCCGCAAGATATGTGTTTGCAAGTGTTTGAGCTTCAACGCCCTGAGAAGCATCAACTATCAGTATCGCACCTTCACAAGCGGCAAGCGAACGGGAAACCTCATAGTTAAAATCAACATGTCCCGGAGTGTCAATGAGATTAAGCTCGTATTCTTTACCGTCATCCGCTTTATAGTAAAGGGTTACAGCGTGGGCTTTTATGGTGATGCCGCGTTCGCGTTCAAGGTCCATACTGTCAAGTATCTGATTTTCCATATCCCTGGCGGATACCGAACTTGTAAGCTCTAAAAGCCTGTCGGCAAGTGTTGACTTACCGTGGTCTATATGAGCTACTATACAAAAATTTCTGATGTTTTCCAAAGGAAATGACAAGGCAAAATTCCCCTTTTAATATATTTTCTATATTTTAACACAAAGTATATAAATTTACAATAACCAAATTAGCGTTTTTTGATATGCTTCTTGACAAGTAAATAAAAGATGAATATAATTGTTCCAAATCCATTGCTCTGGGAGATGTTTTTTTGGCAAGAAAAGGCTCATTATTGATTTTTGTCGCTGCGGTTATGTGGGGTTCCGCAGGCATATTTGTAAAGCACCTTGAAGCATACCGTATCAGTTCTATGCCAATGGTTGTTTTTCGCTGTTTTTTTACAGTGCTTATTATGGGAATTTTACAACTGTTTAAAAATCCCAAAGGGTTTAAAATCCGTTTACGCGATATTTATCTTTTTATAGCAAACGGAACACTAAGCATAGTAATGTTTAATTTTTGCTATTACGAGACTATGGCCCGTTCAACCCTCTCTGTAGCGGCAATACTTCTATATACAGCGCCTATATTCGTTATGATAATATCTGTGCTGTTTTTAGGTGAAAAGCTTAATGTTAAAAAAATTGCGGCACTATTTATTGCTTTCATCGGATGCGCTTTTGTCACAGGGGTATTTGGTTCAACCGTAAAATTATCGGCATCAGCAATTATTTACGGACTTTTTACGGGGCTTGGCTATGCTCTTTATACCATATTCGGCAGCAGATTGATTGCGCGCGGATATGATACGATAACAATAATATTTTACACATTTGTTTTTGCTCTTTCAGGCTCGTTTTTGCTTACTGCCGCGGGCGGTCAAACTTCGCAACTGAGTTTTGAGCCCGGCGTATGGTTCTGGGGTTTTTTGATGGCGGTTTTCAATACGGTTTTACCGTATATTTTATATACTTACGGTCTTAAATTTGTAAGCACTTCAACTGCTCCGATTATTGCTACTGTAGAGCCTGTTGCGGCTACTGTTATAGGCATTTTTTACGGAGAAAAATTAACGCTTTTCGGAATAATTGGAATAGTTTTGGTGTTATCTTCGGTACTTATTTTGAATATCAAGGGCGGCGAAAAGAGTGATAATAAAAGCATACGCGAAAATAAATCTTACTCTTGACATTATCGGCAGGCGTCAGGACGGATATCATATCCTTGATTCCGTTTTTCAGTCGATAGGTCTTTTCGATGAGCTCGAAGTTGAAAAAAGTGATAAAATATCGGTCATTTGTGACGGCGTAAAAGAGGATAAAAACACGGCTTTTACCGCCGCAAAAGAGTTTTTTAAGGTAACCGGGATAGTATCGGGAGCAAGCATAAAAATCAAAAAAAACATACCTTTTCTTTCGGGTCTCGGCGGCGGCTCTGCCGATGCGGCGGCGGTGATAGTGGCGCTCAATAAAATTTACGGCGCCGGATTATCTTCCGAAGAGCTTAAAAAAATAGCGCTTAAATGCGGCGCGGATGTACCGTTTTGCCTTACGGGAGGTACGGCGAGAGTAGGCGGCATAGGTGAAATTATATCACCGTTACCTGATATTAAGGGAGTTTGGGCGGTTATTATAAAGCAGGGCGAAAAGCAATCTACCGCCGATATGTATAGGCGCCTTGATGAAGAGAACAATGCTATCGCCACCACAAATAAGTTTGTTGATTGTATTCTGGGCGGAAATCAAAATGCGGCATTTTCGCATACCGGCAACGCGTTTTTTTCGCTTGCGTCGGATAATAACAGCGTTAAGGCGCTTGAAAGCCAAAACCCGATGTGTGTATCGGTTTCGGGAAGCGGACCTTCGCACTTTGCGGTATTTCCCGATAGAAACTCGGCACTCGGTGCATCGCGAAGGCTTAAAAAGCTCGGGTTTGAGCCTTATACAGCTTCGTTTGAAAACTGCGGTGTCAGCATAATTGAATAAAAAAATTCGCTCCTGTCAATAATCTTTTCAGATTTTTTTGGCAGGAGATTTTTATGAGAAAAAATATTGAAAAAGGAATTCTGTTCGGTCTTATTTGTGCGATTATACTTAGCTTTGCAAGGTTTGATGCGAAGTGCGATGAATTAAGAAACGGGGTGCTCAGGCTTCATATTTTGGCTAATTCAGACACGGAAGACGACCAAAGGTTGAAGCTGGAAGTCAGGGATAAAATTTTAGAGGTCACCTCTAAAAGACTTGACTGTGCAGATAATCTTGAAGATGCAATAAATATTGTGACGGGTGATATAAATGAAATTATAAGTGTGGCAGAGGAAACCGTCAAAGCACAGGGTTATGATTACAATGTTACCGCAAGCGTTGAAAAAAACTTTTTTGAAAACAGAGTTTATGATGATTTTACCCTGCCTGCCGGAGTTTATAACTCACTCACCATAAGAATAGGAAATGCCGAAGGGCACAACTGGTGGTGCGTGGTATTTCCCGGTGTGTGCCTGCCCGCCGCGCAGAAAAACACGCTTGAAAAGGCGGTTTCAAAGGGAAGTGCTCAGCTTGCTAAAAACGCCTCAAAATACAAAATAAGGTTTAAAACGGCAGAGATTTATGAGAAAATTCGCAATAAATTTTCAAAAAAATAAAAATTTCGCTTGATTTTTGCCGCAGTATGTGATATTATCACAATGTTACAATGCTTGGAAAGGGGTGACTTGGGATGAAAGAAGGTATACATCCGCAGTATGAAAAGGTAACTATTAAATGCGCTTGCGGTGCCGAATTTGAGACGCGCTCTACTAAGAAGGATATTCGTTTGGATATTTGTTCTAAATGTCATCCGTTTTTTACAGGTAAGCAAAAGTTGGTTGATACCGGCGGTCGTGTTGACAGATTTAAAAAGCGTTTCGGTATTGAAGAGAAATAATTTTTACCCGAATTCCGCGACTGTGTTTGCAGTTGCGGTTTTTTGTTTAATATTGTGTTTTAGAAGGTGAGCCGGTGGAGCACATAGCCGTTATTTCAATCGGTACAAGTGAATATTGTGAAAAGCACTCCCGATTTCTCGGATTTGTTCTGCCCTGTGCTGATGAAGGTCAGGCGGCAAGCCTCATAGCAGAAAACAGAAAAAAGTATTGGGATGCGCGGCATCTTGTATATGCTTATGTGCTGGCGGACGGTACGGCTCGCTTTTCTGATGACGGAGAACCTCACGGCACGGCAGGAAAGCCTGTTTTAGAGGTTTTGCAGTCAAGCGGTCTTAAAAATGCAATAGTGATGGTTATAAGATACTTCGGGGGCATATTGCTCGGAACCGGAGGACTTGTAAGGGCATACACCGCCGCCGCAAAACAGGCGATAGATGATTGCGGCAAGGCAAAAATAATTGCCGGAGATGTATTTTCTATAAGTGTAGATTATGCTGATTATGATAAGCTGAATTTTTTGCTTAAAGAGTTTGGCGCCGATATAAGAAATTCCGATTTTTCAGATAGGGTGACCCTGTTGTTTGCAGTGAGCGATAATAAAAAGGATGACTGCCTTTTGAAAATCGAGGATGTCTTTTCATCATCAGTAAAGCCGGAATTCCGGGAAAAAACGGAAATTTGCGAAAAAATCTGAAAAAATAGAGGAATTTTCGCTTTTTTGGCAAATATTTATGTTGAAGGCGTTTTTAAAGGGGGATGCTATGAACGCGCGAGAGGTTTCGGAAAATAACGAAAAAATTATACTTTCAAAGTATGCCACTTTGAGTGTGAACACTAAGGGAAGGGCAGTGTTCGAGCCTAAGTGTGAGCTTCGCACCGATTTTCAGCGTGACCGTGACCGCATTATTCATTGCAAGTCTTTCAGGAGATTAAAGCATAAAACTCAGGTGTTTTTATCCCCTGAGTCAGACCATTACCGTACCAGGCTTACTCATACATTGGAGGTATCGCAAATAGCGAGAACGATAGCGCGTGCCCTTCGTATGAATGAGGATTTGACCGAAGCGATAGCCTTAGCTCACGATTTGGGGCATACACCGTTCGGCCACGCAGGCGAGCGGGCGCTGAACAACATTGTAGAGGGCGGATTTACTCATTTTGAGCAAGGTGTCAGAGTATGCAGTGTGATAGAAAAGTCCGGTGAGGGACTTAATCTTACCGCGGAAGTGCTTGACGGTATATTAAACCATACACGCGGAGAGTGGCCTTCAACCCCCGAAGGTAAAATAGTTCGTTTCAGCGATAGAATAGCATATATAAATCACGATATTGATGATGCGATAACCGCGGGAATTATAACAGAACAGGATTTGCCGTGTGAGGCGGTAGAGTTTTTGGGAAAGAGCAAGAGTGAGCGGATAGACAGTCTTGTGAAATCCATTGTAAATTCCAGCGAAGGCACAGATATTAAAATGGACAGCGAAACCGAAAAGTATTATGATGTTATGCATAAGTTCTTATTCGAATCGGTTTATACAAACCCTTCCGCAAAGGCGGAGGAAAATAAGGTGAGCGGAGTAATTGAGGGGATTTACGAGCATATAATGAGGCACCCGGAGGTGCTGTCGGGCGAATATAATTCAATTCTTGAAAGGGACGGGATTTCCCGTGCCGCAGCGGATTATATCGCCGGTATGACCGACCATTTCGCCGTTACAACCTTTAAGAATATATACATACCCGAATCGTGGAGAATATAAAGAGGGAATTTTAAGAAAGGAGGGTGTTTATGGCGATAAGCGAATCAACAATAAACGAAATCAAGTATCGCAACGATATTGAATCGGTAATATCTCCTTATGTGTCATTAAAACGCAGAGGCAAAAACCTTATAGGTCTTTGCCCGTTTCATAACGAAAAAACCCCTTCTTTCACGGTTTATCCCGAAAGCGGTTCGTTTTACTGCTTCGGTTGCGGCGCGGGCGGCGATGTTTTTACATTTGTTAAGCTGATTGAAAATCTTGATTATATTGACGCGGTGCGCCTGCTTGCAGAGCGCTCGGGAATTGCGGTAGAAGAGCAGGATTATGATAATTCTTTAAGCAAGCTCAAAGAAAAAATATACGAGATTAACCGCGAAACAGCAAAGTTTTTTCACGGATATCTTATGTCAGATAGCGGCAAATGGGCGCTTGATTATCTTACGGGACGGGGACTTAAAATATCCACAATCAAGCATTTTGGCTTAGGCGCCGCGCCGGATAGCTGGGATAGTCTTATAAATCACCTTAAAAATAAGGGGTATTCATTTTCCGATATGCTTGCGGCAAATGTTATCGGTAAAAGTCAGAAGGGAAGTTATTACGACCGTTTCAGGAAACGGGTGATGTTTCCTATAATAGATATAAGAGGCAGGGTTATAGCGTTCAGCGGAAGAGCTATGCCGGGGGAGGACAAGCAGGGAGGCAAATATGTAAACACCTCCGATACTCCGGTTTATAAAAAAAGTGAAAATCTTTTCGGTATGAACTTTGCCAAAAACCACTGTGCAGAGAGCATAATACTGGTTGAAGGCAATATGGATGTTATATCTCTTCATCAGGCGGGTTTTCAAAATACCGTTGCGGCACTCGGCACTTCTTTTACAGAGCAGCAGGCAAAAATACTGAGCCGTTACACAAAAGAAATTATTTTAACGCTGGATGCCGATGCGGCAGGCGTTAAAGCCGTAAAGCGCGCAGGGGATATTTTGAAAAACACGGGCCTTAAAGTACGAGTTGTTTCCGTGCCTGACGGTAAGGATCCGGATGAGTTTATAAAAAAACACGGCTCGGCGAGGTTTAAAGCGGTGCTTGAAGGCGCTGTAAATGAAATTGAATATAAGCTGCTTACCGCCGTGGGCGATATCGATGTAGCCTCGGATGACGGAAAGGTCAAATATATTTCGCGAGCCGCTGAAATAATCGCCGAATCAGCGGATAGTATAGAGAGAGATGTTTATATCGGCAGGCTCTCACAAAAATACGGCATATCACGCACGGCGCTTACTTCGCGAGTTGAAGAAATAAGAAAATCAAATGCGAAGAAGAACAGGAAAAAGGAAATAAGTAATATTATCAGACCTAAGTTTGATAACAATGCTCCCAATCCTGAAAAACGGCTTCATCCTTCGGCTTCCGCCGCGGAGGAGAGCGTTATTTCAGTCCTTTTTTCTCATCCTGATTTTTTTGAGCAGGCGTATGACCTATTAAAACCCGAGCAGATGATAACATCCTTAAACACTCGTATATATGAAAAAATTTGCGAGGTTTTAGGCAGTGGTGGTACACTTCAAATATCATCGTTCGGTGAGGTTTTAAGCGACAGTCAAATGGGGTATTTGGTATCAATTATCAATAGTGACAGAGCACGGGAAAATCCGCTTATAGTATTAAAGGACAGCATTTCGGTAATATTAGACGAGGGAATGAAAAAGGATAGGTCTGATATCAAGAATATGGCGGTTGATGAGTGGGCGGAAAATCTCGAAAGGATAATAAAAAATAAAAAAAGGGGCAGTGAAAATGGCTGATAAGAAAAAGGAAAAGATTTTACCGGAGGAAGAAAATTTACCCGTTGAACCGATTGAGGATGAAGAGGATAAAAAGGAAAGTATAGATGACATAGAAAATGCGCCGGAGGACCTGGAAGAGCTTTTTTCAGAGCCGACTGTGCTCGATTTTGATGAAGAGCCTACCGATGAAGAATTAAGGCTTGAAGAGGTTGATGTTGAAAGTCTTACTGATGATATAGCGCTTGATAATATCTCACTTGATGACCCGGTAAAGGTTTATCTGCGCGAAATAGGAAGGGTGCCGCTTTTATCATCAGAGGATGAAATCGCGCTTGCAGTAAAGATTGCAGATGGCGACGAGGCCGCAAAACAGCGACTCACCGAAGCAAACCTCAGACTTGTTGTAAGTATAGCCAAAAAGTATGTTGGCAGGGGTATGTATTTCCTTGACCTTATCCAAGAGGGAAATGTGGGGCTTATTAAAGCCGTTGATAAGTTTGATTATACCAAGGGCTTTAAGTTTTCCACCTATGCTACATGGTGGATAAGGCAGGCAATAACAAGGGCTATTGCCGACCAGGCGAGGACCATTCGCATACCTGTTCATATGGTTGAAACTATAAACAGATTAAAAAAGGTTCAAAGTCAGCTTTTGCACGAAAACGGTTACGAGCCGAGTGAAGAAGTGATTGCAGAGAAAATGGGATTGCCGGTTGAGCGTGTGCGCGAAATAATGAGAGTAGCGCAAGAGCCGGTTTCTATGGAAACACCGATAGGTCCTGAGGAAGATTCAAGGCTTATGGATTTTATAAAGGATGAGGATGCCTTAGCTCCGGATGAGGCGGCTTTAAAAACCATTACAAACGAGGATATTGACAGCGTGCTTCATACGCTTACTCCCCGTGAGGAAGCGGTCATCAGGTTGCGTTTTGGTCTTAAAGACGGGCGTTGCCACACTCTTGAAGAGGTTGGTATGGAATTTGATGTTACCCGTGAGCGCATACGCCAGATTGAGGCAAAGGCGCTTCGTAAGCTCCGCCACCCCGTAAGAAGCAATAAATTCAGGGAAAAATAAAGATTTTACACGGCAGCTTGTGTGAAATCTTCCGATACATAGATTATCTGAAAAGGAGGAAAACCGTTGTGTTTCTCGATAATGACAGTGATGTGAAAATTTACGGCAAAAACAGTGCCGAAAAAACCGACACAAAGCCGGAAGAAAAGAGTGTTTCAAAAGAACAAAGAAACGCTGCTAAAAAAATAGGAACAAGCGTGGCTGAGCAATTCTTGAAGGATGCGCTCAGCGGGCAGTACGATGATAATTCCGATTATAATCTGCTTATTCAAAGAAGACTGCTTTTGTCTTTTTGCGCAACGGTAGGCTTCGAGCAGTATATAGGCGATGATACGCTCATAGGAATTGCTCAAAAGAGCTTTCTTGATACCATAAGAAAAGAAAGCGAGGAAATATATAAAACCTCCTCTGATTTCGGCGCTTTCTCGTTTTACTACCTGGCATTTCGTCGCGGCTCGGATATTGAAAGGCGTATGGGGCAGACCTTTGCAATGCTCTGCCTTCACGACGGTGACCCCATTTTTCAGGAGCTCGGCGAGGCTCTTTACTGTTGGTTTACTTCGGTTGTAAGAAAAACGGTAAAGGAATATCTTTAAGGGTGCTTTGATACTGTATGAGTGAAAATCAGTTCTATGAAAATGTGAGAAGAAGTCTTCAAAAGAAGTACCGACGCTCTATTACCGGAAAATTTAATAAGGCTTTAAAGGTTTATAAGCTCGTAAATGCAGGGGATAGAGTTGCCGTTTGTATCTCGGGAGGCAAGGATTCTTGGCTTACCGCGATGCTCTTTAAGGAACTGAAAAAGTACTCGGATGTGCCGTTTGAGGTAAAATACATAGTTATGGACCCGGGTTATGCCCCTGAAAATCGTGCGCTTATCGAGGAAAACGCAAAAAAGCTCGAAATACCGATAGAAATTTTTGACAGTGATATTTTTGCGGCGGTACACGAAATACCAAATTCCCCTTGCTATCTTTGTGCAAGGATGAGAAGAGGTTATCTTTATAGCTTTGCACGCGAGCTTGGTTGCAATAAAATAGCACTCGGGCATCATTATGACGATGTGATTGAAACCACCCTTATGGGACTTTTGTACGGTGCACAAATTCAGGGTATGATGCCAAAGCTGCACAGCACAAATTTTGCCGGTATGGAGCTTATCCGTCCGCTTTATTTTGTAAGAGAGGCAGATATAATATCGTGGCGCGATACAAACAAACTTGAATTTTTACGGTGCGCCTGCCGTTTTACCGAAAAAAGCGAGATAGATGAAAACCTTTCAAAAAGAAAGGAAATAAAGGCTCTTATAGCCGATTTGAAGCTAAAACATCCAGATGTTGAAAAATGTATTTTCCGTAGCCTCGAAAATGTCAATATAGATACTGTTTTGGCATATAAAACGGGAGGGAAAAAGCATAATTTCCTGGACCGTTATGACGATAAAAAACAACCTTGATTTTTAATTGATTTATTACCTGAATTCGTGTAATGCGAGTTCAGGTCATTTTTTTGTTGAAAACCGAAAATAAATATGTTACAATAACCTTGCCAAACAAACTTAATAGACAGATATGGGGATATTCTCTTTTTATATGGGGAATATACTACTGAGCACAAGAGGCTTTTGAATTTGGTAAAAACGCAAATTCTTTGAGCGACTTGTGTAAGGATGTATGTCCCTATCTGTCACTGTTTGTTTGGCGACAATCGGGGTTTGCGTTTTTCGGTGCGATGACTTCGGTTGT
>CADBOD010000030.1 GCA_902796165.1 Oscillospiraceae bacterium | reverse complement strand
TGTCGTATTTCAATGAGTGAAAGCGTGAAATGTCGGCAAAACAGCCGATTGTCAGGCGTTTTGTCCTTATCGAGTGTAAGCCTATATCTATAAAACAGAACATCCGGGCAAAAGCCCGGATAAAAAATTACATATGATGCGCGGAAAATATATGGGAATATTCACGGCTTTGCGCCATAGATACAAAATCCCCCGCACCCACAATAATATGATCGATAAGATAAACTCCGATACTGTCAAGTGTATCCGCAAGCTTCTCTGTAATAACACCGTCCTTAGCACTCGGTATCGCTATACCGCTCGGATGATTATGCACAAGTGCGGCAGCAACGGCATTTCTCTTTATAATACAACTGATAATATCGCGAAACGAAAGGCCAACAGAAGAAACATCCCCGTCAGATAAAAAATCAAAGCCTAATAGCTTGCCTTTGCCGTCAAGCGATATCACGCCTGCCCTCTCGGTTGTAAGCCCTACATACTGCTTCACGGCATACTCGCCCAAATCGTCAAGTCCCATAAAAGCAGGAACTTCATTTGACTTTTCATTATAATATATACGCGCGATAGGCATTATAGATTTTATGAGCAAAGCGGAGCTTTCACTCATATTCTCAACCTTCGCTATTTCCTCAATAGGCGCATCAAGCACGCCCGAAAGTGAGCCGAATTTGTTTATAAGCGCGTGCGCTATCGGGTTAGTATCCTTGCGGCTTATGCAGTAAAACAAAAGAAATTCAAGAACTTTATGCGGTGGGGTGTTTTTATCAAGCCCGTTTTTCATAATTTCCTCGCGCATACGCTTGCGATGACCTTCATGAATAGACTGTGACATAATTAACACCTGCCTTAACCGCTTATAATACCCGTCAATTATATCACAAAGGAAAACTAAAAGCAATATTTTGATTTTTGTTTTATTAGGATTTTAATTCATTCTTCCGCTAATGCGAAGGTTTAGTTTTTCAAAATCCGTAACAAATGCGGCGAAATTATTTTTGTTATGATTATTATTCTTTGTTATCATAATAAACCTCCAATAATAAATACAGAATAGTCGGGTTTTCCTAAACAACCCCAGCTTCTGCCCTACAACCGATTGTAAGAATAATACACTAACTATAAATTTACCGATTACATACTACCATAAATTTTTCAACAAAACAACATTGTTTTCTGTTGCTCGCTTTACTGGTTTTATATCACCGGTTTTCTCTTGTGGTGCCTCCAAAAAAGGACATCCTTTCGGATGTACCAATTTAGTGTTTTCCCAGAATTTCGCCTATGGCGAAGATTTACGCTCATGGTGATGTCCTTCTAATCACGCGAAACGTGTATATCATCAATTCCGCAGGAATTGCATATCATCAAGACGAAGTCTTGTATATCATCAATGCAAAAGCGTTTTGATACACGGCAAAGCCGTGATAATATACTGCCCTACTGGCTGATGAGATACAATGTGCAAAGCACATTGATGATATACCACCCGCTTCGCAATGGATAAAAAAACTCGTTCCGAAGAACGAGATTTTTTGTGATAAATGCCCCTTTTGACAAGCGGGATTAAAACACATAGAAATGTCCCCGGTGTCTTATTATTTCAATAATTGTTCTTTCTTTTTTTCAAATTCTTCTTGCGTAATAACGCCGGTATCTAACAACTCTTTATATTGTTTAAGTTCTGTAATACTTGACCCTACGTTCTCGCCTAATGACGATTTGTTTGCATTTGGATATTGCCTGTCCATTATCTGCTTACTCAATACTCTTTGAATTTCATCTCGGTTTTTAATAAACGCAAATTTAATCCTGCCGGAAGCAGTAGAAACACCTATTCCCTTTAACATTGAGGTAGAAATAGCAGTTATTGAGTCCATAGGCAAATCCACTCTCTTTCCAAAAGCCGCAAAACCGTAAACCCTTTTATCAGTTACTATCAACTCCATTTTTTTATACATGAAATAGAAAATAATTGCAGGTATTGTCAAAACAGTGCCAAAAATAACACCAGAAGCAAACGGTACAAGAAGAACAGAAGCATCTTTTTCTACATTGATAATGGCAACAACGATTCCAAGTGCAAAAAATGGTGCCGCTGCTATTGCAAACCATTTAAGCAAAAAATTTGCTGTATTCATTTTTTCACTTCTTATCAGTATTTTTTCATCCATATTTAACCCTCCGTTTTTACTACAAAAAATTGTTTTTATTTCTTAATACTTTTAGGACACTTTGCGTCAGCCGGTATCTGCCAGCGACCGCTTTTCTTTTCGGCACCAACTATTACTTTGATTAAACCCTGCTGACACCACTTTCTGATTGTCGCTTCACTATATCCCCATTTTTCAGCAACCTCTTTTACGGTTAAATATTTCATCATGTCACCCCCTGCATACATTAACCGATATTGGTTAATATTATTATATACCACAATCGGTTAATATGTCAATAGGGAGATGAGAAATATGATTACCTATGACAAACTTTGGGAAACCATGAAAGAAAAAGGAGTTTCGCAATATATGCTCATTAAAGAATATCATATCAGTCCCGGGCAAATTACCCGACTAAAAAGAAACGAAAGCGTAAGCACACATACGATAGAAGTGTTTTGCAAGATACTAAAATGCAAAGTCCAAGATATTATGGAATACATTGACGATTAAACCGCCGGTCAGTTAAAACTGCCGGCGGTTTGTTTTATTCATATTTCGTGGCGAAGCCACACCGAAATTATTCATTATTAAGTTTTAAGTATTCATTATTCATTGAGAAAATCCTGCCACAATTTATTTAATGAATACTTAATAATGAATATTGAAAAATGAATAATACAAAGCAAAAATCCCACCACTCTCGTGATAGGATTTTCGCTTTGGAGGCACCACCCAGAATCGAACTGGGGATAAGGGCTTTGCAGGCCCCTGCCTTACCGCTTGGCCATGGTGCCGTAT